>DATNBQ010000147.1:0-18735 GCA_035571955.1 Urbifossiella sp. | reverse complement strand
ACACCGCCCAAGTCACGGTCGAGGCGCTCGATGCCTTGAACAACGAGGTGCCGCTGACCTCGCTCAACGTGACGGTGAGCCCCGACGGTTCGACCGTCAGCCCGGTCGCCTTCCTGAACGGCGCGGCGAGCTTCACGGTGACCTTCAGCACCGCGGGCACCTTTAACATCACGGCGACGAGCGCTCCGCTGTCGACGAATAGCGGGCCGATCGTGGTCGGGGCCGCCCCGCCGCCGACTCCGCCGACGAAGAACCTCACCGGCACGTTCGCCCTCGGCACCGGCAACAACGGCTCCCCGACCGTCAGCATCTTCAACGGCGACGGCTCCCCGCTGACCTCGTTCATCCCGTTCCCGCCGGGCTTCAACAACGAAGTCGATCCGACGAGCGGCGGGTTCACGGGCGGGATTCGCGTGGCCGTCGGCGATGTCACGGGCGACGGCGTGGCCGATTACGTCGTCGGCACCGGCCCCGGCATCACCGCCACGGTCGTGGTGATCGACGGCCACACCGGCCAGAAGATCCTCACTTACTTCCCCTTCGATACGTTCCAGGGCGGCGTGTTCGTGGCCGTCGGCGACGTGAACCACGACGGCGTCGACGAGATCGCCATCACGCCGGATCAAGGCGGCGGCCCGCGCGTCGTCCTGCTCAACGGCGGCAACTTCAACCGCATCGGCAACTTCTTCGGCATCAACGACCCGGGCTTCCGCGGCGGCGCCCGCGCCGCCATCGGCGACATCAACGGCGACGGCTTCAGCGAACTCGTGGTCTCGGCCGGGTTCGGCGGCGGCCCGCGCATCTCCGTCTTCGATGGCGCCGCGCTCGCCCGCGGCGTCCTGGCGCACCCGGTCGGCGACTTCTTCCTCTTCGATCCCAGCCTCCGCAATGGAGCCTACGTCGCTGTCGGCGACGTGAATGCCGACGGCTTCGCGGACATCATCGGCGGCGCCGGCCCCGGCGGCGGGCCGCAGGTTTACGTCGTCTCCGGCAAGACGCTTCTGCAGCAAGGGCCGGTGGCCGCGGTGGACGCCCCGCTCGCTAACTTCTTCGGCGGCGACCCCAACAATCGCGGCGGCATCCCCGTGGCCGCCAAGAATATCGACGGCGACAACTTCGCCGACATCCTGGTCGGCGCCGGCGACGGAGGCGGCGCCACTGCGGCCATGTACCGCGGCGTCGACGTGACGGCCGGCAACATCAACCCGGACTTCGAGATCAATGCCCTACCGGGCTACTCGGGCGGCGTGTTCGTGGGTTAAGGAACGGCGGTTGAGAGCGCTCACTATCGAAAACCCTGCTGCTGCGCCAACGATCGATGCCGGTAAATCGGCTCGGGCCGCGATCCGCGAAAAATGGGAAAGATTGGCTCAAGCCGCATCCGTTCACGCGATCCGCAGAACGCGGCAGGTATCCTCGTAGGAACCCTCCAATTCCAGCGGAACAACGACGTCGCCACCGAGCGGCAAGGGAAGTTCCGGGAGCGGCTTGCCCAGTTCCATAGGGTAAGCCCAGGTTTCCACGCCCGGGGCGATTGTTAATCGTTCGCGGATGGCAGGTCGCTGCATAAATGGAAGGCTGATTCGCCGCGAATGCCGGATCCTTCCTATCGATTAAGTCCAAAAGCTCGACGTAGAGATTCGCGTGACGGGATGTGACTAGATCGACAATCGCCACGGCGATTCCTTTTTGCAACAAGGCAGCACACTTGGCCGTGAAGGCGCGGCGATGCTCGGCGCGATCCTTGTTGGCGGGACTGACGAACTCGACGGCCGCGACTACCCGGCGGTTCCGCGTCTCATCGAACACCAAGACTTCGTATTCGAATTCCTCGCCGAGGTCGGCATCGAATACGAAAGTCGGATACCGCCGGGAATTCCGAAGTTTTTTTCCATTGCGTGGCCGGGAACTTGCGGATACCATCGGCTTTGGATGCGGCGCACCGCGCGACGCATCTCCTACCGGCGCGTTCCCAACGCGCCTCATACCTGCCAATCCGCGTTCTCGGGGGTCCAATGCTCACCATTCTCGGCGGCCGTCAGAAATTCTGCGACGGCGTTTCGCGCCGCAACTTCCTCCAAATCGGCGCATTCGGGGCCGGTCTCACGCTCACCGATATGCTTCGCGCTCGCGCCAGCCAGCCGGCCAACGACCCGCTGCCGCGCACCAAGACCAAGTCCGTCGTCATGATCTATCTGCCCGGCGGCCCGTCGCACATGGACATGTACGACCTCAAGCCGGAAGCCCCCGCCGAGTTCCGCGGCGAATTCAAACCCATCGCGACCAGCGTTCCCGGCGTGCAGATCAGCGAACACTTTCCGCGGCAAGCCCGCATGTGGGACAAGCTCTCCGTCGTCCGTTCCGTCGTCGCCCACGACGAACACAGCGATTCCTATGTCATGACCGGCTTTACCGAACAGGTGAACCGCACGGCGACCGGCGGCCAGCATCCGTCGATCGGTTCCGTGATTTCCAAGCTGCGCAGCGGTTCGAACAACGACGTCCCGCCGTTCGTCAGCCTCCGCGGCATGAATCTCGGGACCGAGCCCGGCTACCTGGGCATTGCCCACCGGCCTTTCACCGCCGAAGGCCCGGGCGTCCAAAACCTCCGCCTCACCGGCAACCTCACCGCCGACAAGATGACCGACCGCCAGGACCTGCTCGGCCGCTTCGACACCGCTCGCCGCGAAGTCGATGCCAGCGGCACCATGAAAGGCATGGACGCATTCAGCGGCCGCGCCTTCGACATGATCGCCTCCGGCGTCGTTCGCAACGCCCTCGACCTGAAGAAGGAAGACGTGCGGAATCGCGACCGCTACAAGGGCATCGAGCAGTTCCTCACGACGCGGCGACTCATCGAAGCCGGCGTCGGCTGCGTCACCCTTAGCTACGGCGGCTGGGACACCCACAGCGCCAACTTCAAGACGCTCAAACAGCAACTGCCCGTACTCGATCGCGGCGTCGCCAACCTGATCGAGGACTTCCACGACCGTGGCATGGGCGACGACGTGATCACGGTAGTGTGGGGCGAGTTCGGCCGCACCCCGAAGATCAACAGCACGGATGCAGGCCGCGATCACTGGTCGCCGGTGATGAGCGCGATGATAGCCGGCGGCGGTCTGAAGATGGGCCAGGCCATCGGCACCAGTTCGGCTCGGGGCGAATACCCGAAGGACCGCCCGTACAAGGTGCCGCACGTGCTCAGCACCATCTACCACGCCCTGGGCATCGACCCGGCCATGACGTTCAACAACGGCGCCGGCCGCCCGATGTACATCCTCGACGACCGCACCCGAGTCGAAGAACTGATCTGAGACAGCGACCTCGGCAACTAAACCAAGCCCACCCATTGCAACGGGTGGGCTTCTTTTATGAGTGAAAAAGAAAAGATGCTGGCGGGGGAGTTTTACGATCCGCTCGATGCGGAGCTATCCGCGGAGCGCGATCGGGCCCGCGACCTTTGCCAGGAATTGAACGCCAGCCGCGAACGCGACCGGGAAGTGCGCCGCCGCATCCTCACCGAGCTTCTCGGCCGCGGCGGCGACACCGCCTGGATTCAGCCGCCCTTCTTCTGCGATTATGGAACCAACATCCACCTCGGCCACCGCGTCTTCTTCAACTTCAACTGCGTGGTCCTCGACGTCTGCTCCGTGACGATCGGCGACTTCGCGATGTTCGGCCCCGCGGTGCAGCTCTACACGGCGACCCATCCGCTGAACGCCGAGTTGCGGCGGTCGCAGGAATACGCCAAGCCGATCGCGATCGGTTCGGATGTATGGGTCGGCGGCGGCGCGATTATCTGCCCCGGCGTAACGATCGGCTCCAAATCGGTGATCGGCGCCGGCAGCGTCGTCACCCGCGACATCCCTGCGGGCGTGTTCGCCGCCGGCAACCCTTGCCGCGTCATCCGCGAGCTTAGCGAATAGAGCCGATACGAGAACGGTTGGTTTCGAAGTGGGCCCGGTGTAGGATGGCCGCATGAGTATCACAATCGAACTCGACGAAGCGTTGCTGCGAGCGGCCGAGCAGGTCACGAACATTCACGATCCGGCCGAACTGATGCGGCGACTCCTCGAACGGGAGGTTCGTTCCCGCACCGCCCAACTCCGATTGGCCGCAGCCGGGGGAACCATGCCGGACCTGGAAGTTCCGCCGCGGCAACGGCCCCACACCGAGCCGTAATTGCCATGCCCGTTCTCGTGGACACCACCGTCTGGGTGCAGCACTTCCGTATTGCAGTGCCAGAACTCGTTGCCTTGGCCGTGGCGGGAGAAATCGTCTCGCATCCCGTCGTCATTGGCGAACTCGCGGTGGGTGGCCTTCGCAACCGACCGCAAACGATGACGGAGCTCCGAGGCCTTCCCCTGGTTAGCGAATGCACGGCGATAGACGCACTCGACTTTCTTGAACAACACAGACTGTACAACCTCGGACTTAGCTGGTGCGATGTCCAAATCCTTGCGGCCGCGGTTCTCGATGGCGTTCCGATCTGGACTCTCGACCAGCGCTTGCATGCTGAAGCCACTGCGAGGAGCCTCGCATGGACTCCGTGAGGATCGGCGAGCACCGTAAGAGGAAGGCGCTCAATCATCGGCTCGGCAAGTCGAGTTTCATCTCGTTTTCCCCTTCGCGGATCGGCACGCGCAGCGTTGTCGTCGCGGCCGCGGCGAACACCTCCGGGATCGGCGACGGCGACTTGACCTGCTTGTCGCGGTCGTAGTAGCTCTTGCCCGTCTTCACGATGGTGATGGCGTATTCGCCGAGCGGGGCGCCGTCGAAGCGGGAGTACGTGGTCAGGCGGAAGCGGCCCGATTCATCCGTGAGGCCGTCGCAGACGCTGACGAACTTTTCGGTGTCCGCGTTCCAGCGGTGCAGGGCGACGGTGGCCCCGGCGACCGGTTGCCCGCCGACGGTGACGCGGCCTCCGGCCGGATGCGTCGCCAGCATTTTTCGCTGCACGCCCGGCTCATCCGTTTCGGGCAGCCGCAGGTCTTCGGGCAGGATGCCGTCGAGGAGCACGTTGGCAATCAGCGGCTTCTCTTTCTTCATGGTCACCCAGGCGACCTGATCGAACTCGCCGTAGGGAACGCCGCGGACGCGGCTGCCGCCGCCCGTCGTCGCCAATTGATAGTAGTTATTGCCGTTGCGGACGAACTTCTGGTAGCGGTGCATGTGGCCGCAGAAGACCGTGTACTTCCGGCCGGAGAGTTGCTTTTCCACTTCGCCCCAGCCGTTCTTGGCGAGGTTCCGCGCCGTCCAGATCGGCTTGTGCACGAAGACGAACGTCCAGCGGACGCCGGCATTGGCGGCCAGCGTCTTCTTCAACCAGGCCTGTTGTTCCTTGTCGATGGCGCTGATGTCGCTGGGCGGATTCTCGGAGCAAAGGCCGACGAAGAGGACGTTCTTGTAAGTGAAGTGGTAGTAGCGGCGGCCGTAGCGCTCGCCCCACTTTTGCATTTCGACTTTGTTGGTGATGTCGTGGTTGCCGGGGACGTAGAAGAACGGCATTTCGAGCGTCCGCACGAAGCCGTCGAACTGGTTCCACTGCTGGTTGAGGACTTCGTTTTTCGTTGAGTAGCCTTCGATGAAGTCGCCGACGGACATGACGAATTCGGGTTGCAGCAGGTTGATCTGATAAATGGCCTTGGAGAAGACGTTGCTGCGGTGGCCGCCGGTGCGGTCGGAGACGACGGCGAACTGGAACTGCTCCGGATCGGAGTTGAGCTTGAGGTTGGTCCACGGGTTCCTGGCTTCGGACTGGATTTGCAGAGCGCCGGCGTCGGCCTTTTGGAGTTCGGCGTTGCGCGATTGCGACAGGCTGATGGTGGCGATGAGTACGGCGAGAACGGCTCCCCCGAGGGCCAACTTCTTCATGGCGTCGTCTCCCGGATGTAGGTTGATGGGACGAGCATACCCGAGGTCAAGGACGGTGTGAAGCAAGAACTCGCGAGCCGGAGGTCATGGAACCGAGCCGCGACCGTCCGGGAGCGAAAGGCATTCGCGTTCGCCAGTCCTACATTATCCGGATGATCGATCCGATCCCGATGCTGCGGCCGCGGCGGACCATCGTCGGCTACTCGGCGGTGCTGTTGCCCTTCACGGAGGCCGGCGCCATCGACTGGCAGGCCTTCGCGGCTCACGTTGAACGGACTGCCGGGGCCGGCCTGATTCCCGCCGTCAACATGGATACCGGCTACGTGAACCTGCTGGCGGACGCCGAACGACTGGCTGTTCTGGACCGGCCGCGAACGGTGCTCGCCGGGCGACCCTTCGCGGCCGGGGCATTCGTCGCCGACCGACCCGGCGACCGCTTCCAACTCGAGGCCTACCTGCGCGCCATCGAACCGATCCTCGGTCATGGCGGCGTTCCCGTGATCTTCCAGAATTACGGCCTCACGTCGCTCCCCGAGTCGGAACTGATCGCCGCTTACGAAGCGATTGGCAAGCACTGCGACGCGTTCATCGCCTTCGAACTCGGTACGATGTTCGCGCCGTTCGGGGCCATTTATTCACTCGATGCTTATCGCGGCTTGCTCGGCGTCAAGGCTTGCATTGGAGCGAAGCATTCGTCGCTATCGCGCGAACTCGAGTGGCAGCGGCTCGCCCTCCGCGACCGCGTTCGCCCGGACTTCCGCGTGCTCACCGGCAACGATCTCGGCATCGACATGGTCATGTACGGCAGCGATTATCTGCTGGGCCTGAGCACGTTTGCTCCGGATGATTTCGCGCGGCGCGACCGCTACTGGCGCGACGGCGACTCGCGCTTTTACGCCCTCAACGACGTGCTGCAATACCTGGGGTTCCTGGCGTTCCGCGAACCGGTGCCGGCTTACAAGCACTCGGCCGCCACGTTCCTGAAACTCCGCGGCTGGATCGAATGCGACGCCCCGCATCCGCGCGGATCGCGCCGCCCGGACAGCGATCGTGAACTTTTGACGGGAATCCTGCGGCAACTGGAGGCCTTGTCATGATTGCGGGCGCGACGGTGGCCGCGGCGCTGGAAGCCGCCGGCTTCACGCATCTGGTGTGGATACCCGATAGCCATCTCGGGACGTGGAACGAGGCGCTGGCGAAATCGCGGCTGGCGCCGATCCGGCCGTGCCGGGAAGGGGAAGCGATAGGCATTGCGGCGGGCTTGATGCTTGGTGGGGCGAAGCCACTGGTGGCGATTCAGTGCACGGGCTTCTTCGAAGCGGGCGACGCGGTTCGCAATGTCGTCCACGATTTGAAGCTGCCGCTCAAACTGCTGGTCGGCATCCGCAGTTGGCGGGCCTTGCAAGTGGGAAAGACGGCGGACAACTGCCCGCACTACGCGGAACGGATCGTGCGGGCTTGGGACTTGCCGTGCGAGTGGTTCGATCCGTTCGCCGCGGATGCGTCGTGCGATGCGGCACTGGAGAAGTTGGCCGCGGCGCAGGAAGCCGCGGTGCTCCTCTGGGGCGAGTGACGCGCTCCCCTTCGGGTCGCGGCTAAACAGGGGGCTCTTCCGCTTTCGGTTCTTCGGGTTTGGGCGGCTCCGGCGGCTTCTCCGGTTCGTCCTTGGTTTTGAAGAAGGCGGCCAGTTCCGCGAAGGTGTTGAGCGCGGCCTTGCCAGTCTTCTTTTCCGAGGTCAAGTTGGGGAGCGGTTTGGGCGGTCGCGGCGGCCGCTTCACGGGCGGTGGCGGCGGCGGCAACTGCACGGCAGGCTTTGGGGTCGCTCCTTCGGCGGGCGGGGTAGCCGAGGCGGGTCCGCGGTCGCCGCGCGGCGGACCGCCAGGGCCGCGCTGGAACTGACGCGGCGGTCCACCCGGTCCCGGCCCGCGGCCTCGATCGCGCGGTCCGCCGGGCCCGCGTGGTTCGCGATCGCGCGGCGGCCCTTCCGGTCGGCGCTCGCCCCGCGGTTCGCGATCCATTCGCTCGCCGCGTTCCGGCGGGCGACGCTCCTGTCCCGGCTGGATCATCGACAGCGAAATCTTCTTCTCCGCCCCCTTCACTTCGATCACCCACACCGTCACCACGTCGCCCACCGCCACCACGTCGTATGGGCTCTTGATATAGCGGTTGGCCATCTGGCTGATGTGAACCAGGCCGCTCTCCTTCAAGCCGATATCGACGAACGCTCCGAACGGGACGACATTGAGAACCGTTCCCTTCAATTCCATTCCCGGTGTGATGTCCTCGATTTTGAGCACGCCCTTCTTGAAAATGGGCGGCGGCACGTCTTCGCGCGGGTCGCGGCCCGGCTTGGCAAGGGCATCCAGGATGTCGCGGACCGTCGGCTCGCCGACCTTGAGGACCGCGGACGCTTCCATCGGGTTGACCTGGGCGATGCGGGCCCGCAGTTCCTCCAGCTTGGCCTTGTCGCGGAGGTCGGCTGGCTCGAAGCCGAGGTCGGAGAGGATTTGCCGGGCGACTGGATAGCTTTCCGGGTGAATCCAGGTGGTGTCGAGCGGGTCGCCGGAATCGGGGATCTTGAGGAAGCCGGCGGCCTGCGTGTAGCGTTTGTCGCCGAGGCCGGGAACGCGGAGCAAGAGTTCGCGGGAAGCGAATGGGCCGTTCCGCTCGCGATATTCCACCACGGAGCGGGCCACCAGTTGGTTCATGCCGGAGATGTGGCGCAACAGCGGAACGCTGGCCGTGTTGAGATCGACGCCGACCTGATTGACGCTCGATTCGATGACGCCTTCGAGCGATTCCTTAAGGTGCTTGGGTTTGACATCGTGTTGATAGAGACCGACGCCGATGTGCTGGGGATCAATTTTGACGAGTTCGGCGAGAGGGTCTTGCAGGCGGCGACCAATGCTGATGGTGCCGCGCGTGGTAGCGTCGAGGGTGGGGAACTCTTCGCGGGCCACCGGGCTGGCGGAGTAGTCGCTGGCGCCGGCCTCAATGACGATGACGTAGGCGAGATCGGCCGGAGCTTCATCGAGCCCTTCGAGGCTGATCTCCGGGCGCGGCGGCGGGGCCGGCGCCACAGGCGCTGGGGAACTCGGCGTGCCCGTGGTTACTGTCTCGCCGGCCGGCGGCGGCGCCCCCGTGGTCTCCACGCCAACGGTCTCCGGAGGCGGAACGTGGACCTCCGTGGTATGAGTGTGAGTGTCAGTGTGAGCGTGCGTATCGGAAAAGGTCTGAGCGTGTGCGTCGGAAGCGACGTGGGTGTCCGTCGAAATCGATTCACTGGACATTGCACTGGTCGTTGCGGAGGCAATCGCCTCTGTTGCAGCGGAACTGATGTCAGTTCCGCCACTCTGCACACTCACACTCGCACTTTGAGCACTCGTTCCGCTCGCACTCACACTCCCACTCGCCGAAATGCCATTGCGCCGCTGTTCCAGTTCGCCGATCAGGTCGGCGACGAGTTGCTCGGTTTCGCGGCAACCGGTGCCATTGCCGATGGCGATGACGGAGATCTGATGCTTGCGGACGAGTTGTTCGAGTTTGCGCTTGGCTTCGCTGGCATTCTTGCGCTGGCCGTGCGGATAGATGACGGCATCTTCGAGCAGTTTGCCCGTTTCGTCGAGGACGGCGAGCTTGCAGCCGGTGCGGATGCCGGGGTCGATGGCCAGGACTTTCTTGCCGCGAAGCGGCGGTTGCAAGAGCAAGCTGCGGAGGTTCCGCGCGAAGATCATCACGGCGTGATCCTGGGCGCGTTCGGTCAGTTCGCGGCGAACTTCGCGCTCCAGGCTCGGCAGCACCAACCGCTCCAAGGCATCGGAAACCACCGGCAACAACAGGTCGCGATGCGGGTGGTCGGCGAAGTTCAAGTGATAGACGGCGATCTCGTTGGCGATGCCGCGGTCGATGTCGATGTGGATGCGGAGGACGTTCGATTTCTCGCCGCGGTTGATAGCGAGCACGCGGTGCGGCGGGATGTCGCGGACCGGTTCCTTGAAGTTGGCGTAAGGTTCGAATTCCTTCCCCTTCCCTTCGGGCAGTGTTTCGACCTTGTTGGCAGCGATGAGGCCGACATCCCAGATGAAGTTGCGCAAAGGGCCGCGGACGTCGGCGGCGTCCGCCACCATCTCGGCGAGGATTTCCTTGACGCCGGCCAGCACCTCGTCCACATTGAGCAGCCACTTGTCCGGATCGACCAGGCCGGGCAGCACTTCGTCGAGTTTGGCGACGGCGGGATCGCGGTTCCAGATGGCCTCGGCGAGCGGCGCGAGGCCTTTCTCGCGCGCCTCGGTCGCCTTCGATTTCTTCTTCGGCTTGAACGGCAGGTAAAGGTCTTCGAGGCGTTTGGGGAAATCGGCGGCGAGGATGGCTTGCACGAGCCCATCGTTCAATTTGCCCTGGTAGGCGATGCTTTTCAGAATGGTCTGCTTGCGGTCAGCGAGTTGACGCAACTGGCGGACGCGTTCCTGAATGCGGCGAATGATGTCTTCATTGAGGCCGCCGGTGCGTTCCTTCCGGTAACGGGTGATGAACGGCACCGTGTTATCGTCGTCGAGCAGCTGCACGACGGCCTCGACCTGGGCCTTGCGGATTTGCAGGTCCTGGGCCATGCGGCTGAGGTCGTGGGGCTGCGGGGCGGGCGGCACGGCGGGGACGGGCTGCGCTGGTAGAGCCGGTTCGCGCGGCGGAGCCGGCGCTGCGACCGCCGACATGCCTTCGTTCGATGAAGCCGGTTCGGGGCCCGTCGGTTCGCTTGGGGCAGCGGTTTCCGCGGTGATTGTTTCGGAGCTTGCCGGAGTGACGTCGCTGGCCGTGGTCGTTGTTGCTTCGGGAACCGGTTCCACGGCGATCGGATGCGACAGCAGCGGTTCGGACGTCGGGTCGGACGGGTTCATTAAGGTCGTCCCTGGGTACATCGCGGGCCGGCTTCGGGCCAGAGCCGAAGTCGGACGTGAACGCACGGCTTGAAGTATGGAATGGTCGGGGAATGGTCCGCCAGAATTGTCATGATTATGGGGCGATTCGCGGCCCGTCAACACATCCCGGCACAATCCCACGGCAAACGGGAGAATTCTGTTCTAGGCTGAGTTGAGGAGCCGGTGCGCTCTCCGTCCAACCCCAAGCCATCCATGCTGCTGTTTTGTCCCGCTTGCGATTCGGCGTTCACGGGCGTTTCGCGCTGCCCGCGGTGCGGCGGCCTGCTGTTAATGCCCGAAGAGACGGCGCAGGAAGAAAGCCTTATCGGCGACGCTCCCGCCCCGCTGGCCCCGACGCCCGCCGGCCGGGCCTTCGTCGGAACCATCGTCGCGCTGGGGTGCTACCTCGGTTTGCGCAAGCTGACCATGGGCAGCGTTTTCGCCCTGCATTCTTCGGTCGAACGCTGGTGGCAATCGGATGAAGCTCTGGTGGCCGTATTCCTACTGCAGGTGTTGGCGGCGGGGTTCGGGGCCGTGCTGGCGTCGGCGGGCCGGATGCGCGGCATCGGCCTCGGCGCCCTTGTTGGGATCGTCTGCGGCATCGCGTTCCTCGGCGCCGAAGTCGCCGCCGGAACGCCGCCCACGCAACTCGTGCTCTTGCTACAGCCGGTGATGCTGGCCGTGATCGGGGCAATCGCGGGGGCCGCCGGCGCCTGGTTCTGGCCGGCCGTGCCTGCCTTCGATCTGCCACCGCCGCTCGTCAAGCGATCGAGTTCCATTTCACTCTACGACGATACCCCGCGCGACACTCGGCGGCCAACCGTGTGGTGGCGCGTGGTGCTGGGGGCCTTCTTCATCGTGGCCGGAATGACGCTGGCGGAAAAGGCCCGCTACAGCGCGGAGAAGGCATCCGGCGGCATGCTGCGTGTGACGAGCCAGGGCCAAGGGCGGTTTATGAGCTGGCAAATCGCGACGCTGGCCGTGCTCCTCGGCGGAGCCGTCGCTGGCTCCGGCACCGGTGCCGGCGTCCGTCACGGCATCTACACCGGTCTCCTCGGCGGCATCGGCATCGCCGCCATGCGCACCGTTCACGGCTCCTTCACGCAACCGGAAGAATATCTACTCACATGGATGAACCTGACCGTCAACGGGCCGCACGATCCCATCGGTTTGCTCGGCATTGGCATGGCGGTCCTGATCGCCAGCTTCGTCGGCGGCTGGTTCGGCGGCCAACTCTTCTTACCGCTCGCCCCGCTGCATATGCGGCAACGCCGCCTCCACACCTTCGACTAACCTCCGCGAACCCATAATCTAACGCATGGATTGAGCGGAACGGGTGCGCTACCATTCTTGGAGTAAAAAAGAGTCGGGCACAGCCCGACCTACAAATCCGCCCGTAGGTCGGGCTGTGCCCGACACTGCCTCGGGAGAACTCCAAGAGACATTGCCGAGTTCTCGATGCCGACGATACTCGATCAGATCGTTGCCGTGAAGCGGCGCGAGATTGCCGCGGCGCGGGAGGCCATTCCTGAGGCGGAACTCGAGCGCCGTTGCGCCGGATTGCCGCCGTGCCGCGACTTCACAGCGGCGATCGCGCAACCGAATTCCATCCAGATCATCGCCGAAGTGAAGAAGGCTTCCCCTTCCGCGGGGGTCATTCGCGCCGACTTCGATGCGGTCGCGATCGCCACGGCTTATGCCGCCCACGGCGCGGCCGCGATCAGCGTTCTCACGGATGCGCAGTTCTTTCAAGGAAGGCTCGACTATCTGACGGCCGTGACGCGAGCCGTGGCTTGCCCGGTGCTTCGAAAAGAGTTCATTCTGGAACGCTATCAGTTGCTCGAAGCGCGTGTGGCCGGGGCGGATGCGGTGCTGCTTATCGCGGAGTGTTTGCCGGGAGACTCACTGGCCGCGTTGCAGGGGGAGGCAACGGCCCTCGGCTTGCACACGCTGGTGGAGCTGCACGACGCCGAGGAGCTGCCGCGCGTGCTGGCGTGCGGGGCCCGGGTTATCGGCATCAACAACCGCGACCTCCGCACCTTCGTGACGCGTCTTGAGCACACACTCGATCTGTTGCCGCGAATTCCAGCCGATCGCATCGTGGTCAGCGAGAGCGGAATCCGCACGCATTCGGACCTGGAACGGCTGCATCGCGCTGGCGCCCGGGCGGTGCTCGTCGGCGAATCGCTGATGCGTTCCCCGGACATCGGCGCGGCACTGGATGCGCTGCGGGGCCCGCGCTCCCCTTCGGGTCGCGGCTAATCTTGAGTTCAAAATCGCCAATCGAGGCCCAGGTTCACCGATTGCGACCAGAAAGTGGACGTGGAGGCGTCGCGGCGGACCGTAGTCGCGGCGATCGGCGCCTGTGGGTTGGCGGCGATAACGGTCGGCGTGGGGTCAATTACATCTGGGCCGCGAATTACGTTGCTCAGATAGAAGAAGTTATAACCCACGAACAGGCGGCAATGATCCGTGATTTGGCGGCCGAGCGTCAAGCCGACCACGGGCATCACCGCGAAATTGGCGTGTTCGCGAGTGCCGTTCACTCCGGGCCGGGCGTAAAAGCCGACCGGCGCCACTACGCCATTGACCCGGAACTTCCCTTCCAGATCGGTATCGGTGAACATGGCCCCAAAGGCCATTTTCCCCGAGCCGCTGATGAACCACCGATCGATGCGGTATTCGCCGGCGAGGCCGATCTGGCCGCCGTGAAAGTTGTTGACGGCGTCGATGTCGTCGCGGAAGCGTTCGATTTCCCCGCCGGGCCCGACGCGCTTGCCGTAGAGTGCGCCGACCTCGCCGACGTTCGCATAGCGGTAGCCGATGAGAGCGTCGAGGCGAGCGTTCGGCGTGCAGATCAGGTTGTTGCGGTAATCCACGTCGGCCGTGGCGAAGCGCGTGTTCCACCCGCCTTGATACGAACCGGCATGCTCGGCATCGGCGAGCGGGAACGCGCCGCCCCCCGCGGTCGGCAACAGCAGCGGCGAGCCGTGCGAAAAGAAGACAGTGTTCACGCCGGTCTCGGGCAGCCAGAAGAAGCTGGCATCGAAGCCCCGCGTTTGTTCCGAGTTGAGCCATAAGCCGCCGGCCACGCTGAACCCCGGCGTGAACGGCGTGCTCTGTTGGCCGCCGTAAGCGACAGATCCGTTTAGTGTGCCGACGCGAACGAGATTCGGAGTGCTGACCGGTTTGATCCAGGCAAGTTCGAGCGCGGGAGTGATCCAGAAGCGGCCGGCGGGGCCGCAAGCGATTGGCCCAGCGTTCTCCGGTGCACGTTCGGGTAGGTAGAAGTAGCTGGGGTCGTAGTCGCCGCTTGGCCCGCGACTCCCCGATGTGGGCGGCATCGGCGACGGCGGCACCGCGAGCAACGGCGGCAAGTCCGTTGGGCGGTCGCACTCCTGGGCCGGCAAGCGAGCCGCGCCAGCGAACAGCAGCGTTATTGCTGCCAGCCACCAAGTTCGCATGGCATGTCCTCAAAACAAGATTCACCACAAAGGCTCAGAGATCACACGGAGAAGCACCAAGAAGACAATTAAATCAATTCAAAAATTCTCTCTTGGTGCCTCTCTGTGTGAACTTTGTGCCTTCGTGGTGAGTTTTGTTACGGCTTGCTTGCGACCAACAACGGCAACACATAGCTCTGCAGGAATGCCGGCGCATAGACGCCCGTGTGCCGGCCGGTGTTCCCGGTCCACGTCATCTCCACGGACCAGAAATGCTGTCGCAACCGGCTCGCTTCCCAGTCGGCGACGGCCGTCTTCGGCAAAAGGAATCCCTTCCGGCCCGCCGCCGAGCTCCAGTGCCGATCCGCCGTGCCGACCAATCGCGTTCCCATGCCGAGGGTGATCCAATCCTTCTTGCTGCTGAAGACATCCATGCCGCGGCGCGGGGCCAGGAGCGCCGGCGCGAGGTTGTAGTTCGACGACACCGACGGCGCCAGCAAGACTACCCGCTCGAGGCAATCCGGCGGCAGCATCTCGCACGCCGAGAGCACCACGGCGCTGCCCGCGCTGTGGGCCACAATCGCCATGCGCCGCCCCGGTTCGGCCTTCTTCCGCTCGATGATCTTGGCGGCCAGGCGGCTTCCTTGCGCCCGGGCATACTTGGCGTCGATCTGATCGAGAATCACGCGCCCTTTGCCGTGCGACCATTCAAAGACGGCCTGCTCGATGGGGTGGCCGGACTGCAAGTTGGCGCGGGCGAGGCCGTGCGAACAACCGCCCATGCCGCCGGCCCCATCGACCGACCAGACGAGCGGCCGAGGATCGATGTGCGGTCGTTGGGCCAGGAGCGGCCCCATCGCCATCGCTACCACTACTCCGACCGCGAGCAATCGCTTCATCGCCGCCATCCCCGCGAACCGCCCCAACCGGCACGTTCGCACTCTCTTGTATCGGCAATCGCTCACGGCAACTCCAGTTGCCCAGTGTCCCCGGTCGAACAAACACAGTCCGCCTCTCGCCGCGAGCACTTCGATGCTGAACTTCGCACTGCTTTTCCCACGGTCGAAGAAAACTACACTGACGGCATCGGGGTCGCCCGGCGTCGGAGACCGCGGAATGAAGCGTCGCTGGCTGGGAATCGCAATCGCCGCTATCGTTCTCGGCGGCCTCGCGCTTGCCGGCTGGTTCGCTTACGAATCGTTCTTCGGGCATCCGGACGTTCAGGAAGTGGGCGAACCCGTCGTTCCCACGAGCAAGGGGGGGCAACTTCCCACGCCCGAAGAGTTCGAACAACTGGCCCGCGACAATCCCGTCGCCATGCTCGAGGCATGCCTGCACCGCTACGAAAAGGAAGGCATCAAGGGATTTACTTGCACGCTCGACAAGCAGGAACGCATCGAAGGGAAGTTGCACGACCGCGAATTGATCCGCCTTACCGGATCGGGTGAACTTCCGGCCAAGCCCGGAGAGGCGCCCGCCATCCGCATCCGCATGATCTGGGAATCGGGCTTCCAAACCGACCCGTTCGGGAACAACATCGCGGCGACGCTTTACGTTTCCAACGGCAAGAAGAGCGAGATGATCGCCTATCGACCCACGTCGCGATTCCTCAAGGAGATGCCGGTCGATCCGAAGAGCGAACGAACTCGCGCGGCGTCGCGCTATTGCATCGCCGATGCCGGGCTCTATCGGGGGATGTTGCGGACCTACGACGCGTGGAAGAAGCGGCAGGCCGCCGGGCAGTTGCACGCCGAGTTCCTCGGCACGCAAAGCCCTGCAGAGGTCGGCGGCCGGCCCTGTTACGCCATACGCAGAAACGCAGCGGTTCCGGAAGTGGACTCATTTTCGCTCGACGAGGCGCCGAATCCGAAGGCCAACGCCGAGCGCGACGGGGCGACGCACATCACGGCGTACTACGATGTCGAGCGCTGGCTCCAGGTCGGTACAGTGCTGTATCGCGCCGATGGATCGCTACTGGCGCAGTATTACTTCCGCGACGTGGTGCTGTCGAAGACGGAGTTCAAGCCGGACCCTTTCACGATTGAGGCAGTGAAGGCGGCCGTGAGATAATCGTCGATTAGCCGCGAGGTGGAGTCCGCGGAGCCGAGCGCGGCCTACTTCTTTTCAACGGGCGCGACCTTCAACACGGCAGCCGGGCGAACCAGAACTCGGACGGCGCCGGCGCGAACGGCCGGCAACGGGATCGGCGCCGCGATTCCCGCTTGACCTTTCTTGCCCGTTGGCACATTCATCAGTTCCGGCGACACGAGCACCAACAAGTCGCCGCGATACATCTTCAAGAATGCAGCATCCGGTACACTGTCGTCGCCGGCAATCAGCGCGAAGCCACCCGCTTGAAGTTGCCTGAACGCCTCCGCCTTGGCCACGCGCTTGCCCGTCAAATCGTAGGCCTCGAACTTGATCTGGTCCAGCGACTTGACCGGCGCCACGGTGGCCGAGGGGGTAGTGTTACCCGAGTAGCCGTATGCGTAATCGTTGAACATGACTTGCCGCGCTCCCAGGCCGTTCATGAAGACGACGCGGTTGGATGCCATGTTGTTCGGGCTGCTGAGACCGGCGGGGTTGTACGCCACCTGAACTTTGCCGGAAGCGTCGGTGCCAAGGCGGGCCAACCGCGGGGGAACTTCTGGATGCTGAAGCGACCGCGGCGCCGCCAAACTCTGCAAGCCGTCGGCCATTACGATCACCGCCTCGGGGTCCATCATTCGCAGCCAGCACTTCGACACCGGTTTGCCGTCCGCCGAGATATAAACCGTCAACCCCTTTTCCGCTCGCTTCATGACAGTGGCGCTGGGAATTTCGACTCCCCGAACCGTGACGCATTTCGCGTTCATGGTCTCGACGAGAACGTATTGCTGGCCGATGCGTTCAACCTGCTCGTGGACGATCTTGGTGGTCGTCTTGCCGTTGACGGTCTCGGTGACTTGCCGCGCCTGCGTGAACTTCTGCTTGCGGAAGAGCATCAACTGAACGTGGCCGCTGGCATCGGCCTGAAGGCGAACCATCCACGGAGGCGGGCCGGCGGGAGTCGTGTCGGCATCCTTCGGAAGTGGAGCACTGGGGGCGGCGAGCACGGCCCCGAAGACGAGAGAGGTTAACATGGCGTGGCTCCGAGAAGCGAATGCATCCGGCGAGTGTTGAGTTAGAATAGCCGATGGCCTCGCGGGCGTCAAAGCCCCATCAGAATTTCCGTTACAAACCGAGACGAAACAAGCTCCCGCTTCGGCACATGGTCCGGCGATGGGTAAACAGCTGGAAAGTGCGTCGATTTTTATCCGCCCGGAGGTCGGAGCCCGTTGG
The DNA here is from genome assembly GCA_035571955.1 of Urbifossiella sp. GTDB lineage: Bacteria > Planctomycetota > Planctomycetia > Gemmatales > Gemmataceae > Urbifossiella. The sequence continues at coordinate 1,181 of DATNBQ010000147.1, read as the reverse complement.
ACCACAAGCCCGCTCCCATCGGGGTCCTCTTACCCTGTAGACCGCTCCGATCTCGCCACCGATTGCCCGGCCGTAAATGGCCGAATCCAACCGCGGAAATCCTCGATCTTTCGCCGCAATAAAATTTGGAGGCCGCTTTTCTTTTTTCGACGCCGCCGCGCATTCACCGTAAGTGCCGTGAGCCGTTCGCTTTTCGCGGCTCGTTTCGCCTGGCGGCGGCGCGGCCGCGCGGCCACCATTTCACCTTCCATTCCGACGCAACCGGCGGTTCCGCCACGACTTCCGCCCTGAACCAATCGAGGCCACAGGCGGCCAAAAACCGGCCTTTGGAGTGATTCGCTTGCATCCGGCCTTTGGTGTAAATCGCTTGCATGATGAATACTCCTTTGGGGGAATTGAGCCGCATGAAGCGTAACTTCCACGGAAGAATCGTCAACCGATTGCGGTAAGGCCGGAGCCTTTCCGATTGGCTCGCGCACCGAACGCCCCTCGACGGCCCAAGGCTGAACCTCGTCGGCATTACCCACAATTAAGACGCTTACCCAATCGGGTTCGCTACCCGGCTTTTCTCTTGCTGCCGTTGTGGTTCCGGGGTACTCTAGTCTCAACAGGGCGAATATGCCCGTTGCCGGTCTTCCCACCTGAACACCCCTCCATCACTCCCGGGGGCAACTCGCAATGTTGAACATTCCCTTCGGCCGCACGCGGTTTTGCGATGGCGTTTCGCGGCGGAATTTCCTGCGCATCGGCACGTTCGCATTCGGCGCGACATCGCTCTCGCTGGCCGACATTTATCGGGCCGAAGCCGCTCAAGGGAATCAGGGAAGCCTGGCCAATCGGCATAAAGCCGTGATCAACATCTTCCTCGGCGGCGGCCCGCCCCACCAAGATATGTGGGAGATCAAGACCGAGGCCCCGAAGGAAATCCGCGGCGAATTCAAGCCGATCGCCACCAAGGTGCCGGGCATTCAGATCGGCGAGACGTTCACCCGCATCGCCGGCATGGCGGATAAGTTCGCGTTCCTCCGCAGCGTGGTCGGTGCGCGCGGCGGCCACGACGCCTACCAGTGCACCACCGGCTGGCCGCAACAATCGCTTGCCTCGATGGGCGGGCGGCCGAGCATCGGCAGCGTCATCGCCAAACTCCAGGGCAACGTCGATCCTTCGGTGCCGCCGTTCAT
>DATNBQ010000146.1:0-5007 GCA_035571955.1 Urbifossiella sp. | reverse complement strand
ATCGTAGGAAAGCGACAGCGGCATCATCAGCCGCGGCACGAACTCCTTGCCGTTCCACACCGGCTTCATGCCCGCCTTGGATACGCCGAGGATCGCGACCTCGGGCGCGTTCACGATCGGCGTGAACGCGGTGCCGCCGATGCCGCCGAGGTTGGTGATCGTGAAGACGCCGCCGCGCATTTCGTCGATGGCCAACTTGCCGGCGCGGGCCTTCTCGGCGAGCGCGGACACTTCGCCTGCCAGGTCGCGGATGCTCTTCTTGTCCGCGTCGCGGATCACCGGGACCACGAGGCCGCGCTCCGTATCTACTGCGATGCCGATGTGGAAGTATTTCTTCAGGATCAATTCGCCGGCGGCCATGTCGTAACTGGAGGCGAAGTGCGGGAACTCGCGGATGGCGGCGACGCAGGCCTTGATTGCCAGGATTGTCATGGTGATCTTTGGCGTTCCCTTCGCCGCGGTTTCGACGCTTCGCTTGCGGCCCGCCTCCAGTTCGGTAATGTCGGCGAGGTCGTGCTGGGTCACCATCGGCATGGTGCGCCAGCCGGCGGTCAGGTTCTTGGCGATCGTCTGGCGAATGTTGGCAACGGGCTGGCGTTCGACCGGGCCGAACTTGCTGAAATCGGGCAATGGGGCAGCGGTTTCGCGCGATGGGGATGCGGCGCCGCGATTGCCGCGAACGAAGCCCTTGATGTCGTCGAGAGTGACGCGTCCGCCGCGGCCGGTGGGCGAGACTTGGTGGAGTTCGACGCCGAGTTCGCGGGCCAGTTTGCGGGTGGCGGGCCCCGCGGGCACCGGCGCGCCGTTACGGGGTTCGGGCGCGGATGGCGCGCTCGGCGCGGGTTGCGGTTGCGGCGCGGGTTGCGGTTGCGGCGCGCTCGGCTGCGCCTCGCGGCTAATCGATAACAACACGGCGCCGGCCGGAATCTTGTCGCCTGGCTTCACTGCCACGCGTTCCACGGTGCCGGCCGCGTCGCACGGAATCTCCATCGACGCCTTGTCCGTCTCGACGGCAATCACGTTCTGCCCGGCGGATACGGTGTCGCCGGCCTTCACCAACACGCTGGTGACGGTTGCGGAGTCGATCCCTTCGCCGAGATTGGGTAAGCGAAAGTCCATGCAATTGTCCGTTACTTGCGGGTCAGGGCGTACAATTCCGAACCCATTTTCATGATGTACAGCACATCCGCGATGGGATCGTAATCGAGCCAGGTGAGGCCGGCAGTGCCCTTCAGTTCTTTCGGCGCGGGAATCGGCGCCAACCAACTCGCGCCGCCGTCGCTGCTTTCTCGAATGCCGGCGTTGGTCAAAACGAACATCTGTTTGGAATCCTTGCCGAACACGGGGCCGAAGCGGCCATCCTTGACGGCACTGAGCTTGGCCCATGTCGATCCCTTGTTGCCGGTCTTGTACAGCGATCCCTCGGCGAGCCAGTAGAGCGCCCCATCGTGCCAGCGCGGCAGCGTGATGGCGTTCGGCGTGAAGGCGCCGGCCTCTTCCCACGTCTTGCCGCCGTCCGTCGTGCGAACGAGGCCGCCCATCGGGTTGTCCTTCGTCTTCAGTTTCGCGGCCACCGCCGTCTCGCTATTGAACACCCAGGCCGGGCCGAATCCCTTGCCGACCTGCGTGAACTTCTTGCCGCCATCGTGGGACACGAGCATGACTCCGCCCGACTCGTGCTTGAGCGCGAGCAGGAACTTCATCTCGGGATCGGTCCAGTCGGCGGCACACCAGTCGACGTGAACCGAATCCTTGTTGGCGGTCCGCCAGTTGCCGGTGGCGAGGTTGCCGAAGGAAATCGGCACGCCGTAAACGAGCGGGAGGAGCAGCCGCTTCGTCTTGCCAGTGGGGTCGATGAGGAAGCAGCCGGGATCTTCGGTGCGGCCCTTGAAGGCCTCCTTGCCGAGCCGTTGCCAGGTTCTGCCGCGGTCGTTCGACGTGAAGACGCCGCGATCGCTGAGATTGACGATGAGCTTGCCGGTGGCGTGATCGACGACGACGCCGCACAGTCCGCCGAAGCCGGTCTTCTCGGAAGCGAGCAGTTCGGTAGTGAGCGGCTTCCAGTCGGCGGCGTGGACAAAAGCGGGGGCGGCGAACGCAACCGCAACGACAACGACGAGCAAACGCATGAGCGACCTCAGGTGGGTTGGTGTTGACGGAGCAGACTGTGGCGGCGGCCGTACAGGAAGTAAATCACGAGACCGAGGCCCATCCAGATGAACAGCCGATACCAGTTGTAGGAAGGCAGCGAGAACATCAGTAGTAAGCAGCCGAGGATGCCGAGGATGGGGACGACGGGCATGAGCGGCACGCGGAACGGCCGCGGCGCCGTGGGATTGGTATAGCGCATGATAAGCACGGCGGAGCAGACGACGGCGAAGGCGAACAGCGTTCCGATGTTCGTCATCTCCAGGAGAAAGCCGAGCGGGAGGAAGGCAGCCATGAGGGCGATGCCGATCCCCACCGCGATCGTTGCTTTCCAGGGTGTTTTGTAGCGGGGGTGGACGTGGGCGAAGAGTGAGGGAAGCAAGCCGTCGCGCGCCATGGCCATCAGGATGCGGGCCGAGCCGAGCAGCATGACCAGCAAAACGGAGGTGATGCCGGCGACGCCCGCCGCGCCGATCAGGAATTCGGCCTTTGGCAAGCCGACCTGCCGGAACGCCTCCGAAACCCCCGCATTCTGGTCGATCAATTGATAAGGAACCATGCCCGTGAGAACGGCGACCACGGCGATGTAAAGGATCGTGCAGACCACGAGCGAACCGATGATGCCGATGGGCACATCGCGCTGCGGGTTCCGCGCTTCCTCGGCCTGCGTCGAGACGGCGTCGAAGCCGATGTAGGCGAAGAAGATGATGGCGGCGCCGGCGAGGACGCCCGCGGGGGCGCCGCTCTCGTTCGTTCCCCCGGCCAACTGGTGGCCGAACACGCTTATGCCCGTCCATCCGTACGGAGCGAAATCGTTCCAGTTGGCCGGGTTGACGTAAAACGCCCCGACCAGGATGACAAAGAGCACGGCGCCGACTTTGATGGCGACCATGGCGGCGTTCACATTGGCGCTTTCCTTGATGCCGCGAACCAGGATCGCCGTGAGTGCGATCGCAACGACGACGGCCGGCAAATTGAAAAGGCTTCCCGTGAATTCGAAGGTCTCGGTCTTGGCGACGTACCGAAGTGGAGCGGACTGCAGAACCGCGGGGATGCCGATATCGAATTTGGGCAAGATGCTTTTCTGAAGGTAGCTCGACCAGCCGTTGGCGACGGTTGCGGCGCCGACTGCGTACTCGAGAATCAAATCCCAGCCGATGATCCAGGCAAAGATTTCGCCGAGCGTGGTGTAGGCATAGGTGTAGGCGCTGCCGGCAACGGGCGTCATGGCCGCGTATTCGGCGTAGCACAGCGCCGCCATCAAGCAGACGAAGCCGGCGATCACGTAGGAAATCATGAGCGCCGGACCGGCCACGTTGCGGGCCGCTTCTCCCGTCGCCACGAAGATGCCGGCGCCGATGACCGCGCCAATTCCCATGGCCACGAGTTGCCACGGACCCAGCACGCGGCGCAGATGGTCGCCTTTCGCTTCGCCCAGCGACGTTTGCAGCGGCTTCTTCGCGAGGAGTCCACTCACGGGCGAGTCCCTTGGATGCGGGAAAGGGCTGGAAAGCTAACTTATCGGTTGGGGCGGCGTTTTGAAGCCGGCAGGAAGCCTGGCGAACCAATGATTCTCCAGGTCACAATTGTCGGGCACAGCCCGACCTATAAAGCGCCTTGTAGGTCGGGCTGTGCCCGACGCCCACATGAGGTGTGCTGGAAGAATCGTCGGCCCACGGTGTGCCTGGCTCGCCGGCCGATTGCCGGTTAGATACCAAGAAGAAGATACGGTGCCGTCGAGGGTCTCGCCATGATTCGCCGCTGGTTCGCTGCGCTTATGTTCCTGATGCCGATCGCCGCGGTGCAAGCCGCCGAGCCCCCTCGGCCGCCGAATATCGTGCTGATCGTGGCGGACGACCTCGGCGGCCGCGACCTCGGCTGCTACGGCAGCACTTATCACAAAACCCCGCACATCGACGCCCTGGCCAAACAGGGCGCCCGCTTCACCAACTTCTACGCGGCCTGTCCGGTCTGTTCGCCGACGCGGGCCAGCATCCTCACCGGCCGCTACCCGCAGCGGATGAACCTGACCGACTGGCTGCCCGGCCGCGCCGATCGCCCGGACCAGAAACTGAAGCGGCCGGTCATCAACCAGCAGTTGCCGCTGGAAGAAGCGACCATTGCGGAGGCCTTGAAGGCCAGCGGTTACTCGACCGGAACAATCGGCAAGTGGCACCTCGGGGGCGCCGGCTTCGAGCCCACCAGGCAAGGCTTCGACGTGAATATCGCCGGCGACCAGACCGGCACCGCTCGCAGTTACTTCGCGCCGTTCCGGAACAAGAACGGCGTCATGCCCGGCCTGGAGAACGCTCCGGACGGCGAGTACATCACCGACCGCCTGGCCGCGGAGGCCGAGAAGTTCATCGCCGCCCACCGCGACAAGCCGTTCTTCCTTTACCTGCCGCACTACGCGCCGCACATCCCGCTGCGGGTCAAGCCAGAGATTCTGGCCAAGTATCCGGGCAAGCCGGTCCATGGCCGGCAAAGCAACCCGGCCTATGCGGCAATGCTCGAAAGCCTCGACGATGCCGTCGGCCGCGTCGTCAAGGCCATCGACGATCGCCAGCTTGCCGACAACACCATCGTGATCTTCACGTCGGATAACGGCGGCCTGGCGACGCTCGAAGGCGCTCCCTTCGCCCCGACCATCAATAGCCCGCTGCGCGAAGGGAAAGGATACCTGTACGAAGGCGGCATTCGCGTGCCGATGATCATCCGCTGGCCGGGCACGGTGAAGCCGGGTACGGCGCCGGACACGCTCGCGTGCAGCATCGACTTCTTCCCGACGTTTCTCCAGGCGAGCGGGGGGCGTCAGCCCCCTGATTCTGCACTGATTGATGGCGTCAGCTTACTTCCCGT
>DATNBQ010000145.1:0-4075 GCA_035571955.1 Urbifossiella sp. | reverse complement strand
TCCGCACCGAACGCCGCACCGGCGCCGCCTTTCCGTCGCCGTTCAAGTTCAAGAAGTATGGCAAGAGCGGCCTCGAAGTCAGCGACCTGTTCGCCAACACCGCCCAGCACATCGATGACATCTGCGTCATCCGCTCCATGCACGCCGATGTGCCGAACCACGAGCCGTCGTTTCTACTGATGAACACCGGCGAAGCCCGGCTCATTCGCCCGAGCGTGGGCAGCTGGGTCGCTTACGGCCTCGGCACCGAGAACCAGAACCTGCCGGCGTTCATCACCATGTGCCCGGCTGGGATGCCGCTGCTTGAATCGCAGAACTGGCAGGCCGGCTTTCTCCCCGGCATCTTCCAGGGAACTTACATCGACACCAAGAACACCAGCGTCGATCGCCTGATCGAACACATTCGCAGCAAGAGCACGTCGCCGGCGGACCAGCGGAAACAACTCGATCTGCTGGCGAAGTTGAACGCGGAACATCAAGACAAGCGGCCCAACGATCCGCAGTTGGAAGCCCGCATCCGCTCCTTCGAACTCGCCTACCGGATGCAGACCGAGGCCGCCGACGCCTTCGACGTGACCAAGGAACCGAAGAAAGTGCTCGAGGCTTACGGCCCCGGCGATCAAGCTCGCTCGCTGCTATTGGCCCGCCGCCTCGTCGAGCGCGGGGTCCGTTTCGTGCAGGTTTCGCACGGCCCCGTGCAACCGTGGGATAGTCACGACGACCTGGAGATTTCGCATCGCCGCCTCGCCGGCCAGGTGGACAAGGCCATCGCGGCGTTAATCTCGGATTTGAAGCGGCTCGGATTATTCGAATCGACGTTGATCGTGTGGGGCGGCGAGTTCGGCCGCACGCCGGTCGTCGAGATGCCGACGCCGGGTTCGAACGCCGGCAAGATCAATGGCCGCGATCACAACCACTGGGGCTTCTCGATGTGGATGGCCGGCGGCGGCGTCAAGGGCGGCCAGGCCATCGGCGCCACGGACGAGTTCGGCTTCCAGGCCGTCGAAAACCCGATCCACGTCCACGATTTGCATGCCACCATGCTGCACTTGCTCGGCTTCGATCACGAGAAGTTCACGTTCCGCTATGCCGGCCGCGACTTCCGCCTGACCGACGTGCATGGTAAAGTCGTCGATAAGATCATCGCGTAGCGGGAATCCCTTCGATGTCGCCGGAGTTGTATTCTCGGCCGGACTCGGACGCGGCGCGGGCGGCGTTCGCCCAGAAGCCGCGCGGCCTCATCGATAAAGTGATGACCGTCGCCGATGCCGTGCGGCAATTCGTTCACGACGGCGATTACTTCGCGTCCGGCGGCTTCGGCGTCAACCGCATCCCCAGCGCCGTGCTGCACGAGATCCTCCGCCAGGGGAAGCAGAATCTCGCCTTCGCCGGACACACGGCGACCCACGATTTCCAGGTCCTTTGTGCTGGCAACCTGACCGGCCGCGGCCAAACGCTCGCCAAGGTGGACATCGCTTACGTCGTCGGTTTGGAAGCGCGCGGGCTGTCGCCGCACGCCCGCCGCGTCATGGAATCTGGCGCCGTGGCCTGCGTCGAGTGGTCCAATTACACGCTGGCCTTGCGGTTCACGGCGGCAGCGATGGGCGTGCCATTTGTGCCCGCCCGCAGTTTGCTCGGCACCGACACCTTCGCCCACAGCCCGGCCAAGCTGCTCGAATGCCCGTTCACCGGCGAAAAGCTGGCCGCCATCCCGGCGCTCTATCCCGATGTCGCGGCGATTCACGTCCACGAGGCCGATCGCTACGGCAATTGTCGCTTTACGGGAACGTCGGTCGCCGATGTGGAACTGGCGCGGGCGGCGAAACGCGTCATCATCACTTGCGAACGGCTTGTGCCGCACGACGAAATGCGCCGCGACCCGCACCGCACGCAAATTCCCTTTCTGTGCGTTGACGCCGTCTGCGAGGTTCCCTTCGGCAGTTTCCCCGGCAACATGCCCGGCGAATACTTTTCCGACGAGGATCATTTGAAGCTATGGCTGGAAGTGGAAAAAGACCCACAAGCATTCAAACAGTTCCTGGACGATCACATTTTTGGCCTCGGCGAGTTTGCGGAATACGTGGAATTGTGCGGCGGCCTTCGCCGCATGCAGGCCCTCCGCCAGCGGGAAATGCTTCTTCACCTCGGCCATTGAGCGATTCTGTCGGCATCTGGTACGCGAGTTGCTCTCTTCGCTGAGGTCCAAGCCGGTCCCACATCGTTTCTTGCCCGAGGGGTTTATGCGCATCTGGCCGGGTCGTCCCTATCCCCTCGGCGCGACGTGGGATGGAGCGGGAGTGAATTTCGCCCTCTTCTCCGAATTCGCCACCAAAATCGAGCTCTGCCTTTTCGAGAATGCGGCGGCGCCCTCCGAATGCGAACGCATCGAACTGCGCGAACGCACCGACCAGGTGTGGCACTGCTACTTGCCCGACGTGCTGCCGAACCAGCTTTACGGTTACCGCGTGCACGGTCCCTACGAGCCGGCCAAGGGGCACCGCTTCAACCCGCACAAGATTCTTCTCGACCCGTATGCGAAGCTCATCGGTCGCGACGTTTCCTGGGACGACCAGCTCTTCGGCTATACGATCGGGCAGGACGATTTGAGCTTTGACGAGCGGGACAGTGCGGCCCACGCCCCCCTCGCCGCCGTCGTCGATACCGCCTTCACCTGGGGCGACGACAAGCCGCCGCGCACCCCGTGGCACAAGACATTCATTTACGAAATGCACGTCAAGGGGTTCACGCAACTGCATCCCGAAGTGCCGGAGAACGTCCGCGGCAGCTACACGGCGCTCGCCTCCGAGGCCGTCATCAAACATCTGAAAGGCCTCAACGTCACCGCCATCGAACTGTTGCCGGTCCATCAACATCTCAACGATCGCCACCTCCTCGAACGCGGCCTCACCAACTATTGGGGATACAACACGCTCGGCTTCTTCGCGCCGCACTTCGGCTATCAATCGGCGAACCTGAACTTCAACCCCGTCAACGAATTCAAAATGATGGTGCGGGCCATGCATGCCGCCTCCATCGAAGTGATATTGGATGTCGTGTACAACCATACCGCCGAGGGAAGCCATCTCGGGCCGACGCTGTCGTGGCGCGGCATCGACAATGCCTCGTACTATCGGCTGTCGCCCGATCCCCGCTACTACATGGACTTCACCGGTTGTGGCAACACCCTCAACATGCAGAACCCGCGCGTCCTCCAACTCATTATGGATTCGCTGCGCTACTGGGTGAAGGAAATGCACGTCGATGGTTTCCGCTTCGATCTGGCATCCACTTTGGCCCGCGAACTGTTCGACGTGAATAAACTGGGCGCCTTCTTCGACATTATCCACCAGGACCCCATTATTTCGCAGGTGAAGCTGATCGCGGAACCCTGGGACGTGGGCCCCGGCGGCTACCAGGTCGGCAACTTCCCGCCCGGCTGGACCGAATGGAACGGCAAATATCGCGACTGCGTCCGCAAGTTCTGGAAGGGCGACGGCGGCACTGCCTCCGAGTTCGCCACCCGCCTGTGCGGCTCCAGCGACCTCTACGAATGGAGCGGACGAAAGCCGTACGCCAGCATCAATTTCATCACGTGCCACGACGGCTTTAGCCTCAATGATCTCGTCAGTTACAACGACAAACATAACGAAGCCAACGGCGAAGAGAATAACGACGGCTGCAGCAATAACGATTCGTGGAACTGCGGTGCCGAGGGTCCGACGGACGATTCCAATATCAATGCGCTCCGCGATAAACAGAAGCGGAACTTCCTTTTGACATTGATGTTGTCCCAGGGCGTACCGATGCTATTGGCCGGCGACGAATTGAGCCATACCAAGAAAGGCAACAATAACACTTATTGTCAAGATAACGAATTGACGTGGCTCAACTGGAACCTGGACGATCGGCAGGAAGCTTTTTTGCGATTCGCGGTGCTGGCGTCGCGCATCTGGCGCGAACAGCCGGTCTTGCAGCGGCGGCAATTCTTCCTCGGTCGCTCCATTCGCGGCGAGGGAATTACCGATGTCAGCTGGTTCAACCCGGACGGGAAGGACATGTCCGACGACGACTGGAC
>DATNBQ010000144.1:0-6027 GCA_035571955.1 Urbifossiella sp. | reverse complement strand
GCTTCGCCGTCTCGCCGGATTTGAGAGCGGCTCGCGAAAGCGCTCGCCGAATGCAGCCGCAGCCGGCGTCCACCCGGGTGATGGTCAGCATCCCGCTGCCGCGATGAGTCAATTCGAAGGTGTGAACGAGGGGCGGCCCGCCTTTGACGTCCCCTTTGGCCGCGATTGAAACCGGACACTGCAAGGGAGCTGCGGGCTGGCCGATCCCGATCGCCACAAGCGAGATGATTGCGTTCATGGCCGCCCATACCAACCGCGGCCGCGACCTGGCAAGATCAGAATCGATCCAGAATTTTAGCCGGACTCAACAGGGAGCGCAAGCATAAACTGACCACATCATCACTTAGATCGTAAAGCAATCACTAAAAGGAATATTCCATGCATATCCAACGCGTCGTAACGGTCTACGATCCAGACGTGCAAAAGTTGCAAGATGAACTCCGCAGCGCGCTGACCAAACAGGATATCCAGGCGATTCGCGGCGGGCGCGAGTTCTTTGCCAACCTCGCCGGCGCCGACTCGCCGAAATGGCTTCGCAAAGTGCTCCAGGCTTGCGCCGAAGGGCCATACTATTTGCAGTTTCTCTCGCGCGACAATTCGCCATATCGACCGTACTTCCGCTTTCAATGGCAAGGCGAGCCGGCGATCAGCTTGCCGCGGAAAGGACGCTTGCGAGCCGGGATGCCTGCGTTCCTCCGGCATGTTTACGGGGTGATTGGCACCTTCTGCGAGAATGGCTTCGACATGTCCGGCGGCCTACACAGCGGAGACGAACTCGTCGCCCTTTCCGAAACGTGGATGTGGGTCGATCCGAGCGGTTCGATCGATCCGTCGACGGCCATTCCCTTCCTGGAGACATTCTCTGGCAGCCAACTTTGCTATCTTCCCGATGGCGGCGGTGCCTGGCCCAAGGCCGGCAAATTGGTTCGCGTGAGGAGCCTCGAACGAGAAGTGGCCAAGTATTTCGAGGCGCTCCTCAAAGGCACGCGCATCTAAAGGAGACTTTTCCGGAGCATGCAGAGCCAGGGCTTCATAGGGTGGATCGGAGCGAGACAACCGCGCAGCGGTTGTCGAGTGAGGCCCACGTGCACCGCTTCAGTAGTTGCAAACGACGCGCCTGGGCCACACCCGACAAAGCATCGGCTTGTCTCGCTCCGCCCCACACTACAAAGCGCAAACCTGTACGACCTCAGCATCGGTCGGTGGGAAGAAGCCGCTCTCTCCTTCGAAAACCGGTTGGTCGCGCCGGAGTCGCGCCACGAAGTTGCGGTATTCCAGTTCGACCCATGGCGTACCGGCCAGGAGTTTCCGGGCTTCTGCCCCAGTGTCGGCGCCGAAGCGGCCGCCGGCATCGTGGAAATCCTGGCATACCAGAACCGCCGGACGCAATGTGGCGATGCGACGCGCGAACCCTTCCACATCCTCAATCGGCAACGTCGGCGTAATGCACAGACCGATCGCGATCCCCGCGGCTTGCAGTTCATGGACGGCTTCCCAGCGTTCGTCCAGCGGCGGCGCCTTCGGTTCGAACCGCTTCCGAACGACCTCCGAATCGGTCGGAATCGAGAAGTTCACCCGCAGGCTTTTGAACTGCCGCAAGAGATCGATATCGCGAACCACGAGCGGCCCGCGGGTTTGCACCACGAGCCGCGGTTGATGCGGCAGCATCGCTTCGAGGATGCCGCGGCTGAGCATCAGGCTCCGCTCGGCGGGAAGATACGGATCGGTGACGCTGGACATGTAGACGGCGCGGCCGGCAACTTTATGCGCCTGCCGTTCGGCCAGTTCCACGGCGTTCCGCTTGGCGGCCAGCCAGCGGCCCCATTCGGCGACGGGGCGGCGGTTCTGCGGCAAGAACATCGCATAGCAATAGGTGCAACCGAACGTGCAGCCGAGGTAGGGGTTGCAGGTGAAATCGAAGCCCCCGCGGCGAATGAACCCCGTGGCCGGCGAGAACAGCGATCGCGCTTCGATGAGTTCCATGGCTGGGGGACATTAAACTTGCCCGGCCGTTTGTGGGAACAGCACGCGGTCGCCATAGGCGGCGCGGAGGTGCTCCGCCGTGAAGGCTTCGGCAATTGGGCCGCTCGCGATCTTCTTCACGTTCAACAGCGTCGCCCAGTCGAAGTATTCGGCGACCGTTTGCAGGTCGTGGTGCACGACCAGCACCGTTCGTCCGCGCGTGCGCAGTTCGCGCAGGATGTCCACGATCGCGCGCTCGGTCACGGCGTCAACGCCCTGGAACGGTTCATCCATGATGTAAACGGGGGCATCTTGAACCAGGGCGCGGGCGAGGAATGTGCGCTGCTGCTGGCCGCCGGAGAGTTGGCTGATTTGCCGCGACGCGAAGTCGGCCATGCCGACGCGGCCGAGCGCGTCCAGGGCGTCCGAGCGTTCGCGCGACCCCGGCCGCCGGAACCAACCGAGCCGACCGTACGTTCCCATCATCACGACATCGAGCACCGTGGTGGGAAAGTCCCAGTCGACGGAACCGCGCTGGGGAACGTAAGCCGCTTGCCGCAATCGTGGTGCGTAGGGCTTGCCGTGCATGAGCACGCGGCCTGCCACCGGCCGGATCAAGCCGAGAATTGCCTTAATCAGCGTCGTTTTCCCGGCCCCGTTCGGGCCGACCACAGCCATCAACACGCCGCCGGGAACCGTCAAGTCGAGATCCCAGAGCACGGGCTTCTCGCCGTAGGCAACGGTGAGGTCGTGCACTTCGATGGCGGGCGCGGTCACTTCGCCAGTGCTCCCACGATCACGTCGACGTTGTGGCGGATCATGCCGGGATAGTTGCCGCCGGGGCTGCCGGGGTCGCCCAGGGCATCGGAGAAAAGAGCGCTGTCGCCGCCGACGAGTTGAACCGAATGCTGGAAATCGCGGCGACAGGTTTCGAGCACGGCGAGTAGCCCTTCCGGCGGAGTGGACGTTTCCGTGAAGACCGCGGGGATGCGGCGTTCGCCGAGGAATTGCGCGAGGTGCTGGCGATCCGCGCTGCCGGTCTCGCTGGCCGTGCTGACCCCTTGCAAGCCGCGAACCTCGTAACCGTAGGCCCGGCCAAAGTAACCGAAGGCATCGTGCGATGTAACCAGGACGCGCTTGTTGCTCGGTACCGTTTGCAGCTTCGCGCGAATCTCGGCATCGAGAGTGGATAGCTCCTTGAGGTAGCGGTCGGCGTTATGGCGATATATCGCGGCGCCGTCGGGATCGAGGTTCGTCAGTTCCTCGCGCACGCAATCGACGCAGTTCATCCAGAGCTTCACGTCGAACCAGACGTGCGGATCAAACTGGGCTTCGGAACCGGGCTCGGCCGGACGCAGTATTTCACGGGGGATGCTCCGCGTGACAGCGAAGCCGCGCATCCGTCCCGCCGACTTCTCGAACGTATCGGTCATTTTGCCTTCGAGATGCAGGCCGCTGAAGAAGACGAGGTGGGCCGATTCGAGTTTCTGGATATCGCTGGGCAGCGGTTGGTAGCGGTGCGGATCGACGCCGGGGCCCATGATGCTCTCAACGATAACGCGATCGCCGCCGACGTGTTGAACGAGATCGGCGACGATGGTTGTCGTGCAGGCGACGCGGACGGGTGGCTTGTCAAACGCCGGCGGACCGCCGCTCGAGCAGCCGGCAACGGCAATCAAGGCGAGAGCGGCAACGCTCACGATTTGCAGGGAACGCTTAAACATACACGGCTCAAAAGGGCGGACTAATTCTTTAATTTAGTATAGGCGAAAGAAGTGCATTTGTCGAGGCGCAATCGGACTGGATCGGCGCGCACGACGAACGGGAACCGACTCGGAAAGTTTCGGCCACGGGTGAGTAGTGCGCTCCCCTTTGGGTCGCGGTAAGCTTAGTCGTCGCTGGTTTGGGCCATGGGGAAGGAACCGAGCACCGACACGGAATCGCACGACGCCTCAAGCGCGGTCAGTGCCTTCTTCACCTTCGGGTCGTCGCGGTGTCCTTCGAAATCGACGAAGAACACGTAATGCCCCTTCGCCTCGCGGTACGGGAACGACTCCACCCAGGTGAGGTTGATCTTGTTGCTCTTGAACAGGCTAAGGGCGTCGACGAGCGCCCCGGGGCTGTGCGGCACCTGGAACATCAGGGCCGTTTTGTCGTTGCCGGTGCGAGCGCTGTCGGCAAGGCCGATCACCGCGAAGCGGGTTTCATTGAACGGTGAATCTTCGATGTTGTGGTAAAGGATTTTGATGCCGTAGCGGACGGCGGCCTGGCGGCCGGCGACGGCCGCGACGTTCGGCTCCGATTGCACGAGCGTCGCCGCGTGGGCCGTGCTCGACACCTCGTGCAGCGACGCGTGCGGCAGGTTCTTGCTCAGCCAGTTGCGACACTGGCTCAGCGCTTGCGCCTTGCTGTAAACCCGGCGAATCTCCGTTTGCTCGCAGTTGGCCAGCAAGTGATGGTGCACGCGCAAGCGAACTTCGGCGCAGATCTTGATCGCCGGCATCTGGATGAACATGTCCAGCGTATCGGTGATGCGGCCGTCGGTGGAATTCTCGAGCGGCACCACGCCGAAGTCGGCATGCTTGCGGCTGACTTCCTCGAACACTGCCGAGATGGTTCCGGTGCGCAGGTACGACACCGCTTCGCCGAAGCGCTCGAGCGCCGCCAGATGGCTGTAACTGAACTCCGGCCCGAGAAACGCCACCTTCTGCACTTTCTGCAAGGCCCGTGAGCCGCTGATCAGTTCGCGAAACACGGCCTTGATCGAAACTTCTTCGAGCGGCCCCTTGCTCGCCTTCATGACGTTGTTGAGCACTTCTTCTTCGCGAGCCGCGGAAAAGACCTCGCCGCCCTGGTCGGCTTTGACCTTGCCGATCTGCCCGGCGATGGCCGCGCGTTTGTTCAATAGCTCGAGAATCTGCAGGTCGAGCCTGTCGATCTGCACGCGCAGCGCCTTCAGGTTCGCCGCGGTTTTTTCAGGATGGGGCGAATCGTTCTTGCGGGTCATGGTTTTGGAAACCCGATGGTCGGGAGAAGGTATTCGAGAGAATGTACCGGCACGGCGCGGGGGCGTCAACGAACTGGATGGCATTATTGGACTTAGTTCGGTCGGGCAGCTGACGGCCAACCGACGGGACTGCCATTTCGGCACAGGATGCCAAGGATGCCAAATTGCCAATACACTACTTTGGCATTCTGTGCAATAATGTCGTAAATATCTAGTAAATAACATCTTGCGTCAAATACATCCGCGTATTGCTCGTGCCGGTTGCTTTGAACTCAATCGCGGTACGAATCTTGCTTTTTCTCATTCCAGATCGCCGAATCCTTCTAAATCCGAGCGAATCGAACCTGTAGCAAGAAAACGGGCTCGCGGCGCCGTCGAGCGTGCGGGTTTGGTGGCACAGGCATTCCTGCCTGTGCAGTCCAGCTCGCACAGGCAAGAATGCCTGTGCCACCGACTTCTTTTGAACCCGTCCCCATAATGGGTTACATTCACCGGACGGGCCGACACCGCGAGCCGAACTGACACCCGAAATCAAAGGAGCGAGTCATGGCGGAAGAAAAAATTATCGGCATCGACCTCGGCACCACGAACTCCGTAGTCGCCGTGATGGAAGGCGGCGAAGTCAAAGTCATTCCCAACCAGGAAGGCAACCGGCTGACGCCGAGCGTCGTCGCCTTCACGGATAAAGGCGACCGCCTCGTCGGCGACCCGGCCAAGCGGCAGGCCATTACCAACCCGAAGCGCACCATCTACTCGATCAAGCGCTTCATGGGCCGCCGCCACAACGAAGTCGAAAGCGAGGAGAAACTCGTTCCATACAAGGTCAGCGGCGGGCCGAACGACCTCGTGAAAGTGGACATCGACGGCAAGAACTTCACTCCGCCGGAAATCTCGGCGATGGTGTTGCGCAAGCTGAAGGAAGCCGCCGAGGCGTATCTCGGCCACACCGTGCGCAAAGCCGTCATCACCGTACCGGCCTACTTCAACGATTCGCAGCGGCAAGCGACCATCGACGCCGCGGCGATCGCCGGCTTCGACACCGAGTACGAAATCCGCGG
>DATNBQ010000143.1:0-8275 GCA_035571955.1 Urbifossiella sp. | reverse complement strand
GGCTGAAAGATCCACGCTGCGACCGGGGCAACCCGTGATCGCGTTATACTTGGCGACAGGTGCGGCCCGTCGCTCCGGAGGCCATGAGTAGTATCCAGCCGCTGCAGCAGACCGGCCACGCGAATGAAGCCCGTGCGTGTCATTTCGCCTATCTCCGCGTGAGCCGGCTGCTGAGCTGGTTGTTCGGCGGCGGAGGGCGTCGGGGTGTGGAAGCCCTTCGACAACGGTGCGACGCTCGGCCAACCCGGCAGCGAGGGCGGCGTCACCGTCTGCGACGAGGAGCACGACGCGGGGTCGCGGATCACGCTGGAGCGGGACTGCGGCTCAGCGCCTTGGTCGGTCACCTGCGGCATCTACGGGTGGTTCTTCCACACCCGGTTCCTCGGGTCGGAGGCGGAGGCCGAGTTCCCGGCCATGCAGGACGGCTTGGCCGCGATCCTTGACATCGTCCCGCGGGTCGATGATCCCGGGGCCGACGCCAAGATGGACGCGGTCGGCGAGGCCATCGAGCGGTTCGTGGCTCGCTTCCCATGAGCAAGGCACGCCGAACCGCACTCATGGACTCCCAACTTTAGACAATAGTTCCCCTACCCGGCAATTCGCGGCAAATTCACGAACGTCGGAGTAGCTCTTCGAAGGCGTCACTTGCTGCAATCACTCGACGTCGGCGCCGGGATGGTTCTTTCGGTGGTCTACGCTTCGCGGTCGAACCGCGGCGGGACCAAACAGCACTTCGGGGTCAGGCCGGCTTCCCGTTGAGGAAGGCCGACGGCCAGGCATCGCCCAGCGCCCCGGAAACCTCTCCGTTCCGCCGGTGCGTCCACTCAATCAATGCGCTCGATCCCCGAACGGTGACGGCTCGGTCCGGGCGATGCGCGGGGGAATCGAGGGCCTGGCCGGCGGGATCGCAGATGTGGAGGAAGAGAGTTCTGGGTAGTGTATCATTTTGAATCCGCAACCGACCTGGACGGGGTTGCCGGAGCGCCAGGCGATCCAGCGCTTCGCGGTGCTGATCCTTTCGGACGACCACGGCGCCGTCATCAAGGAAGCCGCCCCGCCGCAACAGTGAGTTGTGGCACTGACTTGCCGTAACGACAAGGCGCCAAGACGGGCGAGCGGTCCACCTCATCCCCTCGTGGTCGCCGGAAGGCGGGTGGTTGCTGTTCGTGGCAGGCGAGCACTCAACTGTCATCCGCGTTCCGTCCGGGGAGAGGCCGATGCCTCGCGGCACTTCAACGCCGAAGGTGTGCTCCGACTCCCTCTTATCTCAAAACACACTACCGGCCGATCGATCTACCGATTCCACCGCCTCCTTTCTGTGAATAAATGAAACCAAGAATCCAAGTAGCCCGTAGGGGAGTCGAACCCCTTCCTCCGGCGTGAAAAGCCGGCGTCCTAAATCCGGTAGACCAACGAGCCGTACATTGAAGAGAGCCAGCTTCTTCCCAGCGGTTCGCAATAAATCCGTGGATGCCTCGCTTTACGAATCCGAGATGCGCCGTGCGTTGGCTTTGGCCGAGCGCGGCCGCGGCTGCGTCGAGCCGAATCCGCTCGTCGGGGCCGTAGTGCTCGATGCCAGCGATCAGCGCGTCGGCGAAGGATGGCACGAGCGCTTCGGGGAAGCCCACGCGGAAGTGCGGGCACTGGCCGCGGCTGGAGAACGCGCCCGCGGCGGCACCCTCATCGTCACGCTCGAACCGTGTTGCCACTGGGGCAAGACGCCGCCCTGCACGGAGGCCGTGCTCCGCTCCGGGGTCAGCCGGGTCGTGGCGGCCATGCTCGATCCGTTCCCGAACATCGCCGGGGGCGGCCTCGCCCAAGTGCGCGATGCCGGCCTCGAAGTGAGCGTCGGCATCTGCGAAGCCGCGGCGCGACGGTTGAACGCCCCTTACTTGAAACTGCTACGTACCGGTCGGCCGTGGATTCACCTGAAGTGGGCCATGTCGCTGGACGGCAAAATCGCGACGCGCGGCGGCGACTCGCGATGGATCAGCGGCGAAGAATCGCGGCGCCGGGTGCACGAATTGCGCGGCCGCGTCGACGGCATACTCGTTGGTCGGGGAACCGTCGTGGCGGACGATCCGCTGTTGACGGCGCGCCCGCCCGGCCCGCGTGTGGCCGCACGGATCGTCCTATCGGCCTCCGGGAACTTGCCGGAAGCGTGCCAGCTTCGCTCCACGGCCCGGCAGGCGCCGGTGCTGGTATTTACGGCCGAAGGGAATCGCGAGCGGTTGGCCGGTTGGACTGCCGATGGCTGCGAGGTGGTCGGCTTGCTCCCGAGTGACAGCGGCCTCTCAATCGACGCGGTGCTGGCGGAACTGGGTCGCCGCCGCTTGACCAATGTGCTGGTGGAAGGGGGCGCCGACGTTCTCGGCGCGTTCCTGGATGCCAGATGCGCCGATGAATTCCATCTCTTCGTTGCGCCGAAGATCATCGGCGGGGAGGCGGCGCCGTCGCCCGTGAAGGGAATCGGCATCGACCGCATCGCCGATGCTCTGCGACTTAGCGACCTTGAGATCGCCACCTCCGGCGAGGACGTTTATTTGCACGGTTTCGCGGATTCAGCATGATCTGCTGCGCGAAAGAACGCTTAGGCGGGTTTCTCGTCCGCGTTGCGAGGGAATAGTCCGGCCATCGGCGTCGAGAAGTCGGGAAGCACTTCGCCGCCATCGAGGGAATCCGTTTCCGTGTACACGCGCGGCGCCCCGGAAACGCTGGTATAGGCATAGATCTGGCGGAAGCGCGGATACACCAACCAGACCAATCGCGCCCCGGCGCGGAGGTACTCGAATACCTTGGCGAGCAATTCCTCCGCTTCGTTATTGGGGCTCGCTACCTCCACGACCAGGTCGGGTACGACATCGATAGGATTGCCGTGGAAGGGAAGCGGGCGATCCACAGGCCAGCGCTGGTAGGAAATGAAGGCGAGGTCGGGATCGCGGGCGCGGGCCGGGTCTTCGGGCAGAGAATAGCGAAACTGCATGTCCATCCGCAAACGACCGATTCGAGCTTTCACCGCCTGAAACTCATGGATTGCGTCGCTGAGGCGATTCGCCACTTCGGAAGGATAGAGGCTGCTGGGCGGAAGCTCCACAATTACGCCGTTGATCACGTCGTAATGGTCGGGAAGGTGCACTTCGGGCATCGCATCGAGGCCCGTGGGCATCATCATCTCCTTTTCCGCACTATACCGCGCCGCCGCCGTCCCCATCAATCTTATCGGCCAACGGCCCTGCCCGCAGAAAACCATTCCTTCAGTACGATTTGCAAACCGGGGTTGCCCTGTCAAATGCCTCTCGTTATGAGGCGGCCTTAACCATCGGGTGAGGGGCTGCCATGCTGGGGGGAGGGTGGCGGAGCGTCGCGGCACTACTCGCGAGCGGGGCGATCGCGGCCGCGGCGATGGCTCAGCCGCCCTCCGCGCTGCCGCCCGTTCCACCCACGGCCAATGCATCGCCCATTCCGGCGAGCCTTTCGCCGCCGCCCAATCTGCCGATCCGCGACTTGACGCCGTCGCAGTTCGCCGCCGATGCGCCCGCTCCCTCCGTCTATCCCAACATGCCCGGCCACCTCACGCCAGCCGCTCCGGCGGAAGGCGGACCGTTCGCCACTGCGGAACTGCTGATCATGAGACCGCACCGCGGGGCCCTCGATTTCGCCATCCCCAGCGACGCGACCGGGCTCGTGCCGAGCGGGAACGTCGCTTCCTTGAACTACGACCTGCAGCCCGGCTTCCGCGGCGAGCTCGGCCACCGCTTCGGCGGCTCCGGCTGGGAAGCCTACTTCGGCTACACCTACTTCCACTCGAGCGCCGAGGATTGCCTGCACGCCCCCGCCGGGTTCGCGGTCTTTCCGACGCTCACCAAGCCGGGGCTCGTCGACACAGTTCAATCCGCGATGGCCAGGGCCAACTTCAATTACAACGTCTACGACATGATGCTGGCCAAGCGTTTCGCCGTGGACGACCACTTGGCCCTGCGGATGTCCGGCGGCCTGCGCTTCGCCAACATTAGCCAATCGTTTGATGCGGTTTACAATGGGATCGATGCCAACGCCGCAACGGTCTCCGCGAACAGCAGTTTCCAGGGGTTCGGGCCGATCTTCGGCGGCGAAGCGATGTGGGCCGGCTGGAAGGGCTTCCATCTATATGCCCGCGGCAACGTCGGCTTGCTGAGCGGCCAATCCAACAACCCGCTCGTGGAAACCAACAACGGCGGGCAAACGATCTACGCCAACACGGCCTACAACATCCACACTGTGGCGCCGCTGGCGAGCATGGGCATCGGCGGCGGCTGGCAGTATCGCACCGTCTTCGTCCGCATGGGTTATGAAATCACCAACTACTGGAACGTGGTGAACCAGCCGCGTTTCGTGGACGATGTCGGCGTCGGCAAACTGACGACGCGCACTTCGAACATCTCCCTGGAAGGGCTCTTCCTGCAAGCCGGGCTCGTCTTTTGAATTCGGATTGCGGAACGCGGAATGCGGAACAAGGACGCACACACTATTCTTTCTCCCGCAGTTAAGACGTCGGGCACAGACCGACCTACGAGGCTACGAGGCGCCTTGTAGGTCGGGCTGTGCCCGACATCAACTTTTACCTCGTCTTTTGAATTCGGATTGCGGAACGCGGAATGCGGAACAACGACGCTCACACTATTCTTTCTTCCGCAGTTAAGACGTCGGGCACAGCCCGACCGACGAGGCGCCTTGTAGGTCGGGCTGTGCCCGACATCAACTTTTACCTCGTCTTTTGAATTCGGATTGCGGAACGCGGAATGCGGAACAAGGACGCACACACTATTCTTTCTTCCGCAGCTAAGATCGTCGGGCACAGCCCGACCTACGAGGCTACGAGGCGCCTTGTAGGTCGGGCTGTGCCCGACATCAACTTTTACCTGCCTAAAAAGCGTCACACACTTGGCTTGCTCGGCGGATATAATCTCACCATCCCTTCTGGAGAGAAGCTATGGCCGCGAACTTCGACCGCCGCTCGTTTCTGGCCGCGTCGACGGCCCTCGGGTTCCTGGATGCCTTGCCAAGCGTCTCGGCGTACGAGGCCCGCGTGAGTGGCGTCGCTTTGTGCGAACCGGATGTCGAACCGATCGTGCGGCTCCTGGAAGAGACGCCGCGCGGCAAGGTTCTGGAAGCGATCGCTTCCCGCATCAAAGGCGGCCTCTCGTACCGCGATGTGCTGGCGGCCTTGTTCCTCGCGGGCGTTCGCAACGTCCAGCCGCGGCCGGTTGGCTTCAAGTTCCATGCGGTGCTCGTCGTGAACTCGGCGCACCTGGCGAGCCTCGCCGGCCCCGACCGCGAACGCTGGCTGCCGATCTTTTGGGCCATCGACAACTTTAAAAACTCGCAGGCCCAGAACATGAAGGAAGGCGGCTGGCGGATGAAGCCGGCCGGGGAATTGGAACTGCCCGCGGGCCACACCGCCCGCGAAGCCTTCACGCGGTCGATGGATAACTGGGACGTGGAAGCGGCGGATGCGGCCGTCGCTGCCCTCGCAAAATCCGCCACCAAGAACGAACTATTCGAACTGTTCTGCCGCTACGGCTGCCGCGATTTCCGCGACATCGGCCACAAGGCAATCTTCGTCGCGAATTCGTTCCGCCTGCTGGAGACCATCGGCTGGCGGCACGCCGAACCGGTGCTGCGATCCTTGGCGTTCGCGCTGCTTGCCCACGAAGGGGAGAATCCGGCCAAGCGCGACGGCACCCCGGATCGCTCCGGCCGCCGCAATTTGGAACTCGCCAAGAAGATTCCAGGGGGCTGGCGCCAGGGTAGAGTGGATTCTGCCGCCACCCGCGACCTGCTCGCCGCCGGCCGCACGGCTTCGGATGCCGAGATCAGCGACAAGGTTGTGTCACTGCTGGCCGGCGGCGTCGCCCCGCGTTCGCTCTGGGACGCCCTCTTCCTCACCGGCGGCGAACTCCTCATGCGCCAGCCCGGCATCATCGGCCTGCACACCCTCACCACGCTCAACGCCCTGCACTATTCCTTCGAAACGACTGCCGATGATACGACGCGGAAGCTGATGCTCCTTCAGGCGGCTGCGTTCCTGCCGCAATTCCTCAATCGAATGAAGAGCGGCAAACTCGGGAACGTGGCGATCGACAAGCTGGAACCCGAACCCGAGAAGGACTCTTCCCCGAGGAATGCTGCCTCCGTCTTCGCGACTTTAACCAAGGACAAGCTCCGCGCCGCCCGGCAGGCGCTCGCGCTATTGGCCGATAAGCCGGGCAGCGAGCTCGAACTGATCGATGCCGGGCGCCGCCTCATCTTTCTCAAGGGAACCGATTCCCACGATTACAAGTTCAGCTCGGCGGTGCTCGAAGATTGCCAGCGGATTTCGCCGGAGTGGCGGAGCCGGTTCCTGGCGGCGAGCCTGTTCTGGATGAAGGGATCGGGCCAAAACGACTCGCCGCTCGTGCAGCGCACCCGCGCCGCCCTGGCCTGATTTGGAAGCTGGCTTCTTATGGAGCTATGAGATGCCGAGCGCATCAATTCTTCTGGCGGGCGCACTGGCAATTGCCCCAAAGCCGCCCGTGCAACTCCACGTCGACTTCGCTGGGGCAAATGCCGACCGCATCGAGATCAAGCTGTTCGATACGGCCGGTAGCCAGGTCGGAATCAGTCAGACGATCGAGCTGGCCAATCCAGCGGACGTCGTTGTCCTGCGCGAATTATTCAAAGACGCAATGGAAGACTTCGACCTCACTTGCGAACTTCCGGACAATAGCACGAAGGCCACGATTGCCGGGCCCCCCGGCCATTTCGGCCGGCTCGAGTATACGACCTACTCGCTGCGTGGGAAGAAGTGGGTGAAGAACCCCAAACTCAAGGGTCCGACTGTCAGGGTCAAGCCGAAGGGGCGTTTCCCGAGTTTGGCCGTGAACCCCAAGCCGCTCTGACGACAGGACATATGCTTGAGCGCGCCCCGTGCAACTCAGTGGGTCCGCTCCACTCGCCCTACAAATCGCGATCAACGCTTTCCTCGGAGGGGGCGAGTTGATATAGTTTGAGTACGTGATCGCGGCGTGGAGCAGTCCGGTCAGCTCGCCAGGCTCATAACCTGGAGGTCGTAGGTTCAAATCCTACCGCCGCAACTTGTTTTTCCAGCGGTTCCGCATGACCGCAAGGTGAAGGTCACCAAAGCAGGTCACCCAGAATCAGCATCGCCGAAAGGCGACTGCGATGCGGAACGACAGCGAAAAGCCTTGGTTCAGGAAGGTCAAGAATGCTTGGTATTGTTGGCAGGAAGGCAGACAGGTTTCGCTCGGCGTCCAAGGCAGGGAGAACGAGAAAGCCGCTCTGAAGGCGTTTTACCGCAAGATGGCGGAAGAACCGAAACCGAAAGCCGTGAAGCCGCAAGCGGCAAGCGTGCGGGAACTCTGCGATGCGTTCCTTTCGGATGCTGAAGGCAGGGTGAAGGCGAACACCTACGCTTCTTACGGCGGACTGCTGAACGGCTTCAAAGCCCTTTACGGCGACAAGGAAGCCGAGAGCATGACCGCTGCTGCCGTCTACTCGTTCGCCAACAAACCGCACTACAGCAGCTCTCACAGGCACAATCTGATTGCGAGCATTTCAACCGCTTTCAAGTGGGCAGCTGCGAAGGGCATTCTGCGGAACAATCCGCTGAAGGAACTGAAACGACCGCCTAAAGCAAGCCGTGGAGCGAAAGCGGCGATTTCTGCCGATGGTCATGCCAAGTTGCTCAAAGCGGCTTCAAAGCCGCTGAGAACCCTTCTGCTGCTGCTCTGGGAAACTGGTGCCCGTCCTTCAGAGCTCGCACGACTGGAAGCGAAGAACATCGACTTCAGCAATCGGATAGCAGAACTGCGGGAACACAAAACCGCAGAGAAGACCGGCAAACCTCGATTGCTCGTTCTGACGGAGAAGGCAGCGGCAATTCTTCAGGAACTGGCAGAGCAGTATCCGGAAGGTTCGTTGCTGCGGAACGCCAGTGGCAAGCCCTGGAAGAAAGACGGCATCGGCTTGGCAATGCGGCGAGCAAGCAAGTCTGCTGGCGTGAAGGCAATCGCTTACGGGTATCGGCACGCCTACGCCACGCAAGCCCTTGCTAACGGCGTTCCTGATGCAACTGTAGCGGCTTTACTGGGGCACAGCAGCACAGCAATGCTCCACAAACACTACTCGCATCTCGGCAGCAGAGCGGATGTTCTGCGGGAAGCGGCGTCAAAAGTTCGGTAGGTCAGTTCTCAGTTCGCTTGTTCTCTTGTCCCTGCTTTACGGCAGGGATATTTTT
>DATNBQ010000142.1:0-5026 GCA_035571955.1 Urbifossiella sp. | reverse complement strand
CCCGGCGAACGCGCAGTGGGCCATGGCGTCCGAGAAGAACGCCATGCGGTTGCCGACTACCATGGAGCCGAGCATGCCGCACAGGGTGCAAACGAACAGAATGGCGAGGATGCCTTTGACGACGAAGTAGGGCGTCGCGGTCGCATCCGAGAGAAACGAAACGAGCTGTTCCATCGATTACCCCGCATCGCGGAAAAGGCCTTATTCTTTCGCCATTAGTTCGCTGACGAGGTTGGCGACCAGTTCCGGCTTCTTTTCCTTCACGATGTGATCGATCCGGGCGGCCGGAATGCCCAGCTTTCCCATGCACGCCGCGGCGGATTCCCACGACTTCTCGCGCTTCTTACCCGATGCCAAGTACAGTTCGGCCACCAGCTCCGACAGCCGCTGCAGCGAAATCTGGTCGATGTTCTCGTAGTACCGCTTGATGATCTTCTGCTGGTGCCGGGAAAAGTCCTGCATCCCCATGAATTCGCCTCCGTGATTCGCCGCTGGCAATACGCGTGAGGTCTACTATATCAGCGCGGAGTTTTGAGGGCGTCCCCATGCGTACGGTGTTGCAGCGCGTTCGCCGAGCGAAGGTGGCCGTCGATGGCGAGGTCACCGGCGAAATCGGGATCGGCTGGCTCGTGCTGCTCGGCATCGCCCCGAACGACACCCAGAAAGAGATCGATGGCCTCGCCGAGAAAATCGTTAACCTGCGAGCCTTCGCGGACGACGCCGGCAAGATGAACCGCTCGGTCCAAGATGTGGGCGGTTCGGTATTGGTGGTGAGCCAGTTCACGCTGTACGGGGATTGTTCGAAAGGCCGGCGGCCGAGTTTCATCACCGCGGCCCCGCCGGCCGTTGCCGAACCGCTTTACGAGGCCTTCGTGATGGCCCTGAAGGCTCTGGGCATTCCCGTGGCGACTGGCCGCTTTGCCGCCGACATGCAGGTGGAACTGGTTAACGACGGCCCGGTCACATTCGTGCTGGAACTGTTGGCGTAGCCGCGACCCACCGGGGAGCGCGACCCTCGCGCTCCCCGGTGGGTCGCGGCTACGCAGGCTAAGCGTCTCAATTGTGGGTAACGCTAACGCGGCTCAGCCTTGGACCGTCGATGGATGTTCGGTGCACGAGCTCAAGAGAAAAGGATACGGTCAGGTCTTCGTGGCCTGTTCACCAATCGGTTGACGATTCTTCCGGGGAAGTTACGCTTCTTGCGGCTCAATTCCCGCGAGGAGTATTCATCATGCAAGCGACTCATTTCAATGGCCGACTTTCAGCCGCCTGCGGCCTCGATCAGTTAAACTCGCAAGTTGTTGAAAGGTCACTGTTTGCGTCAAAACTGGAAGGTGAATGGTGGCCGCGCGGCCGCGCCGTTATCGAGCGAAAAGAGCCGCGAAAAGCCAACCACTCAGGGAACTTACGGCGAATGCGCGGCGGCTTACAAAAAAGAAAAACGGCCCCCAAATTTCTATCGCCGCAAAAGAACGAGGATTTTCGCAGTTGGGGATTTTTTCAGCGGCCATTTACGGCCAGGGAATCGAAACGGGTGTCCGATCTTCCTGGCGGAAAAATATCCAACCTTCTTTCCAGCTACTTACCCGGCTACGCAGCTGGGGAATCCGTAGCGTTGTCGGGTGGAAACCGCTATCCTACATCCAAGCGAACCGCACCGCACACATTCGGGAGTCTCACGTGGATCGTCGTCGATTCCTGGCATTGGCCGGCGGGACTGCCGCGTCCCTGCTTCCGGGCTGCTCCAGCAATAGCTCGGCCAGCGTCGTCAAGATCATCTCCAGCATGCCGCGAACCGGCTCCGCCAAGGGCCAAACCGACACGATCGCCAACGGCATTCGCATGGCCATCGAGGAATACAACGGCGTTATCGCGGGCATGCAGATCGAATACCTGGACCTGGACGACGCGACGGCAGCCGCCGGTTCGTGGACCTCGGACCTGGAATCGGGGAATGCCCGCAAGGCCGCGGCCGATCCGGATGTCATCGCGTTCATCGGGCCGTACAACTCCGGCGCGGCCATGGTCTCCATGCCGATCTTGAATAAAGCGCCGCTCTTGCAGGTATCCCCCGCAACGACCTGGGTCGGTTTGACCAAGAAGTTCGAAGGCGCTCCGGACGATATCCCCGGTCAGTTCCGGCCGACCGGCAACGTCACCTTCTGTCGCGTTTGTCCCACCGATGAAACCCAGGGGCCGATGGGGGCCGACTTCGCCAAAGATCACCTCAAGGCCAAAAGCGTCTATATCCTCGACGACAAGGAAATCTACGGTCAGGGAGTCTCGGGGCTGTTTCACAAGCAATGCGAAAAGATCGGCATCGCGGTGCTCGGGCACGAGAGCATCAACGTGAGCCAGCAGGACTTCACGCCGCTGATGACCGGCATCAAGGCCAAGAATCCCGATATGCTCTATTTCGGCGGTACGACGCAGAGCAAGGGCGGCCAGATCGCCAAGGACATGATCAAGGTGGGCCTGGCCTGCCCGCTGATGGTGCCGGATGGCTGCTACGAGAAGTCATTCATCGAATCGGCCGGCGCGGACAATCTCGGCAACTGCTACGCCACGATGGGCGGCGTCGACTGGCCCAAACTCGAAGGGCCGGGCCTCGAATATGTGAAGCGTTACCAGGCCAAGTACGGCGACCCCGAGGCCTATTCCATTTATGGATACGAGGCGGCGAAGTTGGTGCTCGAATCGGTTCGCAAGGTGGGCAGGAAGGACCGCGAGGCGGTGCTGGCCACGGCCCTGGCAACCAAGGATTTCGACCAGGGAGCCCTCGGCAAGTGGAGTTTCGACGCCGACGGCGACATTTCCATTCAGAAACTAACGATCAGCCGCATTCTCGGCGGCAAGTTCGTTCCCCAGGTGGTGCTCGATAAGAAGAAGTGATCGCGGCGGTGAACGTCGCGGTTCACGGGCGGTCCGGCCGCCCGTGTCGCTTTGGGGAGCCGAGAGCGGGCATGACGGAATTCGGGCAGTTCGTGATCATCGGACTGGTTGCCGGCTCGGTTTATGCGCTGATCGCCATCGGCTACACGATGGTTTACGGCATCATCGAGCTCATTAACTTCGCGCACGGCGACCTGTTCATGCTCGGGTCGTTTTTCGCGCTGCAAACCGCGATCTGGCTCGGCGCCGCGCCGATTCCCGGCGCGCCGGCCGCGTTCGCCGCACCGTCCACGGGCCTGTCGATCCTGGCGATTGCCGCGATGCTGGTCGCCGCGCCGATCTTTTGCGCCGCACTCAACGTCGCCGTGGATCGCTTCGTTTACAAGCCCGTGCGTCACGCCCCCAAGTTAACGGCCATCGTCTCGGCGATCGGCGTATCGTTCCTCTTCATGAACGCCGGGCTCTTCTGGCGCGGGGCCACCGACGTTAACTTCCCCAATCTCGTCAACAACGATAACCTCGCCGGCGGCGGACTTCGCATCACCTGGCAAGACCTCATGGTGCTGGGCGTCACCGTGCCGACCATGATCGCGCTCTCGGCATTCGTGCGCCATACCACGCTGGGCAAGGCGATGCGGGCGACCGCTCAGAACCCCACCGCCGCGGCCCTGATGGGAATTCACGTCGACCGCGTGATCGCGGCGACCTTCGCGATCGGCGGAGCGCTCGCCGGAATCGCCAGCGTCGTTTATGGTCTTTACTTCAACACCGTCGGTTACCAGATGGGATTTCAGAACGGAGTCTATGCGTTCACGGCGGCGGTGCTCGGCGGCATCGGCAACATTCCCGGCGCCGTGCTCGGCGGCATCGCCATCGGCCTCGTCCGCTCGCTCGGCAGCAAGTACGTCGGCGAAACCTGGAGCGAAGCCCTCATCTTCGCGATTCTCGTCGTCATTCTGATCTTCCGCCCCAACGGTCTACTCGGCACGCGAACGCGGGAGAAGGTATGAAACTTCGCCGCGTGCTTGGCTACTGGCCGGCTGCCCTGTTCGCGGCCTTCGTCGCCCTGCCTTTCGCTCCCGGAGTCCAGGCCGCACTCACCGCTCAAGATTTCATTCCGCTCTTCATCTATGCGGTGCTCGCGCTGGGGCTCAACGTCATTGTCGGCTACACCGGCTTGCTTCACCTCGGCATCGCGGCCTTCTTCGGAATCGGCGCCTACACCACCGGCATCCTGACCGTCTCGCAGTTTCCATTCCAGCAAAGCTTCCTGGTCGCGGCCATTGCTTCGGTCGGGGCGGCCGCGGCCATCGGCGTCATCGCGACCGCTCCCACGCTTCGCCTCAGCGGCGATTACCTCGCCCTCGTCACCATGGCGTTCGGCCTCATTGCCGTGTACGTCATACGCAATCTCGAGAACATCACGAATGGAACGAAAGGGCTAGGACTCATCGCGCCGACTCTGTTGCCCGGAATACACGATCCGAACTTCGCGGCAATGCGGGTTCGTCCCGCGTGGGGCAGGGAATGGAGCGCCTATCCGTACTTTTACTTCTTGTGCCTCGCGATGCTTCTGGCCGTTTATTGGTTCCTGGGTTTCGTCGAACAATCGCGGCTGGGGCGGTCGTGGGTCGCGATGCGCGAGGATGAACTGGCGGCCTCGTGCATGGGCTTGAACCCGGCGAAGTTGAAGTTATCGGCGATCGCTCTGGCGGCGGGGATCGCCGGCCTCGCCGGGGCGCTGTACGGCGTCTCGCAAACGACCACGGCCAACCCCAGCACCTACGACTTCAATCGGTCCATGCTCACCATTTGCTGCATCATACTCGGCGGCCTGGGAAATCGACCCGGCGTGATCCTCGGCGTCTTTCTCCTCATCGGCTTCGACCAGGTGCTGACGCCGATTGTCGATCAATGGGTCCAGCGCGCCGACGTGCAGCAGCAGTTTCCCGCCAGCCTGCGCGGCAAGGAATACATGAAAATCAGTGCCTGGCGGCTCGGCATTTTCGGCGCGGTGCTGATCGCGATGATGCGGTTCCGGCCCGCCGGCTTACTCCCCGAATCGCGGCGCAAGCACGAACTCGAACCCGCGAAGTCCGCATGAATCCCTTCCTCGTCGTTCGCAACCTGACCA
>DATNBQ010000141.1:0-4142 GCA_035571955.1 Urbifossiella sp. | reverse complement strand
GGCCGGGCTGATCGAAGTGAACCGCTGGAACATCCGCGATTGGTCGCGGGAGAAGCATCAAAAGGTGGACGATCGGCCTTTCGGCGGCGGCCCCGGCATGGTGTTGATGGCCCCGCCAGTCATCGATTGCGTCGAAGCGGTGCAGGCCAAGGCCGAACAGCCCGGCAAGCTAGTGATGCTCACCCCGGCCGGTGAGCGCTTGACGCAGCGGACCGTGGAGAAGCTGGCCGCCGAGCCGCGCTTGCTCCTGCTTTGCGGCCGCTACGAAGGATTCGACGATCGCATTCGCCAGCTACTGAACCCGTGGGAGGTCTCGGCCGGCGACTTCATTTGCAACGGTGGCGAAGTGCCCGCCATGGTGGTGATCGATAGCGTGCTCCGCTTGATCCCCGGTGTGCTGGGCGACGAACAAAGCGCCGTCGATGAATCGCACAGCGAAGAGGGGCAACTCGAATATCCGCACTTCACCCGGCCGCGCGAGTATCGCGGCCTCGAAGTGCCAGAAATTCTGCTCAGCGGCAACCACCAGGCCATCGCCCAGTGGCGCCGAGAACGAAAACGCAGCCGCGATCCGAAGGGAAACGCGGACCATTAGGAACGAGCCATGAAGATCGCAGCCATCCAACTCGTCGAAAAAACGCAGCGCAAATCGGACGTGCCCGATTTCCGGATCGGCGACCGCGTCGAGGTGCACCAGAAAATCCTCGACGGGGCCAAGGAACGCATCCAGATTTTCGAGGGCGACGTGATTGCCCGGCAGAATTCGAGCGTCAGCGAGACGATGACCGTCCGCCGGCTGGTGCAAGGGGAAGGCGTGGAGCGGATTTTCCCGGTCCATTCGCCGCGCATTGCCAAGATCGTGATCAAGAAGGCGGGTTCGGTTCGCCGGGCCAAGCTCTATTACCTGCGCGATCGGGTCGGCAAGGCGACCAAGATCAAGGACGACGTGAAGCGGCAGCACAAGATCGACGCGGATTTGAAGGCGGCGGCGGAAGCGGCAGCCAAGGCGGCCCAGGAGACGGCGGCCAAGAAGACGGCTGAGGGCGAAGTGAGCAAGTCGGCCGCCAAGAAGAAGGCGAAGCGCGAAGCCGAGGCCGCGGCCGCCAAGAAGAAGTAAACGCACGTTCCATCTGCTGGGATCGCGTCATGAACACGACCTGTCCCGAGTGCGATGCCACTTACAACATCACCGAAGCGCACATCGGCCGCAAGCTGACGTGCAAGAACTGCTCGACGCGCCTGATCGTCACCGAACGCGGCCTCGAGCGCAAGGATGCGGCCGCAGCGGCGTCGGCATCGCCTCCAGCCTCGGAGTTCGCATTCGAGGGCGGCGGCGAAGAGCGCGCCCGGAGCCGTGGACGCGACCGGGATGACGAGGACGATTCGCCGCGCCGCCCGCGCAAACCCCGCGGCCGCCGCGGCGATGACGACGACGACGACAACGACAATGACGGCGACCGGGGGCGAAGCCGCGGCCGGCGGCCCGACAAGGGCCCCAGCCAGATGAAGGAGTACCTCGCCTTCCGCAAGATGATCGTGCCGCTGATCATCCAGGTCATCTTCTGGTTCTTCACGGCAGTGATTGTGTTGGTCGCGCTCGGTTACTTAGTCCTTTCGATCATGTCGGGAGTCGGCGCCGCGATCCTGATCTCGCTGGCCGCCTTGGTTATCGGCGCGCCGCTTTACATTTTGCTCATCCGGATTTACTGCGAAGTGCTGATCGTGATCTTCCGGATGAACGATACGCTGACGGACATCAAAGCCATTCTCGAAAAACAGCAGTCGCCCGCGGCGACCCCCTCCCCGTGACACCGGTTCGCCTATCGCGTTGGCCGTGGTGGCGGCGCTGGTTCGGCCGCCGCAGCGAGCGCGCCGCCGCTCGCTTCCTCAAGAAGCTCGGCTACCGCATCTTCGCGGCCAACGTCGCCGACGCCGCCGGCGAAATCGATCTGATTGCTCTGGATGGAGCGACGCTCGTTATTGTCGAGGTCCGCTCCACATCCGGCGCCGACCTGGAACGCACGGCCGCTTCCATCGACCAGCGCAAGCAGAAGAAGATCGCCGACGCCGCTCTCCGCTTTCTGTGTCGCCACCGCTTGCTGGAGGACGTTGCTGTCCGCTTCGATGTGCTCATCGTGGCCTGGCCGCCCGGCGCGAAATCGCCCGCCATCCACCATTACCCGAACGCCTTCGAGTCGACCGGCCGCTTCCAGTTCCATAGCTGATTCACCGCGAAGGCAAAAAGAAAGTTCACACCAAGGAGCCCGAGAAATCGCTTTCTCGGTTCCCTTCGTGTGAACTTCTCGTTTGTCGCCGGACCGCGATTAGTTGGCGCGGCGCGCCCGAATGCGGGCCAGGAGCCCCATGCGGGTCGTTGTGGTGCTGGTCATCGCAACCGGCGTGCTCGTCGGGGCCGGCGTCGTCGCGGTCGTGATACCCGAAGCGGGGACCACCGCGCTCATCGGCGTCGTGACCGGCGTCGGCATCGGCGCCACCGTGGTCATCGGCACGAAATTATTCGAACTGCGGCGATTGCGAATCCGGCTGAAGAGCCCGGTCCGCGTGGTCGCCGTGTAGTTCGCCGTGGTCACGCCGCTTTGGCCGGTGACGACTCCGCCGATCGGGGAAACCGTCGTCGGCATCGGGGTGGGAACCGGCGTCGGGGCGGCCGTCGGGGCCGGCGAGACCGGAACGACCGGAACGACCGGAGCGGGGTACGTCACCATGTTGTTGTTGGCGTTGCGGCGATCGCGGATGCGAGCGAAGAGCCCGCGGCGCGCCGGCGCCGGCGTGTAGACATCCGAGGTGGCCGTCACAACGACCGGGGTCCCTGGGGCCGTGACGACAGGCTGCGAACCGGGCGTGGGGGCGTCGGCAATCACCGGCGTCGATGCGAAGGCAAATGCGCCGATCCCCATCGCCAGAGCGAAAACGATCCGTTTCACGTTGCTTCCTCCTGAAACAGCCCGGATCCCTGAGCCGACCTTCAGCCCGATCACCGGGTTGCGACCAATATAGGGGTCATCGCTCTGACGGACACCTGCGAATCGGGCGAAACGGAAAAAAGAGCGGCACGGCGATTGCCCCTTAGAGCTCCGCGTTTTCGCAATGCGGAGCCCGCCATGAGTAGCGCCGTCGATACTCCACCCCCCGTTCCCCCCGGAACTCCCGTTGCAGTCCCCGCGGTCGCCGTCGCCCCGGTTCCCCGCAGCTACCGCGTCTACGGGCACTCGAACTTCTTCTTCTGGTGGCCGGTCTGGCTGTGCGGCTTCATCATGGCCGCGCTCACATATGCCGATGGCCATGTGATGGCCGTGGTGCCGGAAGGAACGGTTGTGGCAGAAGGAAAAGTGGTGCCCGGCGAGGCCGGTCCGCGCGATGTGCTGGTGGCCCCGCCTGGCCAGCCCCTTCCGCCGCAACCCCGCGCCAATGCCGACCAGGAACCGCACTTGCACGTCGCCGTCAGCAATAACTACGGCGTCATCTTCATTGCCGCAATCCTTCTCGTGGCCATCGTGACCAATCTCACCGTCCGCGGGCTCGCCTCGGTCGTGGCCATCGCCATTCTGATCATCCTGGCGCTGGTGTTCGCGCAGTTGAAACTGTGGGACGCGATCTTCAACTGGCTCGGCGGCCTCGATGTGCGCATCAACGGCGGCGGCTACCTCGCGCTGGCCATCCCCATCTTCCTGATCTGGCTGTTCGCGTTCTTCGTTTACGATCGCTACAGCTACCTGGTCGTGACGCCGGGGCAAGTGACGATTCGCCAGGCGATCGGCGACGGCGAGATCGCCGTGGACACCAGCGCCCTGATGCTCGACAAGCGGCGCAACGATTTCTTCCGCCACTGGCTGCTCGGCTTCGGGGCCGGCGACTTGCACGTGAAGACCGGCGGCGCCGCGAACCTGGACTTCGACCTTTACAACGTGCTCTTCATCGGGGCGAAAATCCGCCACATCCAGGCCATGATCCGCGAGAAGCAAGTCACACCGCAAGTGGGTTAGTAGCGCTCTGAAAACATATGCCATCGAGCGAACCAGCCCCCGCCTCTCCCCGCGTACCTGTTTAGCCTACGAGACCTGCCTTCTTCGTAAGGGTTTCCAGCACGTGAATTCCACGCTGGCACCAAGTTGTCGCGAGGC
>DATNBQ010000140.1:0-9807 GCA_035571955.1 Urbifossiella sp. | reverse complement strand
TTAGGGTCTTGGCATCCATGCCAGGGTCTCCGGAACCAGTTAGGGGCCCAGAGTTTCGGATAAAACACGGTGAGCTGGAAAGCCCAATCCCAGCGCTGTAGGTCTAAGCTTATGCTTTCTTCTTCTCTATGGTCTATGCCTCTATGGTTTAAACATCCACTATCCCACTGGGTCTATGCAATCAAGTTTGGACTCGGTCGGCGGTTGGCGGTAGGATGATGCCACAACTTCCTACCGAGTGCCGCCATGAATGCTGCCGCCACGAGTCGTCGCGATTTTTTGCAGGCCGCGGCGGCTGGGGCAACCGGTCTCATGGTCCCCGGCGGCTCCGCCGGGTCGAGCCGATCGCCGCTCGGCCAGAGTTGCATCTTCATCAATCTCGTCGGCGGCCCGAGCCACCTCGACACTTTCGACCCGAAGCCGAACGCCCCAAGCGATATCCGCGGTCCGTTTCGCCCGATCCGCACCAACGTCCCCGGGTTGCACCTGAGCGAACTGTTCCCGAACCTGGCGAAGGTCGCCGACAAATTCACACTCATTCGCGGGATGCATCACGACGCGCCGCCGATCCACGAGGCCGGGTTGCAACTGTTGAACTCCGGGCACCTGTTCCGCGACGGCCCGGCGCGGCCGAACGTCGGCGCGGTGCTCAGTCACCTGCTCGGCGCGAACGATCGCATGCCGCCGTGGTGGCATCTCTCGGATGGCGAAATCACTACGGGAATCGCCATCGGCCACGGCCAGGATTCCGGCGGCCTTCCCCTTCCCAAACAGTGGCCGTTCCGGCCGGCGCTTGCGTATGCGAGCTTCGAGAGTCTGTGCCGGCTCGCGGCGAGCTTCGCGGCCGCGAAAGCGCGATTCGTCACCGTCAATATGTACAGCACGGTCTTCGATTCGCCGTCGTGGGACTGCCACGCCGATCGCGGCTCGCTGCGGACGGACTTGAACGACATTCGCGACACGGTGGCGCCGAGCTTCGACCGCGGCTTCAGCCGCCTGCTAATTGAATTGGAAGAGCTCGGTTTGCTGGCATCGACGCTGGTGATCGCGACGGGCGAACTCGGCCGCACGCCGAAGTTCAATGCAAATGGCGGCCGCGATCACTGGTCGAACTGCTGGACGGCAATTGTTGCCGGAGGCGGCGTGACGGGTGGCCGCATTGTCGGCGCCTCGGACGCCATTGGCAGTGAACCGAGCGACCGGCCGACCACGCCGCAAGAACTCGTCGCCACGATTTACCGCGCGATGGGAATCCCCACCGATGCGACTATCCCCGGTCCCATCGGCCAACCGGTTCCCGTTTATCCCGGCCGCCCGATCGCCGAGCTATTCGCATAGGCATCACTTAAAAAGGCCCTTCTCGCTGAGCATCACGGTCGGCGGTTGCTTGGCGGTATCGAACACGTCGCTGCGCAAGCCTTCCTGAGGCCGCGAGAAGCCGACGAGCAGGCACTTCTTCGGATCGGCCACGTCCGGCAACAGCGACCACTGGCCGTCGGCGGCGACGTGGCGGGCCTTGTTGTTCGGCGTTACTGCCAGCCCCAAGGGACGGAACGCGTTCCCTTCCGCTTCGAACCAGAGGCAGTCGCCGCGATCGGTTCCGATCATGGCGAGACCGTCGCCGACCCAGCCGGCCGACACCGGAGTGCCGGGCACTTTTTCCGGCCAGCGATACGCCGTCGGTCCGCCTTCGCGGCGGACGACCATTAGGCCTTTGTCCTTCTTGCCGTCGGCGTCGGTTTCGAAGACGTACAGGAAGCGGTCGGCGCCCGATGCCGCCAGGCCGAAGGCGCGGCTCACTTCGCCGATCTCGGCGAGCATGGCGCCGGTCACGGCGGGCATGACCTGGACTTCGTAAAGGGCGCCGCCGCAAACGACGACCACCGATTGTCGGCCCGGGCCGGGGGCGATGCTCTTTCCAGCGACAAGCGGTTTCGCCGCGGCCTTCGTCGGCGCGAATTCCCCGCCAAGCGGCTCCTTGGTGGCGATCTTGAAGCCGCTCACCACCCCGGACGTACTGACAATCAGAATGGTGTCCGGCGGTTCGGTGAAGTAGACCGCGGCGATCTTAAGGTCCGCTTTGCCGACATACGGGCTGAAGCCATCCAGCGTCTTCGTTCCCTTGCGCGTGTCCCAGACGGTGATCTTGTTCTGGCCGCTATGGGCGTGAACGAAGAGATCGGCGGAGACGGACAGATCGCAAATCGGTTCCGGCAAGCCGTCGCCCTCCAGATCGACGTGATTGAATTCCTTGCCCGATTGCGGGCTGTAGATGCCGAGGTGCAGTTTCTCGCCGAGGCCCTGGAACGGCGCTTCGGTTTGCCAGAGCACGCCGATGTCGGTATCGCGCTTCCAGGGCGGGAAGACTTTGCGGGCCAAGTCGAACGCGGAGGAAGCCTTCTCGGGTAAGTTCGGAATGATGGTCAGCGACGGATTCGGTTCTTGAAAAAAAGTTCGCTTGGCGGCCAGCGGAAGGAAGACGATCGGCTTGCCGGGCGCGAGGGCGAGAATGCCGGGCGCCGGCGCGGCCCGCTTCTTGGGCTGCACGCGGCTGGGCTTTTCGGAGTCGTCCTTCTTCGCGTTTTTCGGGACCTCCGTCGGCGCCTTCTCCGATTGCTTCTCTTTCTTCTCGGACTTGTCGTTCTTGGCCTGCTCGTTCTCTTTCTGGGAATTGAGATAGATCATCACGCCGCCGATGCTGCCGCCGACCACGACGGCAAACACGACGACCAGGGTAATTGCTTTGCCGAAGCCGCCGCTCTTGTCCCGATAAGCTTGCTTGGCGTGCACGGCGGCCTTGGCGGGTTCGTGCAGGGCAGGCTTGGACTTCGCCTTGCTTTTGGGCGGCGGCGCGGCGGCCGCGGCGGCGTCGAACGAAAACGGATCTCCGGACGCGGCCGCTACCGCCGGCAACTCGTCGTCGTCGAATGAAAGCGGGTCGGCGGCGGGTCGCTCGTCCACCGGCTTGGCCATGGGAACGTCGTCAGCCGGCTTGGGCGGCGATTTGAGCCCTGGTGCTTTCGGCTTGGACTTGGCCGGCGCATGGACCGCTTTCAGATGCGCGCCGTCGAACGACGAGTCGCTTCCTTCCTCGCCGGGAATGCGGAACAGCGTGCCGCACTTCGGGCACTTCGTCTTTTTCCCGGCCCGCTCGGCAGGCACCTTGAAGACCGTCTGACACCCCGGACAGGGGACGGTAAGCACGGACATAATCGCGCCTCGGCTTTTTTGCGAGTGGGCGGCGAAATGCGTGCGTTCAGAGTAGCGAAGGCAAGCGGCGGAAGCAATCGGCGGCGGCGGCGATGGTTCGCCAACTCGTCCGGCTATAACGATATTGCGGGGCGAATGCGAACGAACGGAAGGCGGTATGGCGGAACTCGACTACTTGTGCCTGACGATACTGTCGCGGGACGGCGAGACGGAAGGCGAGTTCAAATCGCGGCTGAGCGCCTTCTGGACGCGGATGCTGCGCGAGCAACCGGCGGACTTCGAGAAGGTCTACGCGGAAGCCGTGGAATTCGAGCGCCGCGCGGAGCGCCTCGGCCGGCGTTATTTGCTCGAAGCGCCGGCCGCGGAAGCGCTGGTCGCGGCGCTCGCCGGCGCCGCCATCGAGCATCTTCCCATCGATGCCGACGACGTTTATTCGAAGTACGAAGCGGCGCCGCCCGAGTGGTTCTGGATCGAACATTGACGGTGTTTCATGCCCGCGAGCGATAGGGAGCGGCCAGCGTTGTTGGGTGGTTCGCCGGTGCGGCCGGACGGACCGCCGGCGTGGCCGCGCGCCGATTCCGATGTGCAAGCGGCACTTGCGGAACTCGCGGCCTCGTCCGCCTGGGGGCTTTACCACGGCGAACAGGTTCCCGGCCTCGAAGCCGAACTTGCCGCCTTCCACGGCGTTCCCCATGCCATCGCCTGTGCTTCAGGCACCGTGGCAGTCGAAGCGGCGCTGCGAGCGCTCCAGGTCGGCCCCGGCGACGAAGTTCTCATGGCCGCTTACGATTACGAGCCGAACTTCCTTTCGATCCATGCACTCGGGGCGTTTCCCGTGCTGGTCGATGTCGCTCCGGGCAACTGGAACCTCGACCCCGCGGCACTCGAAGATGCCCATAGCCCGCGAACCAAGGCGATCCTCTGTTCGCACTTGCACGGCGGTATCGTGCCGATGCGCGAAGTGATGGCCTTCGCGGCCCGGCGCAATTTGAAAGTCGTCGAGGATGCAGCGCAAGCGGCGCGTGCGATAGTTCAGGGGCAACCGGCGGGAACATGGGGCGACATCGGCACCCTCAGTTTCGGCGGTTCGAAGTTGCTGACGGCGGGGCGCGGAGGAGCGCTCTTGATCCGCGATCGGGCCAACTTCCAACGGGCCAAGCTCGTGCTGAACCGGGGCATCCAACCGTGGGCGCCGCTGAGCGAGTTACAGGCCGCCGTGCTTCGCCCGCAACTGAGGAAGTTGCCGGAGTGCACGCGACGGCGGGCCGAGAATGCCGCAAGGCTGAAGGCGGCGATTGCCGCGGTCGCCCCAGGGCTTGTTCCCCTGGAGAATGTGGTCGGCGATTCCGAGCCGGCCTATTACAAGCTCGGCTTCCGCTACGATGCGGCGGCGTTCGGCTTGCCGCGCGAGACGTTCGTCCGTGCTATGCGCGGCGAGGGGATCGCCTTCGATGCCGGCTTCACAGGGCTTCACGTCGGCCGGTCGCCGTCGCGCTTGCGCGTCGGCAGCGACCTGAAGAATGCAACCGCCGCTCACGATGGCTGCGTGACCCTGCACCACTCCGTGCTGCTGGGTTCCGCCGATGAGATACAACAAGTCGCCGATGCCGCCGCCAAGATCCACGCCTTCCGGAAGGAGCTTGCCTAAACGACATCGACTACGGCTTCTCGAATAGCTTCGCGTCGATCTTCTCTTGATACTTCAAGCCGGTGAGCTTGCTTTCGAGGAACGTGGCTCCGCCGCGGACGACGCGCAACTTCCCGAATTGCTTCTGGCCATCGACCTCCTTGTAGTCCTCGTAAAAAGTCTCCTCGAGCACTTCCTTCCATCCCTGGAACTCGTCCTTGACGTTCATCTCGGTCTTCACGAGCAAGCCGGATTTCTCGTCGAAATAGAGCGTCACGACCGGGCGGCCCTTGCGTTCGACCAGGACGCCGCGCGCCGGCTTGTCGTCCACCTTTTTGCCGACGACGGACGACAGCTTGAATTCCTTGTCGCGGACGAGCGGCGTCAAGGTCGTCACCCAGAAGTGGTAGACCATCTCGCGCACGTAGTCCTTCTTTTCGGCGTCCACATCCCGCGTCTCGCCGTTCAGCGATTCCCACGCCTTATCCTTGGTTGTGCCGCTGGCCATCTTGAACTTCATTCCCATCAGTTCGAAGTTCATGTCGAAGCGCAGAGCGTCGGGAGCGCGGAAAAAGAAGTCGGCGTTGTACTCGATCTTCATGCCGCCGATGGTCACGACGCCTTCATCCTTCCAGGCGGCGAAGAGCGGTGTGCCGTCGTCCTTGATGCCGGCGGCCTTGATGCCCTTGGCTACAATGGCTTTGGCATCGGGCTCCTCGGCCCGCGCGGGCTGCGAACAGGCGAACAGAACGACGCACGCAAGAATCAGGCGACGCATGGCAACCTCCAGAAATGGGAAGCAACCGCGAGACTTGGCGAGGAGATTGTAGCCATCACGAGGCTCACGGCACCTCGATGCCGAAATCGCGGATGGTGAAGACGCTGCGGCAAGCGCGGATGCCATTCTCCTCGAAAAGTTGGCGGGCGCCGCGCAAGCGATCCACGAGCGCGAGTACCACCGCGACCTCGCAACCGGCTTCGCGCACCGCTTGCACCGCCTTGAGCGTCGAGCCGCCCTTCGTGAACACATCGTCCACGACCGCCACGCGCATGCCCGCGCGCAGGCCGCCCTCGATCCGCTTTTGCGTGCCGTGGCTTTTCGCTTCCTCGCGGACCCAGAACCCCTCGATCGGCCGCCCGTGCATCTGGTAGCTGATGACGGCAGCGGTCGCGAGCGGCACGGCCCCCACTTGCAAGCCGCCGATGGCGTCGATGGCATCATCCTTGGTCCACTGATAAAGCACTTCGCCGATGAGTGCGGCGCCGGCCGAGCATACCGCGGTCATTTTGCCGTCGATGAAATAGTCGCTGAGTTCTCCGGAAACGAGGCGAAACGGCTGCCCGACCGGGGCGCGTTTGAAGGAACGTGCTTGCAGAAGCTCGAACAGTTGCCGCTCGGTATCGGTCATGCGGTGTTCTCCACTCCAGGGGTGGCACCGGCTTCCAGCCTGTGCAAGCAAAGCAACACCGGCTGGAAGCCGGTGCCACCCAAACCCGGAGCATTGCAGTGTGCGGATAGCTTACGAAAAAGCGGAAGATGGCCGAACGCTCGGAGCGTTTCCAAAAGTTAGCGCGCGGCGGCCGATTTCAACGAATTTGCCAATTCTGACGATTCTCCCGGTTTAACTATCCATTTCTCTGATACAAAAAACTTCGCCTCGGGGAGGAACCGCCATGCCGCGCGCCGCGATTCTGACCAGCCTCGTCCTCTTGGCCGTGGCCCGGCCCAGCCGCGCCGACACGCTCCCGCTCATCGGCCTGCCCACCGGCTACACGCCTGGCGTTGCCGTCACTTTCGACATTACAGCGCCGGGGCTCAACGGGCTCACCGATTACACGCTCGCGTTCACAGTGATGTCAGGCCCGACTTCCGCACCCCCGGACCTGACGATCAGCGCCGCCCCGCCCGCCACCGGCTACCCATTTCCGGACGCAAGCAACTTCTTCACGGAAACCGATTCGCTCGGCCAGAACCAGCTGTCGTTCATCATCCAGGATGCTTCGAGCGCTAGCGGCGTCAACACCGTGCTCGGCCTCAGCGATCGGCTCGCGGTCGTCACCATCGCTCCCGGCGCCACGCTGAGCGGACCGATCACCGTGACCTTCACGGACAACACCTTCGACGCCTCGCGGGACGTGAGCTTCCCCTTACCGGCGGCGTTCGTGATTGCCGAATTGCCGCCGACGACTGCGGTGCCGGCGCCACCGGCATGGCTCTTGCTCGGCGTCGGGGGGTTGTGCCTGGCGGGACGGCAACGCCTGCGCCGGGCCGCGTGAAGGAGGCGACCATGCCGGATACTTCGCGGCAATCCGCCAGCGGTTACGATTTGAGCCCGTTATCGCCGGAGGAACGGAAGGCGCGCGAAGCGACGCTGACAGCCGACGAGCGCCGCGTGCTGCTCAACTCCGGCACGGAGATGCCGTTCTGCGGCGGGCATTTGAAGAACAAGTCGCCCGGCGTGTTCGTTTGCCGGCTGTGCGAACTGCCGCTCTTTCGCTCGAAGTCGAAGTTCGAATCGGGGACCGGTTGGCCGAGTTTCTTCGAACCGTTCGACCCGGAGCACGTCGCCACGGTCCGCGATACAAGCCACGGCATGACCCGCGTCGAGATTCGCTGTGCCCGCTGCGGCGGGCATCTCGGCCACGTCTTCGAGGACGGCCCCGCCCCCACCGGCCAGCGCTACTGCGTCAATTCGGCCTCGTTGGGATTCAAGGATACAGGGGAGGCGTAAGACTCCGATCGCTCACTCCCCGCTCGCCTTCAATCTGCTCTGCCGCGGCAAGCGTGTTCACGAGAAGCATGGTGATGGTCATGGGGCCGACTCCGCCGGGGACCGGCGAGAGCCAGGCCGCGGTTTCCGCCACGCCGGGATGCACGTCGCCGACCAACTTCCCGTCCAAGCTATTGGTGCCGACATCCACGACGACCGCGCCCGGCGCAACCATGTCCGCGGTGATGACGCGCGGCGAGCCGACGGCGGCCACAAGAATGTCCGCTCGGCGGCACACCTCCGCCAGGTTCCGCGTTCGCGTGTGGGCGATCGTCACGGTGGCGTCGCCGCCCGCCGGGTTTCCCGCCGTTCGCTTTTGAGCCAGCATCAAGGCGAGCGGCTTGCCGACGATGTTGCTGCGTCCGACGATGACTACGTCCTTGCCCGCCGTCTCGATGCCGTTGCGGATCAAGAGTTGAAAGACGCCGTGCGGCGTGCACGGGTAATAGCGCGGATGCCCGGCCGCCAGCAGGCCGAGGTTCTCCGGGTGAAAGCAATCGACATCCTTGGCCGGGGCGATGGCGCGAATGACGGCGTCCTCGTTGATCTGCCTGGGGAGCGGCAACTGCACGAGAATGCCGTGAACCTGCGAATCCGCATTGAGCCGGGCGACGAGGTCGAGGAGTTGCGTTTGCGTGGTGTCGGCGGAGAGGTTGTGCACCCACGAAGCGAGCCCGGCTTCGGCGCAGGCCTTGTGCTTGTTGCGGACGTAGACGTGGCTGGCGGGGTTGTCGCCGACGATCACGGCGGCGAGGCCGGGCGGCCGGCGATTGCGGCCGATGCGTGCGGCAACGGCCGCCGCCACTTCGCCGCGCATGGTCTTG
This sequence comes from Urbifossiella sp., assembly GCA_035571955.1. Taxonomy (GTDB): domain Bacteria; phylum Planctomycetota; class Planctomycetia; order Gemmatales; family Gemmataceae; genus Urbifossiella. The sequence goes on along the minus strand of DATNBQ010000140.1, from coordinate 1,375 downwards.
GCCAGTTCTTTACCGTCCAATCGCCTCGCTGTCATGTAGCCTCCGGTCACTGACCTTTTCATCAGAGCCGCGACCGTCAGGGAGCGGTTGGGAAGACCCTGACGGTCGCGACTCCGACAGGTTGGGAAGACCGCTCCCTGACGGTCGCGGCTCCGACAGACCTCGCCAGTGTTTAGCGGTCGTGTTGGCCGAGGGCGATTCCAGCGAGGCCGAACGGATGGATGGTTCCCGTGGGCCAGGAGGCGATGGCCTTGGTGGTGGCGCTCGCGCCTTCGACGCGGGTGTTGTGCCGCGCTTGCCAGAGGCGGCCCCAGGCGTGGCCGGCGCGGAGTTCCTTCGGGTCGGATGGCACTTCCAATGCAGCGTCGTCGATCTTGCTTTTGTTCTCGGGCGTGGCCGCGAACTGAATCGCACTCCCTTTCGCCCAGGCCTTGAGCCCGGCATCGGGAATGAGATCGGCGAGTTGCTTGGCCTGGTCGGCGCGGCCGCTGGCGGCAGCCAGTTGCGCCAATCGCGTGAGGATCGCGCTTGGCACCGCCTCCTTCTTACCCTTGGCATTCAGGTTCACGGCGGAGATGGCGGAATCGAGGGCCGCAGCGGGATCCGTCGTCCACTCGGCGTAAAGTTGAAGCGCCCGCAACTGGCCGAGCAGGGAGCCGCCCGGCTTTTGAGCCAAAGCCAGGGCCTGACCCGGATCGGGCTTGAGCAGGTCGATGGCGACATAAGCCAGTCGCGTGGAATCGGAAACCTGTTGACCGCTTGGGGCGGCGAATAGCTGCGGGGCCTTCTGGGTGCCGAGGGCGGTCCACAATGCCTGAGCCGATGCGGCCGGTGGATTGGGGCGCGTTCCCTTGGCGGTCAAGAGCGATTTCAACTCGTCGGCGGCTTTGCGGGCCTCGGCGGATTCGCGATCGGCCCGGTACAGTTCCAGCGCCACGATCGCCTTGGCTTCCGGTTGCTCGGCCTGCGTGAACAGGAACGCGGGAATGTCCATGGCGAGGGTCGGCTGGCCGCGGCGAGCGAGTTCGCGCGTCAAACGCCGCGTGAGAATCGCCTTGGTGTCGAAATCCGCGCCGCCCTGTTGCAGCACATTCATGGTGAAGCGCAGTTCCTCGTGAACCGTGTGCGTCCGTTCGTTTAAGCGAAGCGGGCGGCCGTTGCCGACTTCGGGAACCCAGCGATAGCGCGTGCCGTCCTTGACCTGTTCGTCCGTGCCGCCGAGGCCGAGGATCGCCATCGCGAGTTCCCCGGCGACGGCGAAACGCTCGCCGGCCGCCGTGCGGCGCTCGTCCTTCTGGGCCGCCGTCAGCAGTTCCGTCCGCGCCGTCGTGAAGTGCTTGAGCGCTTGCGGCAGAGCTTTGTCCGGTTCCTGCTG
>DATNBQ010000139.1:0-20618 GCA_035571955.1 Urbifossiella sp. | reverse complement strand
GAGTACGCCTTGTCGGTCACGCAGTCCAGCCACATCGTTCGCGTCAGCAAATATGGGCCGGGGAGCGCAACCTTGATCGGGCGATTTGTGACTGCACGAGCAAATGCGAGTTCGTGCTCTACGAGTGGACGGGATCTTCCGAGTTTGCCGAACACCGCCGGATGTCGGAATTCTTCCGCCGGAACGTCGAGTGATTTCAATTCGTCCGCGAATCTCGCGGGATCGCTGACATACGGCAAGAGATCAGTGATTGGAATCTGTTGGCAGTTGTCGAGCCGCGAGGCGACGAAACTGGCGTAGCTATCCCGACGCTGTTCGCCGTCGGTGATTATGTCGGCACCGGCCCGCTCCTGAGCTGCAATCGCTAGACGGACAGAGTCATCGGCGTATCGTTCAAACTCCTCTTCCGATATCTGTCGCGACGAACAGGCAGCGAAGGAGCGATTCGGGATTGCCGAGAGTGAACTCGGTATCGTTTAGAGAATGGCCACGGGCGTCAAGCGGCCGACGAAGCGCCAGACGGGAAAGGGAGGCGGCAGTGCGGCAATTGTCGTCGAGGAAGGCATTCAAAGCTCATTTTCTTGGGCGTCACGATAGGAATGACAGGTTCCAATCACATACAACCTCCCCCCTTGTGGGGAGGTCGCCGACAAGCGAAGCGAGTCGGTGGGTGGGGGTTCTGTTTGCTAGAACAATACCCCCCACCCGCCGAACGTCGTCTGTTCGACACGACATTCGTCGACCTCTCCCACAAGGGGGAGGTGTAAGCACCTTCATTTCCTATTTGTACTACCAGGCCACGGGGATTAGGCTGGTTTCAACACCGAAGGAGCATTCCATGTCGCGACGCAAGCCAACTCGGCGAGCATTCATTGGCGCGTCGGCCGCGCTGCCGTTCGCCGTCCCCGGCGTGCTCTCCGCGCGCGGGGCCAATGAGAAACTGAACATTGCCATCATCGGTTCGGGCGGCCGAGGCGGGGCCAACCTCGGCGGCGTCGCGTCGGAAAACATCGTCGCTTTGTGCGACGTGAGCCGCGCCGCAATCGACAAGGCCGCTGTGAAATTCCCCAAGGCGCATCGGTATGCGGACTACCGTAAGCTCTTCGACGAGCGGGCCAAGGAGTTCGACGCCGTGGTCGTTAGCACGTGCGAGCACACGCACGCCTTCGCCACGCTGGCCGCCTTGCAACTCGGCAAGCACGTCTATTGCGAGAAGCCGCTGACGCACAACATTGCCGAGGCGCGGATCATTCGCGAGGCCGCCGGCAAGACGAAACTCGCCACGCAAATGGGAACGCAGATTCATGCCGGCGACAACTATCGGCGGGTCGTAGAACTAATCCAAACCGGCGCCATCGGCCCAGTGACCGAAGCGCACGTCTGGGTGTCGCGGGCGTGGGGCTTGCAATCCGCCGAGGATGCGAAGCGACACCGCGACATCGTGACCATGACGCAGCGTCCCAAAGAATCGGTGGTTCCACCCGCGGACCTGGACTGGCAATTGTGGCTCGGCCCGGCGCCCGAGCGGCCCTTCCATCCGGTTTACGTGCCGGGGCCGAAGTGGTATCGCTGGTGGGCGTTCGGCAACGGCACCATGTCGGACCTGGGCAGCCACTGGAACGACTTGCCGTTCTGGGCCCTGAAGCTGAAGGCGCCGATCAGCGTGGAAGCGAGCGGCCCGCCCGCGCATCCCGAGATCGCCCCGGCTTCGATGCAGGCGGTTTACTGGTTCCCGGCTCGCGCCGGCATGCCCGCCGTGAAAATGACCTGGCACCAGGGCGAAAACAAGCCGGCCCCGTGGCTCGAGAAACGCATCCCGCAGTGGAACGACGGCGTGCTTTTCATCGGCGACAAGGGGCGCATGTTGCTTTCCAGTTATTCCAAGCACGTCCTGTTGCCCGAGAAAGAGTTCGTGGATTTCAAGCGGCCCGAGCCGTTCATTGCGAAGTCGCTCGGGCATTACGCCGAGTGGATTCATGCATGCAAGACGGGCTCGCCGACGACATGCAACTTCGACTACGCCGGCTGGTTGACAGAGTCGAACCACTTGGGGAACGTGGCTTACCGCGCGGGCAAGAAGCTGGCGTGGGATCCGGTTGCCATGAAAGCGACGAACTGCCCCGAGGCCGATGCGTTCATCCACCGCGAATACCGCAAGGGATGGAAGTTGGTGTAAGATGATGGCACGACATCGGAGTCCGGGTCATGTTGGAACTGATTATCAACGATCTTGAGCAAGGGCTCTTCGAGAAACTCCGCGAGCGAGCGGCGCACAACGATCGCTCGCCGCCGGAAGAGGCCAAAGCCATTCTCATGGAAGCGCTAGCACCGAGGTCGCACGCCGCATGGACGCAAGTGGAGGAGATCTACTCGGAACTCTCTCGCCGCGGCACTCACCAGACCGATAGCGTCGAACTCCTGCGGGAGGATCGCGAGCGATGAGTATCCTCGTCGTCGATGCCAGCGTTGCGACGAAATGGTTCGTCCCGGAGGTTCTCAGTGCGGAGGCCCGACAGTGGCAAAGCAGAGGAGATGATTTACACGCGCCGGCCATTTTCCTGGACATCGAAATTGCGAACATCCTCTGGAAGAAAATGGTCCGCGGCGATTTGATTCGATCCGATGTCGATCGCATCCTCCTACAACTTCCGATCCTTCCTTTAGTCCGACATCTCGAAGGGCCACTGATTCCAGCCGCAGTCGAGATTGCTCAGCGGAATGGCAGGTCGGTTTACGATTCTCTCTATCTGGCCTTGGCAGTTCACTTGAACGGTCAAATGTTGACGGCCGACCAACGACTCGTCAATAGCCTGTTGGGAACACCAATGGCTGGCTACGTGCGATGGGTCGGCGATCTTGCAACAATGCCATGATAAGGAACAATTCGCGATGCAAGAAATAGTTGATACTCAACGCGCGGCAATCCCGAGTGGGACGAAGTCGCGAGAATTCCGCGCCGACAATGATCTCAGTAGCGCCGAACGGTACGATTAATGCGCCGCGGCAATTCAGGAGATTCGCGCCATGTTCACCGAACACAGCGTCCCGGCGGCCGGCGTGCGGTTGAATGTGGCGCATGGCCCCAAATGCGGCCCAACGGTCTGGTTCTTTCACGGGCTCTGTCGCCGCTGGCAAGATTTCGCGCCGCTTTATTCCAGCTTGGCTGCCCTATATACCCTTCGCGCCGCCGATCATCGCGGCCACGGCAAATCGTCGCATGCGCCCGGCTGCTACGCCGTGGGCGACTACATTGCCGATGCCGCGGCCATCGTGCGCGAGGCGACCGAACCGGTGGCGCTCGTCGGCCATTCGCTCGGCGCAATCACGGCTCTCGGGGTCGCGGCGGCAGTTCCGGAGTCCGTGAGCGGCGTCGTCATGCTCGACCCGCCGGGGCCCGAGTTCCTGGCCAACATCGACGCGACCTTTTACGGCACGATGTGGGAAGCGATGCGGCGGTTGGCCGGCAATCAGCACGGAGTTGCCGAGGTCGCCCGCGAACTGGCGGAACTGCGAATCGCCGGGCAAAAGGGAAAAAACCTGCGCCTTGGCGACATCCGCGACGGCGCGGCTCTGCGGCTCATGGCCCGCGGCCTCCACGATCTCGACCCGGACGCGCTGACCTTGCCGCTCGAAAAGCGCTGGCTTGGCGAATTCGAACTCTTCGCCGCGGCCAGGCAAACCCGCTGCCCTGTGCTGCTAGCCGTCTCCGATCCGGCGTTCGGGGGAATGCTGCCGCCGAACGAGGCGGACGCGCTCGCCGCCGCCATCCCCGATTGCAATCGCGTCGATCTCCACGGAATTGGCCATCTCATCCACTGGCAAGACGCCCACAAAACGCTGCTGCTATTGCATGCGTTCCTGGCTTCGCTTTGATTGCATTTACAAACCGCGCCCTCCGCTGGGCCGCGGCTCATCGCGATTTATTTCTTACCCGCATTCTTCGTTTTAATCTCCTCGATGCGGGTGCGCCATGCTTTCAAGAAGCGTTCGTACTGCGGCGTGTTGTTCTGCGCCACGTCGATGGTTAACGCGTTGGACTTCACGGCCGTGGGATCGACGTAATTCAGCAGGTTCCACAAGGCTAATTCGCGGATGGCGAGCGACGGATGGTTCAACAAATCGACGAGGCGATCGAGTTCCTTCGGGTCCGGCTTGGCGGGCGAGTAAGGCCCGCGGAGCAGGCGAAGGATAATCTCGGGATCCTTGTCGTTGCCGAGCTTGCCGGCGAGAACGGTATCGAGCAGGGCGGTGTTGCCGGGCGCCTGGGCGATCCAACTCGCCAGGGCCGTGACGGCGGCGAGCCGGGCGTATCCTTTCATCTCATCGACGAGGGCATCGATGAGCGTCTTGAGTTCGTCGGCCGCGTTCGCGCCGTAAGCGATGGCAACCTGACAGTACACGGCCACCTGAACCGGGATGATGCGGCCGGCCGCCGGCGGCTCGGTCAGAATCTCGGCCAGCATGGTGCGAACGCCAGTGCGGTCCTTCAGGCGCAGGGCCATTTCTGTGAGCGCCTTTTGCACCAACCGGCCTTGCTCCGGCGCGACGAGCAGGAATCGCTCGTAGTAGCCGTTCCCTTCCTCGATCGGCTTCGGTTCCACGAGCGCGCCGGTCTTGCTGTCCCAGGCCAGCTTGCTCTTCGCGGCAATCTTGGGAAAGTTCTTGAAGCGGTCCGGGATGGAGATTCCGGCTGTGCCGTGCACCACCGCGACCTGCGCCTCCACGTGCGGCAACGCCCCGCCCTCCTTCGCGAAGGGAGTACCCGGATCGAACGACTTCAGCACTTCGAACATCACCTCGGCCTTCGCATCGGCAAGGCTCACATCCCACACCTGCCTGGAGAAGCGAACGCGAATCTTTGCCCCGGCCGCCCGCACCGTGCTGAGGTAAATGCGGCCATCCAGGAGCGTGATGTCGGCATCGAAATCTTCCCCCTTGCCTTCGACCTTCCGCTCGGGGACGTGAAAGCGGACGCGCGATTCCAGCAGTCGCTGCTCCGGCAAGAGTTCCGGAACGTTCCCCCACAAATGCACCTTGACTCCGGAATCGAGTTGCACCTCGGCCTTGTAGCCGGGGAGACAGAGAACGGGATCGGAGGTAAAGATGCCGGGTTCATCGGCGGGGTCGGCGCGGAGCCAGGTCGGGCCATCCGTCGACCGAGTCAACACGATCACATTGACGGTTTCGACTTTGCCGATGGCGGCGCGATCGGCCTTCGGCTTGGCGACGCCGGTAACGAGTACCGCTTCGCCTTTCCGCGGTGGCGGCGCGACCGGTACCTTCGACTCCGCCTCGTTTTCCTTGGGCTTCGGCTCGGGAGCGGCCGACGCCTTTTTCTCGCTGGGCGCCGGCGGCGGCACGACCGGGGTCGGCGGTTGCGGCCCCGTCGTGGTATTGGCGGCGTATGCACGATCGGTGTCGGGCGGGATCGGCGCCGGACCCGGCAACGCCATGACGATGGCCACCGTGAGCAACCCCGTGAGCAGCACGATGGCGGCGACCGCCGCGATCCGCTTCATTACCGACGCCGTGGAGTAGCGGCCGAAACCGAGCAGGAATGCCGCGTCGGCGTCATCCGGTTCGGCGTCGCGGGGCTCCGGAGCCACGGCGACTATCGGTGTGGCCGTGCTGCTCCGCCGGTTCGGTTGAGAAGCAGGCGACTTCACCAGCTTGTACATCCGCTGCCGGGCCTGCGGCGGCACGCGCACCGGTTCCGTCAGTATCAGCGTCAAAATCTGATGGCAGGCCGCCACTTCGGCCAGGTGCGAATCCGACTCCAGGCACGTTTCTTCCAGTCGCGTCACCTGTTCCGAATCGAGGGAATTGCTCAGATAGTCGGCGACGGTATTGGGGTCGGAGACGCCGTCGTCGTCGGCGGAAGAGGAAGGGGCCTTGAGCCCGCGGCGCCGCGTCACCCGCTTGATCCGTTCGATCAGTTCCTGGGCTCGTTCGCTCTCGGCGACCTTGATGCCCAGTTGTCGGGCCACTTCCGGCTCCAGCGTATCGTCGAGATAGGCGAGCAGCGTTCGCAGGGTGAGTTGCATCTCTTTCATGGCCCGGCCTCGCGGAAGAGGGGCGTTTACAATCACTAGGGGCGCGGCGCGGCCGATTTCTTTCAAAAAAATGGAGAAATCTTTGAGACGGCGGCGACGAGCGCCACTTTCAAATTGAAACCCGCCCCCGCAAACTTTAGACTTCCAACGTGACGCGTTAAACTCCAATCATCGGAGCCTCCATGATCCGCACCTTGATACCCGCCGCCGCGGTTCTCGCTGCCATCGCCGGTCTGGCGAGCATTGCCCCGGCCCCCGCGGCCGACGATGCCAAACCGATCCGCGCCTTGCTCGTCCTCGGCGGCTGCTGCCACGATTACAAGAAGCAGCAAGACATCCTCACGAAGGGCGTCTCCGCCCGGGCCAACGTGCAATGGGCCATCGCCTACGACCCCGACACCGGCACCAAGCACCTCAATCCGTGGTACGAAAAGGAAGACTGGGCTAATGGGTTCGATGTCGTGCTCCACGACGAATGCTGCTCGGACGTGAAGGACATCAAGACGGTGGAGAAGATTCTGAAGCCGCACAAGGACGGGCTGCCGGCGGTCATCACGCACTGCGGCATGCACAGCTACCGGACCGAGGGGTTCCCGAAGAAGACGCCGTGGTTCGAGTTCACCGGCCTGGCCAGCACCGGCCACGATCGCCAGGCTCCGATCGCCATCAGTTTCGTCGACAAGGAAAGCCCCATCACCAAGGGCTTCAAGGACTGGACCACGGTGAACGAGGAGCTTTACAACAATTACTCGGGCAAGTTGATGGAAACGGCGTCGCCGCTAGCCCGCGGCAAGCAGGTGTTCAAGAACAAGGACGGCAAGGAGAGGGTTCTGGACGCCGTATGCGTTTGGACGAACACTTACAACGGCAAGACGAAGGTGTTCTCGACGACGCTCGGCCACAACAACGCGACGGTGGCCGACGCCCGCTATCTGGACTTGTTGACCCGCGGGCTGTTGTGGACGGTGGGCAAGCTGGACGACCCGGCGTACATGAAGCCGGCGTCGCAAGTGCTGATCGGGAAGTGAAAACCGATTAGCCGCGACCCAACGGGGAGCGCGCTCCCCGCTGGGTCGCGGCTAATCGAAGTCAATACACGCCGCCTTCTTCGATCTTGGCGGCAGCGCCGGCGACTCCGCCGCCATAGCGGGCGTGCCAGCCTTCCGTCGCCCGCAGGTTGTGCAAGTCGGCCATCGTGTAGCCGTACTTCGCGAACCACGGCGTTGCGCTCTTCACGATCGCATCCACTTCCTTGACGCGCTGCACGCACTCGGTCTCGGCGAACTTCTGGCGGTCGGCCGGCGAGGTATGCGTGAAGAATTCTTTCCAGAAGGCGCGGCCGCCGAGCACGCCGCTCGCCCCGGCCGCCATCGCCATCTCCACCTGCTTCTTGTATTGCGGGTAGTCGACGCCGGCACTCAGGAGCACCCACGGCTTCACGCAGGCGTCGTTCAGTTTCTTGAGGTTGTCCTTCAACTGGGCGTCGCTCTCGCGGCCCAAGGTGCCCGGGAACTCGGCCTTGTACACGTCGCAATAGCGACTCAGGATACGGGCGGACTCAATGACGGTGCTCGCCTTCCGCTTCAGTTTGCTCTCGCTGTCGTCCTTCTCGCCGTTGTAGGCGAAGTGGATCGGTTCGAGCAAAAAGAGGATGTCGTGGTGGATGCAGGCTTCGTGAATCTGGCGCGTGAATTCGAAGTTCTTCTCGGCGGAATCGAATTCGTCCGGTTCGAACTGGGCGAGCAACTTGACTGCATCGGCGCCGCAGCTTTTGATTTTACCGACGCCCCAGCCCGGCTCGACTTCGCCGCACGGCGCCCCGGCGGCGTTCTTCGACGCCCCGGATTTCTCGACGCGGATCAACAGGCCGGTACTCGCCGGAACGGCGTAAGCGGCCACCGTACTGGCGTAGCCGTAGTAGCCATCGACGAGCAGCCCGGAGCAGTGCGGCGACAGCGCCCGCGACAGCATCACCTTGGCATCGGCCACCTCGGCATACGTCGGCTCCTTGCCGGTCGCCTTTTTCATCATCGAGATCATGGAGCTATTCTGGTCGGTGGCGACCATGGTGAGCGTGCCGTTCGCATTGCTGATGCGCTGCAGACCGCGGAGTTTGCCGGGCGTGAGGCCGAGACCGAAGAGGCGCGTCACCGAATGCGATGTGGACATCGAACCGAAGCTCCAGGATAAGGAAGGGCGTAAGTGGAGATTCTATGAGTTGGTAGCGGGCCGCCAACCCGGATTAGCCGCGACTCGGAACGGAGCGCGCCGGCTAGAGAACGAGCATGGCGTCGCCGTAGCTATAGAAGCGATACGCGTGGCGGATGGCCTCCTCGTAGGCCCGGCGCAGCAAGTCGCTTCCCGCGAAAGCGCCGACCAACAGCAATAATGTCGTCCGCGGCAGGTGGAAATTCGTAATTAGCCCCTCGACGACGCGAAAGTCGAACGGCGGCCGGATGTACAGATCGGTTTCGCCGCGGAAGGGACGCATGCGGGCGGTCTCAAGTGTTCGCGTGGCCGTGGTGCCGACGGCAATGACCCGCCCGCCGCGCTCTCGGCAGGCGCGAATCGCTTCGCACGTCGCCGCCGTCACTTCGCACCATTCGCGATGGATCGCATGCTTCGCGGGGTCATCGACTTTCACCGGCGCGAACGTTCCCAGGCCGACGTGCAGCGTGACCCCCGCATTGGCGATTCCTTTCTCCTGCAATCGACCGAGTAGTTCCGGCGTGAAGTGCAAGCCGGCCGTCGGGGCCGCAACGGATCCTAGTTTCTCCGCATAGACCGTCTGGTAACGTTCGGCATCGTCGGATTCCGCGCGACCTCGGCGAATGTAAGGCGGCAGCGGCACCTGGCCGAACCGCACCAGCAAATCGTCCGGTTCGCCGGGCGCGTCGGGCGCCATGAGCCAGTGGTGCTCGTCGGTGCGGCCGCGAAGGATGAGCCGCAATCCGCCTTCCGCGATGAAGGCCTCACCGGAGACGGGGTGGCCGCGCGTTTTGGCCAGCATTTCCCACAATCCGTCGGCGGTCTTGTTAAGGAAGAGGGCTTCCCACTGGCCGCCGGTCTTGTCGCGATGGCCGATCAAGCGGGCCGGCAGCACGCGCGTATCGTTGATCACCAACAAGTCGCCCGGCGCGAGAAGTTCAGGAAGGTCGCGGAAGACTAGGTGTTCGAGGCGGCCGTCGCCGCGATGAAGCACGAGCAATCGCGATTCGTCGCGGCGCGGCGCCGGTTGCTGGGCAATCAACCGTTCCGGCAATTCATAATCGAAGAAATGCATCATCGCCGCGGTTTCATTTGAAGCCCTTGACCCAGGCGTCGAATTCCTTCCTGTGCTTGTCAACGGTCTTCTCGGGCCCGCGCAGCCACAGTGACGCCGTGGCGCCGTCCTTGGTTTCGAAGATCACGTAAAGCTGCTTGTAGTTAGGCATCGGCGTGCCGGTCTGGGCCATCGGGAAGGCCTTCTTGATGAAGGTGCCGGTGACGGTCTGATAGACGGCGTCGTGGCTGCCGACCTTGATCTTATCTTGCTTCTCGCCGACCTTGGTTTTGCCGTCGGCCGGTTTGAAGGCGTTGATCTGCCGCTTGAGGTTGGCGTCGATGCCGCCGCCGCCCGGCAACAGGAAGATCGCCAACTCGGCGTCCTCCTTGTCCCCTTCCGCCTTCGGAATCTTGAACTGCCCTTGCCGCAGTTTGCTGGTGGGCGTTTCTTCCTTCCAGTCGGCCGGGGTGGTCGAGCGCATCCCGGCCCACTCGACGACGGTGCCTTTATCCGCGGCGGTCGCGACCGCGCTCAGCAGTGCGGCGCCAACGGCCGCGAACAAGAGTCGCATGAATCTTCCCCGTGAAGGACGTGAATCTCCCGAGGGCATTGTAGGAGAAGGAATGCGGAGTATCTCACGCGGCAATTCGTAGTTTGGAAGAATGGCCGAGATTCTCCTCAGCAGCCTGAACGCGCGTTATGCGCACACAGCGTTCGGGCTCCGCTATCTTCTCGCCAACCTCGGGGATCTCCAGTCGCGCGCCGAGATCGCCGAGTTCGATACTTCGCAGCGCCCCATCGATATCGCGGAACGGATTCTGGCGCGAACCCCGCGAATTGTGGGGCTCGGGGTCTACATCTGGAACGTCGCTCTCACGACCGAGTTGGTTGGCCTCTTGAAGCGGTTGGCGCCGCGGACCATCATCGTCCTGGGCGGGCCGGAAGTCAGCCACGAATTCGACTCCCAGGAGATCGTTCGGCTCGCGGATTTCACGATCGCCGGGGAAGCGGACCTCGAGTTCCCCGTATTGTGCAGGCGGCTCCTGGAGGGGCAGCGGCCGCTCGACAAAATCGTTCACGCGAATCCACCGCACTTCCGCGATCTGCGGCTTCCTTACGATTTCTACGGCGAACGGGATATCGCTCACCGAGTGATCTACGTCGAGGCGTCGCGCGGCTGCCCGTTCACCTGCGAGTTCTGTCTGTCGTCGCTGGAAGTCCCGGTGCGGCAGGCCCCATTGGATTCGTTCCTCCAGGCGATGGACTCCCTGCTCCAACGGGGCGTAAGGCAATTCAAGTTCGTGGATCGAACGTTCAATTTGAACATCCAAACCAGCCGGGCGATCCTGCAATTCTTTCTGGATCGGATGCAGCCGGGCTTGTTCGTGCACTTCGAAATGATCCCGGATCGGCTGCCGGATTCGCTGCGAGCGTTGATCGCGCGATTTCCGCCCGGCACCCTGCAGTTCGAGGTCGGCATCCAATCCTTCGATCCCAAGGTTCAAGAATTGATCAGCCGCAGGCAGGACAACGATCGAACCGAGGAGAACCTGCGCTGGCTGCGGAAGGAAACGCACGTACACGTCCATGCCGATCTGATCGTCGGCCTGCCGGGCGAGTCGATCGAAGGATTCGCCGCCGGCTTCGATCGACTCTACGCTCTGCAACCGCAGGAAATTCAGGTCGGCATGCTGAAGCGATTGCGGGGCACGCCCATCGTTCGCCACGACGCGGAATGGAACATGGTTTACAGCCCGCATCCGCCTTATGAAGTGATGTCCACGAAGCGGATTGACTTTCCCGCGATGTGCCGGCTGCGGCGATTCGCCCGCTACTGGGATCTGGTCGCCAACTCGGGCCGGTTCGTTCACGCGCTGCCGATCCTGTTGGACGGCCGCTCGCCCTTCGAGAACTTCCTCGCGCTCAGCGACTGGCTCTGGGAAACCACCGGACAGACGCACGGAATCGCGCTCGTCCGCTTGTTCGAGTTGTTGCACCGCTATGTGAACCGTGTTGGGACGCGCGAGAACTTTAGCGCGGCACTGCTCCGCGACTACCAGCGCGATGGCCGAACCGATACGCCGTCGTTCATGAACGCGAGTACCATTCGCGAGCCGTTCCGGGAAGAATCAACGTCCGCGGCAGGAATGAAGCGACAGTTGCGTCATGGAGAAAGGCGATAGGGCCGCCGATCCCGCGCTTAGTGGCTCAATTCGACCACGGTGCGGGTATCGTTGCGGACGTCCGATTCGACTTCGCCGTCGCGGAGGCGGACGACGCGTCGGGCCCACTCGGCAATGTCGTTCTCGTGCGTCACCATGATGATCGTCTTGCCGCTGCGGTTCAGATCGCGAAGCATTTGCATGATCTCCAGGCTGGTCTTGGAATCGAGGTTGCCGGTCGGTTCGTCGCCGAGAATGAGGTGCGGGTCGTTGACGAGGCTGCGGGCGATGGCGACGCGCTGCTGCTGGCCGCCGGACAGTTGCAGCGGCCGGTGATCGAGTCGATCGCCCAAACCCACCATCTCCGCCAGGTCGGTGCACCGCTGCTTCGTTTTCTCGTCCAGCTTGATGCCCTGATACAGGAGCGGCAACTCGATGTTCTCGACCACCGTGTATTGCGGCAAGAGATTGTAAGACTGGAAGATGAACCCGAGATAGGTGCTGCGAACCTCGGAGAGTTGATCGTCGGTCATTGCCGAGACGTCGACGTCGCCGAGGTAATAGTGGCCGCTGGTGGGGCGGTCGAGGCAGCCGAGAACGTTCAGCAGGGTCGATTTCCCGGAACCGGATGGCCCCATCAGGGCGATGAAGTCGCCCTCGTCGAATGTGAGATGCAACTGTTTGAGGACGTAGACCGTCACCGTCCCCATGTAGTAGTTTTTGACCAGGTTTTCGATGCGTACGATTGCAGGCATGGGGTATTTGAAATTGGAATATCAAGGGGATAAGCCGCGACCCAACGGGGAGCGCGGAAGCTAGCGCGCTCCCCGTTGGGTCGCGGCTAATCATTAGCCCTGTTGCTGTGGGGCGCGGGCCTTGCCGCCGCGCTTCTTGGCGGGGTCGCCCTTCTTTTCGTCCACGGCGGGAGCGCCATCGTCGCCGCCGCCGATTTGCGGGCCGCCGCCCCCCTTCTTCTTCCCCTTGCCTTTGCCCTTGCCGCCAGACTTCTCGGCCTCGGGGGCGCCGTCGCGCGTCTTCTGCTTGCTGTCGCCGAGCAGCACCTTCGGGTTGATCACGACCTGATCGCCCTCGTGCAGGCCTTCACGCACTTCGATCACCTTGTCGTTGTAGATGCCGAGGGTGACCTCCTTCTCTTCGTAACCCGTGTCGGTTTTGACGAAGACCTTGCGCTGGCTGCCGAGTTCGGACCCGCCGACGACCGATTGCAAGGGAACGGTGAGCACGTCCTGGATTCCGCGAATGTGGATGGTTACCTCCGCGGACATGTCCGGGTTCAGTTCCTCGACCTTCCCTTCGATAACGACAATGGTGGGGTAAAGCTTCACGTCCGAGATCCACGAGTCGGCCTGGCTGGCGACGTGGGCCACCGATTTCACCCGCCCCTTGAAGAGCAGCCCCGGTTTGGCATCGACCTTGATCGTCGCCTCCTGCCCGTAGCTGACGATGTGGTATTCCTGCTGGCGATACTCGTCGTGCAGCATCTTGGAGACTTCTTCCTTTTGCCCCATGAGCCGCAGGAACGGGTCGATGGTCGTCAGCATGCCGACTTGCAGTTGTTCGACGAAGTTGGTGTTCTTCCGCTCGTCGGCGCGAATGCGCGACACCATCGCCTCGTGCACCTTGGTGTTCACCTGCATCCGCTCCAGGTTGGGAATGCGGAGCATCTTCTGCCCTTCCTTCACCTGGGCGCCTTGCTCAATGAGGCCTTGCTGACTGTTGTTGAAGCGGTTCGATTCGTTCTTGAAGTAGACGACCATGCCGTCTTGCGGGGCGACGATGCGGCATTCCTTCAATTGGTCCTCGATTTCCTTGAGCTTGTCGCTTTCGTCGTTGTAGATGCTGGTTTTGGTCTGCCGGTCGATATCGTTCTTTTCGCGGTTGCCTTCCTCTTCGAGGATTCGCTGTTCGAGGAGTCGCTGGGCGTTTTCGACGGCGGTCTGGAAGTTGGCGAGCGACTTGCGCTTCTCGTAATCGACGAGCAACATCCGCTGGGTTCGAAGGCTCCGCAAGTCTTCCTGGGAACTTTCGAGCTTGGAGCGCTCGGCCTGGGCCTGGGCAGCGCTGTAATACTTCATCTTGTACATGCGATCGGCCCAGGCGGCGCGCTCGAAGTTCTGCTCGACGTTGCTTTCGGCCAACCGCACCTTCCCAGTGATATCGTCGATTTGTTGGCGGAAGCCGCCATTTTCACTGAGCGCCGACATCGACCCGATGACTGCCGCCAGCGCATTATTGGAGGAATCGAGCGTCAACCCGATGAATTTATCCAGGTCGAGTTTCGCCACGTTCAAAACATTGCGCTGATCGGCGACGACGCGCTCTCCATCCTTCGAAGAGATCAGATAGGTCTTGTCGGCCCCCACCTTCAATGCGTAGGCCTGCAGGACTTTGATTTGCTGGTCGCGCTTCTTCTCCTGCAAATCGGAATCGTCCAGGAGCATGATCACCTGGTTCTTCTTGACGCGGGTGCCGTCGTCGATCACCCAGTTGATGGTGCTGGCGAAGCCGCCTTGCTTCTGCCCGGCCTTGACGCGGCAGGTCACGTCGATGTTGCTGGCCGATTCGAGCGTTCCCTTTTCGGAAACGGTGACGTCGAGGCTTTCGCGTTTGACGGTATGGAGGAGCACGTCCGGTCGGGCGGCCGCCGGGCGAAGCGTGAGAATGACGACGATGCCGACGCCGAGGAGGAGCAAGCCGCCGAGGAACACCGAGTACATGACCCAGCGCGGGCGGCGCCGCGTGGCCGACGGCAAGGCTCGCGTCTTGCCGTTGGCGCTCGCCAGGCCGTTAACGCTGGACCCCAGGAGCGGGTGTGGGGGCGGGGAGCCGTTCACCGCGGGGTTGGGCACCAGCTCCGTGGCTCGTGATTCCTGGTAGGTACTCATCTTGCCAGATCCCCCGTTCGTCGAGTTTCATCAAGTCGGTGTCGGCGTAGAAATCCATGCGGGCGATGATGAAGTTCACCCAGAGCGTGAACAGCGAGTTTTGCGAACCCACCAGCTGGCTCTGGGCACTGAGCAACTGGCTCGTCAAGGCGGCCTGATTGCCGGCCTCGGTGGGGCCTTGCCCGGCCGGCGGCGGGGCCAAAAGCAACGCCTGGGCATTATCCACCTGGAAGTAGCCCAGTTGCACGAGCCGCTGTTGAACTTTATACAGTTCGGTCAAGGTCCGCAGCGATCGCACGTCGGCCCGCACGTCGTTGGCAATGTTGTCCTCGAAGGCCTGGAGCGCTCGCCGGGCCACCTGATAGCCGATCAGGGCCGTTCGGTAATTATTTCTCTGAGCCCGACGGACGAGCGGGAGTTCTCCCGTTAAAGTCAGCTGATTTTCGGTGGTCGCGCCGGAAAAAGCGAACGGGTTGGAGCCGCCGTTAGGGGTGGAACTGTTCAGATTATACTGGAGGTCCAACACCCCCTGCAACGCATTTGCCGAGACTTTAATTTGTCGCCAGGCATCGACGACCTGGGCGCGAGCGCTCATCAGGTCGAGGCGGTTCTCCAAAGCCGTCTCGATCACAACGGCATAAGCCTCGTCCAGCGACGCCTCGACGATGTTCGTGTCCTTGACGACGATGGGCGGCAGCTTGGGCCACTGCTTACCGACGATGTCCAGACGTTCGTTCCGGGCTTCGAGGATCACCTGGAAGACGGCATTGACCACGTCGCGGAAGGCCGCCGCCTGAGCGATGACGCGAAGCCGTCCTTGTTCCTTTAACCACGGCTGCGCCTCGTAAGCTCGCACCGTCCGTTCGAACTCGCCGATTTCCAGTTCTGCCTCGATCCGCTCGACCTTCTGAACTTCGGATTCCGGCTCCGGCTGGTTCTTCAACTGGCGATCGGCCCGCTGATCGAGCAACTTTCGCCGCTCGGCCGCCAGGTCCGACATTCGTTTGGTCAACTGATCGCCCGTCAGTTTCTCCCAGGCCGCCCAGCGCTGGATAATTGTCGCCGCGAACGGAGTTCCCTGAGTTAGCGCGGCTTCCAGGAACAACTTCCGCCACCGCGCGCGGAATTGCGCAACGGGCTCCGCTGGGTCGTAACGACGAGCGGACGTTTCCGCGTCGCGAACTTGCGCATAGATCGCCTCGAACCGATTGAGCTGACCGCGGATCGGCGACAGCGGCGTCTTGTCGAACTCGATTCCCACGGTGAGCGGCACGCCGAGCTGCAGCTTGAAGCTGTCGATGCCGTCGAGCAGAGTGCGGATGCCGCCGTTCGTACTCACGTTGCTGACGCCGCCGGCGGTGCTGGGAGTGCTCGTTCCCAGCAGCGATCCGCGGCTATTGACCAGGTTCGATTCAACGATGGCCACTTGCAAATCGGACATCAGGCCGCCTTCACGGAACGCCTGATAAAGCTTCAGAAGACCCGAGAGGTAATTGACGTTGCGGCGCTGGTTGTCGACGACTTCGGTGGCCAGGAGCACGGCAAGGTAGCCGGGGTCCGGCGCGGTGAAGTTGTTGCCGACCGAACGGCCGAGGTTCTGCGACAGACCGGGGAAGCCGTACGGGTTGTTGGTGTAGCTGCCGCCGGCCGCGATCGCCAGGAAGAAGACCTTCCGGAAACGGGCGTAGGACCGAATGGCGTAGACCAGCGTGCGCTCCGCCTGGGTCAACGGTTCGAGCGTCACGGCATAGCCGCCGCCTTGCAGGAACGGCTGGCTCAGGCTCAAACCGAAGTTCGACACGGTCGCGGTCGGCCGGCCATTGGAAAGATCGACGACGACCTGATTGGCAAGCTTGACGGCCAACAACGCCCCGGTCGGGAACAGCTTGGAGAGGCTCGGCGTCGTGGTCGCCGCGAAGCTATTCTGCGGCACGCGGCCGAGCAACCGGCCGGCCCAGTCAAACCCGGCAGTCTCAGTAAAAAAGCCGAGGGCCGCGAAGTTGAACCGCTGCAGCGTCACCGGCAAGGCGGCCTCGTACAGGAACTCGCGCTGGTTCTGAAACTCGCGCGAATTGAGGATCGCCAGTTCCACGGCCTGTTCGATCGTGATGCGGTAGCCGGTCTGCTTGGATTCGAGGGCCTTGAAAATATCGTCCGCCGCGGCGCCGGTTGCCACGACCGCCGTCGGTCCTTCGGTTCCATTGGGGCCGGGCTTGAGCGGCTGTTGATTCGCGGAGACGATGAGGGCCGCGGGGATCGTCTTGTCGCCGTCGGGAATTTCGCCCGTGAGGATCATCACGCGCGACGCCCCGAGGGTTTCGGGGAACCAGGCATCGGTGAGCAGCATGGGCGGCGCGCAGGCCGGACCAACTCGCGGCGTCGCCCGCAGCGTCGGCGCTTCCAGCCAGGCCAGTGCAGCGCCCGTGGATGGAATCGAAATCGCGGAGGCCGGGATCACGTCCGGGTTGTGTGGGAGTTCGGCCTTCGCGCCCGGTCCGACGACTTCGGGTTCCGGTAGCAATTCGCGCTTCTGGTCCTGCGGGCCATTGGCTGCCGCCCGGTTCTCCGCGTCCCAACGGGCCAAATAATCCAGGTAGCCCGAGCCTTCATACCGGCCCGCGCCGGGCTTCCGCCGCGGGTGCTGCGGGTTCGGCGCCAGCACCCGGGCCGCGTAATCATCGACGGGATAGGGTGGCCGATCCGGGTTCGACGGATCGGCGTAGCGCGCCCGCGGATCGGGATAGACGTGCCAGTTCTGCACCTGCCAGTCGCCGAAGACGTTCTTCTGCGTGATCACGCCGGCGACGTCGTTGTCGGTTCGTGTACGGAAGAACTTCCGCGAGCAACCGGTGCCGAGAAGCATTAAAACCGCAACGGCCGCAAGGCCGGGAAGGACTCGCAATGACCACGTGATGGCCCATCCGTGCATGGTGCACCCGTTCGAATTGCGGAAACCGGCATAACCGGTATTCTCGGTATCGGCCGCAAGGTCTGCACCAGTTGAGCAGTTTACTGGCAACCTGGAGGGGATAGGTTGTCTTGGCGAGCGGGGAAAGGGCATTCTGCCAACTGAGCCGCGACCGTCAGGGAGCGGAGTCTTCATCGAAAGAAGAGCCGATGGACCCACGCATCGATGCTCGGGCAATTTGGGATGCGGCCGTGGCGGCGGCGTTGCCGGGCCCGCTCGTCGAGCGCTTCTTCGCCAGCGATCCGCTTGCCGAACGGGTGCGGGCGGCGCCGCGCATCATCGTCGTCGGGGCGGGCAAAGCCGGACCGGGCATGGCCGCGGGGCTCGAGGCTTCACTCGCCGACCGCCTCGATCGCATCTCCGGATCGATCAACGTTCCGGAAGGCTTGAGCGCCAACCTGGCCCGCATTCGCCTTCATGCGGCCCGGCCAATGGGCGTGAACGAGCCGACCGAAGCGGGAGTCGCCGGGACGGATGCGATGTTGGCGCAACTGGGCGCGGCCCAGCCCAACGATGTCGCCATTTGCCTGCTCTCCGGCGGCGGGTCGGCCCTGCTTCCCGCTCCCGTTCTCGGCATCTCATTGGCCGACAAGCTGGCCGTCACCCGCCTGCTGCATCGCTCCGGGGCCACCATCGACGAAATGAACTGCGTTCGCAAGCATCTCTCCCGCGTCAAAGGCGGCCGCATGGCCGAAGGTTTCCGCGGCTCGCTGTTGCTCACGCTCGTCATTTCGGACGTGGTCGGCGACCCGCTCGATGTTATCGCCTCCGGCCCGACCGCCCCCGACCCGAGCACCTATTCCGATGCCATGAACGTTTTGGAGAAGTACGGTCTCGCCGGCCGAGTACCCGCTTCTGTGCTAATACATTTCCAAAGCGGCAAAGACGGCGCGATTCCCGAAACGCCAAAGATCCTGCCCGCCAGCGTGGTCCGCCGGATCATCGGCAGCAGTCGGCTGTCGCTGGATGCCGCGGCGCATGAAGCTTCGACCCGCGGTTACACTGTCGTCGATCTCGGTTCGTTCATCGAAGGGGAAACGCAGCAAGTCGCCGTGGCAATCGCTGGAATCGTCCGGAGCATCCAGCACGATCGCCGGCCGAGCGCGGCGCCCGTCTGTTTGCTGATGGGTGGCGAAACGACCGTGACGCTCGGCGACAACCCCGGCAAGGGCGGCCGCAATCAGGAATTCGTACTGGCCATTCTCGCCAAGTTAGGAACTGCCGGAATGCTCGGCGTCGCGATTATCAGCGGCGGCACGGATGGCGAGGACGGCCCGACCAACGCTGCGGGCGCGATCGCCGATGCAACGACGCTCCAGCGGGCTGCCTCTCTCGACTTAACGCCGGAGACATTTCTGCGCCGCCACGATGCCTATTCATTCTTCGATGCCGTCGGCGGGCTCATCCGCTGCGGCTTGAGCGGGACGAACGTCATGGATGTCCGCGTGGTACTGGTGACGTGATGGTCGGTATCTTTTTCTCGACAGTCGCAGCGGCGTTGTAAAAGCTACACGGTCGAAGGGAGTAGGCTACTTCGAAATGCCATGAATCAAGGCATTTTCGAATCCGGCACGGCTATTGCTAAGAGAGGCACATTCGGCAGCCTTGCCAAGCTTGGGGCCGGAGAGAAGAGGCGCGGCGCGGGCCGGAACCCGCCGCCGCACGACCAGCCGCTCGCGGCGATTGCTCAGCCGCGGGCGGCTCGTTCATTTTCACTTTTCCTCTTTGATCTCGCGCTTCACCAGGTTCATGTAGAACGTCGCCTTCCCTTCCTTCTCCTGAATCTTCTTCTCGAGGAGCTTCTCGGCGTTGTGCTTCTCGTTGAAGGCGAAGGCGCCGACTTCCTTGCTGGAGTTATCGAAGACGACCCAGAAAGCCCGCTGGCGAACTTCCTTCGGCGTGCGGACGCGCTTGGTCGCGGGCTTCTTGGCCTTGGGGGCGGCCTTTTTCTTGGCCGGCTTCTTCTTTTTCTTTTTGCCCCCCTCCTCGTCGCCATCATCGCCTTCGTCGTCCGCCTCCGCTTCGGTATCCGCCTCGGCTTCCGCCTCCCCCTCTTCAACTTCTTCTTCTTCTGCGGGTTCCCGGCTTTCGGCGGCCTCGTTCTGGCGCCGTAGGTCCATCCGGCTCGGTCCGCTCTTCTTCCCGCGCGCCATGCTTGGGCTCCTCTCACTCGCCCTGGGAGACGTGAAAACCCGGCTGTTAAGCTATCCGCCGATCCGCAAACGACAAGTATGGGAGTAGGTGCTGCTTTAGCGGCTTTCGCGGACGTTGAATTCCAGCTTCCAGCGCTGCTTACCGTCGCGGTTCATCAGCCACAGTTCCAGTTGGCCCACGGGCGTTACCTTGCTGTGCAGGTGAACCGGCACAACGCGGCCCGCGGCCCCCTTTCCTTCCAGTGTCGTCCGCACCGGCGTCAGTTCGTCGATCTGGCCTTGCCAGTCCTCGATGACGGCGCCGGCCGGGTCGTCGCGGCGGACCGTGGAGCCGAGGAAGCGGAACTCCGCTTCTTCGCCCACCACGAGGCCGAACTCCTGCGCCGGAATGTCGGCCTCGGTGCCTTCCTCCATGCCGAAGGGGGCGACGCAGATGGCCTTGAGCGGCGGGGCCATGCCGGGGACGGCGGGGGCCGCGGTCTCGACGCCGATGTAGTAAGCGCGGGCGGTGCCGCCGCGGATGCGGATTCCCTTGCCGCGGCGAACGAGCCCGTAGTAAGCCGCCCCGCGCGCGACCGCCAGGTCCAAATCGGCGCCGGCCAGTTCGCGGGCCGGGTCCGCCTTGACGCCCTTGGCCCACGAACCGAGGACGCCGAGCAAGCGTTGGCGAAGGGAGTCGGCCTTGAAGACGCCGCCGTTGAAGAGAACCGCCGAAGGAAGCGAACTCGTCGGTTTCCGTCGAGAATCCGGGGACTTGCGTCCTCCGCTCGTCAAATCGCGATTCGCGAGCGATTCCGCCTGGCGATGAAGGAATTGCGCGAGGTGTCGGGTGATGCCGGGATCGGAGACGTATGGGAGGCCGAGTTCTTGAAGCCCCATCGGGCGGGCGCGAGTCGGCTCCGCGTCCGGCTTGCATTCCGGGAAGAAGCCATCAATCAACACTTGTTCCGCGTCGCTTCGCGGCAGATCGTACTTGATCGAGCCGCCGACCAGGCTCCGCCCTTTGCCGAGCACCGTCACCGGGGCGGATTTCAATTTCGGGTCGGCGAATAGCTGCTCCTTGGCCGATCGGCAGGCGTACGTGAGTTGCACCATCTGCGTCGAGTCGAGC
>DATNBQ010000138.1:0-2661 GCA_035571955.1 Urbifossiella sp. | reverse complement strand
CGGCCCGGTCAGCATCGTCTTCGACCGCACCGGCGGCGAGCAGATCAAGCGCTTGCCCACCCCGCGCAACGAAGGGATCGAGGTCCGCATTGGCACGAACGGCGAGGCCATCTTCGCCACGCGTTCCGAGGACTGGGTGGTCGAATTTCCGACGCAGGGTGTCTTCGGCAAGCGCGATTTCTTCGCCCGAACCGCGACCAAGACTTCGCCGCGCAAGACGGTGAAGTTCGACGCTACCCCGCCGGGCATCGAACTCAGAGTGGAACCGGTCAAGCCGATGTCGAGCGCGATCAAGATGTTCCGCCCCGGCCAAAAGATCAGGGTCACGGCGATTGCAACCGATGCCGAGTCCGATATCGACCCGACGAAGCCGGTCGTGATTTTCCTGGGGGAACGCCCCGGCCCCGATGGCAAGCCGGCCCCGAACAGCCAGGTCAAGCTCGGTCAGAAAGTCGAAGGCAAGGACGTTTTCGAGGCGGAATTCGAAATCCCGGCCACCTATGCCGTGTCCACGCTGAAGGTCGGGGCGATCGTCTTCAACGGCGTCGGCTTGCCGGGCGGCGGCGAGGGCCTCATCAAGATCGATTACACTCCGCCGGACGTTTCGGTGGTTCGTTTCTTCCCTGAAAAGCCACCGATCGCCGGCTATCGCCGCGGCGATCTCGTCCGTTTCATGGCCACGGCCATCGACGAGGAATCGGGCATCGACCTCAGCCAGCCGGTCCGCTTCTTCCTCGGCGACCCGCCGGCGCCGGACGGCAAGCCCTCCCAGGGCACCATTTACATCCAGTATGCCGACGGCATTCTCAAGGATCAGAAGAGCTCCAAGGGGCAGCCGATCTGGGCCGCCGACATCCGCCTGCCCAACGAGATCAACAAGGAGACCGAACTGAAGATGGGCGTGATGTTCGTCAACGGCGTCGGCCTGCCCGGCTACCGCACCGGCGTCATCAAGCTCGAATTCGATGGCGGCCACGGTTCGGTCAAGGTTCACGTGACCCAGGGGAGCGGCGAACGCGACCAGCCCAACGTGAAGGTCTACTTGCTCAGCAACGGCAAACCCATCGCGCAGGGGGTGACGGACGATTGCGGCAAATTTACCTTTAAGAAGGTGCCGGTCGGCACATACACGGCGTGGGCGGTGAAGCCGGCGGACGAGAATTCGCAGGCGTTCAAGACGATTAACGTCGAACCCGACCACACGACGGACGTGCCGCTGTCGATCATCCGCCAGTACGTTCCGCCGGCCCAACCGGCCGCAGCCCCACCCAGGCGGTAAGGTGCGCATACTGCATTGGTGGCACAGGAATTCTTGCCTGTGCCACCAATCACTAGCCGCTTGCGGGTTCGCGACCCCTTCGCCGAGATTCCTCCATGAGCGATGCACTGACCCGGCGAACGTGGCTGGCCGGCACGGCGGGAGGGTTGGCCATGGCAACGACCCGCAGTCGCGCGAAGCAAGCGGCCGTGGCTCCCTTCCGCTTCTGCCTCAACACGAGCACCGTGCGCGACGCCGCCGGCAAGTCGCGCCCCATTCTCGAACTCATCGACATCGCCGCCAAGGCCGGCTACGACGCCATTGAACCGTGGATCAGCGAGATTAACGACTATGCATCCGCCGGCGGTTCCCTCAAGGATTTGAAGAAGCGGATCGCCGACGCCGGGCTCGTGGTGCCGGACGCGATCGGTTTCGCCGAGTGGATCGTGGAAGACGCCGGCCGCCGCAAAAAGGGACTCGAACAGGCCAGGCGCGACATGGACCGGGTGCGGCAGATCGGCGGCACGCACCTGGCCGCCCCGCCCGTCGGCGCAACTGGCGGCGCCAGCAAGCGCGACGACCCCAAGTTCACGCAACCGATCGTCGACTTGCTTGCCGCGGCGGATCGCTACCGCGATCTGCTCAAGCTCGGCGAGAGCATGGGCGTCACGCCGATCGTCGAGGTGTGGGGCTTCTCGAAAACGCTCAAGCGGCTGGGGGAAGTGGTGCTCGTCGCCGCGGAGTGCGGCAGCCCGGACGGATGCGTGTTGCCGGACGTCTATCACCTCTACAAGGGCGGCTCGGACTTCGCGGGATTGAACCTGCTGAGTGCGTCGGCGATTGGCATCTTCCACGTCAACGATTACCCGAAGATCGGCCGCGACAAGATCGCCGACGCCGACCGCGTTTACCCCGGCGACGGCATCGCCCCGCTCAAGGGCGTGTTCGCGACGCTCCGGGCCATGGGTTATCGCGGCTACCTTTCGCTGGAGCTGTTCAACCGCGGCTACTGGAAGCAGAACCCGCTGCAAGTCGCCAAGACCGGCCTGGCGAAAATGAAGGCCGCGACCACATGACCGATGGCCGCGAGGCGGAGCCGAGCGCTCGGTTCAGCAATTCCCACGTCGCAAATTGGCCGCTCTCGGCTCACTTCATAAGTTAAGCGGAGTTTGCGCCGACCTTCCCGAGCCCAAGGACGCGACTCCCCACCATGCCGAAGCGAACCGACCTCCACAAAATCTTGCTCATCGGATCGGGGCCGATCATCATCGGCCAGGCCTGCGAATTCGATTATTCCGGCACCCAGGCCTGCAAGGCGCTCCGCGGAGAAGGCTACACGGTCGTGCTGGTGAACTCCAATCCGGCCACGATCATGACCGATCCGGAGACCGCCGAACGCACCT
>DATNBQ010000137.1:0-8616 GCA_035571955.1 Urbifossiella sp. | reverse complement strand
CGAGACCGCCGTCCTTGAGGAGAATGTTCGCCGTGCGGTCCGTAAGGTCTTTGCGGTGAGCCTCGAGCTCGATTCCGGTGGCTCGGAAGAGTCGCTGTTTAAGAACTTCGACCTTCCAGGCGCCGACATCGGATTCGCCATGTTTCTGTTTTCTGCTCTGTGCTCTCTGTATCTCTGTGGTGAGAATTCAGACTCTTAGCCCACGAATACGCCGCCGCTGAAGCCGGGGAGGGCGCTGAAACCGAAGTCTTCGGCCGTGTTGCCGGTCGTCAGGTTCTTGCCGAGGTAACTCGCGATTCCGCTGCCGCCGGATTGACCTGCCCCGGCCACCACGTCGGCGAATCGGTCGCCGTCCAGGTTCTTGACGGCGACGCGAATGCCGCCGCGGTTGTTCGGGTCGCCGGCGAAGTAGCTGGCCACCGGAGCATTCACCGCCGCGACTACGCCTTGTGTGAGTAGTGACTCACCATTGACGATCAGCACCTGCGGCCCGCCGCCTGGGCCGGCCCCGAAGATCAAATCGGCGTGGCCGTCGCCGGTCACGTCGCCGACGGCAACATACGCCCCATTCCGCAGCTGATCGCTGAAGGCGAAGAAATCGCCGACCATGTGCACCGTGGTTTGGCCCTGGGCGAGTGCCGCGCCATCATAGACGCTAATGCGCGGGCCGCCGCCGAACCCCGCGGAAACGACCAAATCAGCGTGGCCATCGCCGTTGATGTCGCCGAGCGCCGCTCGCGCGCCGCCGCGGAAACCCGGATCGCCGATGCCGAAGAAGTTGGCGGTTTCCTGGAACGTGCCGCCCGAGTAAACCTCGACTCGCGGGCCGCCGCTCTGATCCGGCGTGATGACGAGTTCCGCCTTGCCATCGCCGTCGATGTCCCCGGCCGCGACGAAAACGCCGCCCTGAAACGTGTCGAACGGCTTGACGTCGAACAGCACGGCTCCGGTTTTCCCATCAAGGATTTTCACTTCGGCGGTTGTTCCCGGCCCGGTGCCGGCCACGACGTCCGGAGTGCCGTCGCCGTTGAAGTCGGCGACTGCCGTGCGAATCCCGCCGAGGAAGCCGGGGAAGGGATCGAGCGACGCGGCAACCGACCCATCCGGGTTGTACACCGTGAGGGTCGACGTGCCGCCGGCGTCCGAACCGACCGCGAACGGCGGCACGCCGACGAGTTTCGTAAGTGCGGCCGCGAACGTGAAACTGCGTCCGTTCCCGCCGGCGTATGTGTAAAACCCGACCACGGAATCGATGGTGGCCGCGCCGCCTTCGGGCGCCCCGGCGAGCGGCGGATGGGTGATCGTTCCCGAACCGGTGTTGTCAATCAATGTGAAAACGGTGGATGCCGGGGCGCTGCCCGCTTGACTGTTGATTGCGAAGTTGCCGGCGGCTCCATCATTGAGATTGATCGCGCCCGTGGTGGCAAGCGTGTCCGAGGCGCTTCCATTGAAGTCGGCCCGGAACATTCCGCCGTTGAACGAGAGCCCGCCGACTGTCAGGGTGCCGACGCTGCCGAGCGTTCCGCCGGTAATGCCGCCGCCGGTATTGATCGCGACTGATCCGCCGAGGGTTCCGCTTCCACCCAGGGTTGCATTGGCATTGACCGCGACATCTCCCGTGGCCAGCGTATCGTCGCCGTTAACGAGCAGCGTGCCGCCGTCAACCGTCGTCGCTCCATCGTATCGGTTCGCCCCGCTGAGAGTGACGGTGCCGTTGGTCGTCTTCAGCAAGCCGTTCCCACCCGCAAGAATCGCGCTGACTTCGCCGCTCTCCAGTTGGAACCGGCTCGTACTCGTCAGCATCCCCGTCGTGCCGGTGATCGATCCGGCGTCGAGTTCCATCCCGGCCATCGTCTGGCTGAACGCACCCATGGCCAGGGTCGCCCCGTTCACGATCAAGCTCGCGGCATTATCAATCGGGTTATCGCGATCGAGAGAAAACGCGCCGCCGTCCAGCTCGACCGTTCCCAATCCCGCATTCAGTCCGCCTCCGTCAATGGCGATTGAGCCGACCGCGGCAAGGTATTGGTTGCCATCTCCAGAGTTCGCATTCAGATTCGCGCCGGAAACGATGATTGGGTTGCCGCTGGCGCCAATCGTGCCCGCAGTCGTGTGCAACGAAATGGTTCCCGCGGCGACACTGAGATCGGTGGCGCCCGTCGTCGACGTGATTGCGCCCGTTCCACCGCTTGTCAGCGCGATTGCGCCATCCGTCGAGGCGAGCGAACCGCTTCCCGTGAAGGCGATATTGCTGCCCGTCGTCAAGTTGACGACCGGGCTGGAGAAGCCGATGGCCGCGCTGATGTCCATTTCACCACTGCTCGCGTTGCCGATGTTCAGAGTGCCGGCGGTGAATCGGGCAATCTCGGCGGCCGATAGACCCAGCGTCAATGGGTTGCCGGGAAGTTCCTCGGGCCCGCCGAGGGCGATTAACGTGCCTGAGTTTAGCGGCATGATGGAAAGAATGCCGGTTCCAGCGTCGATCAAACTCACATTATCAATGATGAGCGTATCGGCCGTGATGGTGATGGGCGCGTTATTCCCGGAAACGATAGAGCCGGTTCCAAAGACCGTGATCCCTTCGTTGACATCGTTGCCGATGCCGGCCACGCTGATGCTGCCTCCGCCCGACGTGATGATTCCCGAAAAGCTGACGCCGACGCCGTTGCAGGCACCTTCGGCTCCAGCGTGATCCGTCCCCGTAACGCTCACGGCCCCAGCACCGCCCGACGAGACCTTCCCCGAATCGGTCACGTACACGGCGCCGCTATCGTGTCCGGAGCCGCCGAATCCGATGATGCTCACCTTGCCGTCCCCGCCGGATGTGACCGTGCCGCCATCCACAAGTACACCGAGATTGAAGACTCCTGTGCCCGATGCGCCGCTGCCGGTGATGCTGACTGCGCCGCCGTCCGATGTAATCTCGCCCGAATCCGTCACCACTACGCCGTGGCCGCCGTTGCCCGAGCCGCCACCCGTGCCGCTGACAGTGACAGTACCGCCGCCGCCGGCGGTGATCGTTGAGCCCGCGCCGGTCACTTCCACGCCGACATCATTCCCATTCGGGCCGGCACCACCTGTTCCGGTGACGCTCACGGCGCCGGCGCCCGCCGCCGTGACGACCGCGCCATTCTCGATCGTCACGCCCGTGGTATCCTCGGCCGCCATGCCCTGGGCAAGCAGCGTCGTGCCGCCCGAGCCGCCTGTGATGCCGGCATTCACCACGATGTTCTGTCCAGCCGTGAGACTGATCGCGCCGGCGCCGGTGGCCGACAGTGCGCCGTCGTTCGTGATGCTTCCCGCGGTATTGACGATGATGCTGCCGGAAGAAATGGCGCCGGTGAAATCGACATCGTTGGTTCCGGTTCCCGCGCCGGAGTTATTGATCGCGATTGAGCCGGCCAGATCGGCCGTGGTGTCGAAGGTGAGCACGTCGCCCGCAACGCCGCCATCGGCCGCTGTGCCTGCCGCGGTCCAGGTGTCGGCGCCGCCGGATAAGGTGAGTTGATAGCCGCTGCCGGTGTTCGCGAAGCTCAGCGACTCGTTGGTGCCCAGCGACACCGCGAGGTTGCCGGCGCCGTCCCAGTTGTAGCTGGCCGGCGTCGTGCGATCTTCCAGTTCTTCGATCCGACGCCCCCCTGAAAGAGTCATCCAGGTGCGGATCGGGCGGTTCTTGGTCAAGGGGCACCTCGGGTATGCGCGGCAGATAGATGATCGCTTCCGGTTTAGAATACTGAGAGCGAGCCGCTTTTAGAACTGAAAAACGCTATTCCGGGGCCACGAAGATGTCCGGGATGTCTTGCGTTTTGCCGCGGATCAGGACTCGCTTGAACGGCCAGTCGGTGGGCGGGGTGACGCACTCGCCCCCGTCGTTGGTGACGATGGCGGAATCGACGACGGCGGCCGGGCCGACGCGCGGTTGCCACACCAGCGCTTGCCCCAGGGCGAAGCGTTCGTCCTGGCCGCCGCGGCGAAGTTCTTCCGCCAGGAACCGGCCGGCCCCATACCCCGGCTGCGCGAACCGATGCTCGAATTCGAACTCGGGGCCGAGCACCGTTTGCCCGGCTCGCCGCGCCGTGGTCATCGTTTCCTCCGGCCTCGACAGGGAACGGTAGATCGCGGCGAGTCGCAGGGCGAGGTCGTGCGATTTGCGGAACTCTTCCGGCGGGTTGCCGAAGGCGACAGTGCGGCTGGCCGTGGCGAAGAGGCCGCCGCGCAGGGCGGTCGCTTGCAACACGCAGGTTTGCTGAATGGGTGCGGAAGTGAAGCCGCTGCGTCGGAACTTGGCGCCGCGGCTGTCGGCGGAGATGCTGATCGCCAGCGGTTCCGCGCCGCGGTGCAGGATGCGATGCCCGAGTTGCCCGGCCACTTCTTCTTCGGTCGAGTTCTTCGTGAGGTTGCGGGCCGTCGCTTCCACGGCGTGGGCCACCACCCTGCCGAGCGCGCGGTATTCGTCCTGTTCGAAGGCGGAGAGGATGCGGAGGATCGGCCGCAGCCGTTCACTGGTTTGCGGCATGTTGGGGAGCGGGCGATCGCCGCAGACCTTGCGCCCCGTGGTGACATTGAGCAGCAGTTCGGCGCGGCCGCTTTCCCACGCCCATTCTTTTAACTGGAAGCCGAGTTGGTCGAGTTCCTCGTCGAAGAGCCGCTGCGTGTCGATGTTCGAACAGATGAGCCAGCGCTGGCGGCCGTTGGTGTAGATGGCGGGGCGTTCGCTGTCGGCAATGAGGCCGCGGACGTTCATTCCGGCGGTGAACCAGGCGATGTGCGGCGGGGCGAGGAAGAGGGCCGCCTCGCATTCCAATTGTTCGAGCAGCCAGGAGACCTGGGCCTGTTTGACGTCGATGTCGGCGCGGCGGGCGGCGAGGGCGACGGGCGGTGGGGCCGACGGCGGCGCCGAGTGCACGCCGTTCGCTTCCGGCGGCGGCAGCGACTGCCCCAGATCGATTTCTTCGGCCTGTTCCGATTCCAACGGCTCCATAACGGCTAGTCCATCCAGTTATCGAATCGCAAACCGGGGATTTGTTCGAAATCGCGACGATTGGCTGTAAGCAATAGCGCGCCACTGGCGATGGCAATCGCCGCGATCTTGCGATCGGATGCACCGATCCGGATGCTATTGAATTGTTCGAACTGATCGACCGCCGCATCGTCGAATGGAACTATCGAGAACGCAGCAAAAAAACCGAACATATCTCCAAGTTCTCGGTATGCATAAATCTGCCGTCGCGCTTGTCTCTCTTTCGCCAGCGTTGCAAGCCATCCACGCATTGTCTCTTCCGTAGCAACGATGGGAATTCCAATCGTCTCGTCATCGAGCAGGGCCAAGCGCGACAAAAGCCGCGTCCTGCGATGGTTGTCTCTTAAGCGGAGAATGGAAACGTGGTCGGTGTCGAGGAGGATCATTCGGCTTCCTCCGCGGCCTTTCGCTCAGCATCGCTAATGGCTTCCAATTCCATGAGCATCGCGCGGGTGAACTCATTGTCCTCCGAGATGCCAACGACTCGCCGCCAGTCTTTTTTCGCGGCCGGTTGCTTCCGCTGCTCGGCCAGCTCCTTCTCCAAAACTTCGACGCGTTTGGCAAGCGATTCCAGAGTCAATTCATTCATTGCGATACCTCGGGTTTATCCACACACCCATTTTAGAACGACGTTGGGTCGCGGCGAAACGGGACTCAACAGCCCGACCTTACCGGCTATCATGATAACTCGCGGCGAAGCGATTGCCACGCCGCCTCGAGGTTGATGCCGCACATGAATGCCGACGCATCCGGCACAATCGTTATCTTCCCGTTCGACCTGTTCGGGTCGGCGGGCACGGGGGCCGGCGCGCAACTGCTCGGCGATGCCGTCCGCGAGATCATCGACGATACCGAGGAAGAAACCCGACCGACGCGGGCCGATGCCTTCCGCGGCAAATTGACGGTCCACGAACAGGTCTTCGAGACGATCGAACAGGTCCGCGGTTGGCGGAAGCAAGGTCGGCAATTGGCGCGACCCGCCCTTGCCGATGGCGGGTTTCTCCTCTGGCTTGCCGGGAATCATCTCGCCGTGATTCCGGTGCTCGAAGAACTCGGCCAGGAGACGCTTGTCGTCCAGTTCGATGCCCATTTGGATATCCACGACTTCCACGACACTACGGCGGAACTATCGCACGGCAACTTCCTCAAGCATGCCGAGCAACTGCCCCGAATCGTCAATCTCGGCCATCGCGACTTGTTGATCCCCAGCGATGAAGTGGCGGAAGTGTTCGAAGCGGCGTACTCGGCGGAACAGATTGCCGTGCGGCCGGAGCGAGTGGTCGAGGAACTGCGAACCAGGGCGAGTGCGGCGAAACGCGTCTGGCTCGACCTCGATTGCGATGCGTTCGATCCGGCGTTCTTGCCGGCCGTTCAACATCCGCTGCCGTTCGGTTTAAGCCCGCCCGTGTTCTTGAAACTTCTCGATGCAGTGTGGTCCGACAAGGTGGCGGGAATGTCGATCTCGGAGTTCGACCCCGGCAGGGATATGCGCGACGCCAGTTTGAACCTGCTCGGCTGGTTGATCGAGTGGCTGCTGTTGAAGCGCTGGAATGCAAGCCCTCCCGCGGCCGCGGGTGGGCTTTTGGCCCCGAAATGAGCTAGACTTGCGTCATGGCGGCGGTGCTTTTTCCCACGATCGATGTGCTGCGGATCGTGCTTGCCAACGGCGTTGCGCCGCGCGACGTCACGGCGGCGCCGGCCCGCGCCGGCGCCGATTCCCAGGGCCGCACCTGGATCGAACCGAGCCGGTCGCTTTCGCGCGAGACCCTCGCGGCACTCGGCCGCCTCGGCGTGCAATCTCTCCATGCCGGCGACTCCGCGGCCGAGTCGGTGCAATCGTGGGCCGAGCTTCTGCCGCTCAAGCCCGCTGCGATTCCCGCAGGCCGCGTCCTATTTGAAATGCCCGATGCGATGTTGCCGCAGGTCGCGGCCGCGTGCCGGCGGCTCGGCGCTACCACAGGAAATGTGCGATTGCTCGATGGCGAAGCGCGGGCGTGGTTGCTGTGCGAATCGCCGCCGACCAGCTTGCTCCTCCGCTGCCAGGAAGCGGATTCGCCCATCGAGGCATTCGTGGAGCAGGCAGCGGGCATCTGGGTGCTCGCGGGTTGGTCGCATCCGCTGCCGGAGCAGTTAGTCAAGCCGGCGGGCAGCGTGCTATGCCTTCGGCCAGCGTGCAGCGTGAGCGTTCGCTCGGCGTCGGTTCCCTTGCCCTCGCCCGATGAATACGCACTGGCACGGCGAGAGCGATCGCGCGAACCGAGCCATCGAAAACTCGCGGTTCCCGTTCGCGTGGTCTTGCAGCGCTCATCGGTGACACCGCGCGAACTGGCCTGGGTCTTTCCCGGCGACTCGGCGGCGCGGTTCTGGGAATTCTGCGCCGGGGCGAACGAACGATTGCTGCGTCAATTCGAGGCGGCAAGCACATCGTTCGGCGGCACGCGGCGGGTGATCGTGCGGCCGGCGGCAGGGTTGCGCATCCCGCCGTTCCTGCCGCTGGCCGCCGATGGATACTACCCCGACCCGCGCGTTCCCGGCTTGTTCGTACCCAGTCGCTGGGCGGTGCGGCCGCTGTTGCGACAACGCGAACTCACGCAGTTGCTGTCGGTGCGGGCCGATCGCTTCATCTGGGTGGAAGCGGGGCCGCGCGGCGAAGCGATTCCCTTTGCCGTACCAATCGCGGCGTTCCAACCCGTTCCCAGTTTGCTGACATACACTGCCCCGACGGGAGTCGCCTTGGCCGCCGAACGGCAAGTCGGCGAGCCGTTCGCCTTCGAGCGGTTCGCGCCGCCGGCGCTGGAACCGGACTACGCCTTGGAAGAGGACGAGCCGGTTCGCGTTGGCCGGCGTTCGGGCCCCGAGCGCGAGCGCCGCGAAACGCCCGCCGTGGAACGCGGCAATTGGATCGCACGCAAAGTGGAACGGCTCTTGAAACCGTTCAAGCGACCGGAACGGCCGCAACAGGCCGAGGCATCGTCCGGAATCATTCCTTCGCGAAAGACGGAGCGGCCACCAGCGTCGCCGCGCGTCGAGCAGACTCTTGCATCCCCGGATGCCCTGGTTCACGGCCACGATCGCGCCGCTCGGCGCCATCAGTTGGAAGAACGATTGCTGCGCGATTTCCCACGCTTCGCGCCCGATCAACGCGCCGCCGGCTGGACGGAACTTGCCGAAGTATACTCGGCCACGGGCAACCCCGCCGACGCGGCCATTTGCTGGATCAATGCCGCGTGGGATGCGGCGACGCCGCGGACGGCCTGGCTGGAGCAATGGCTGTGGGCCGAACACCGGGCGGCGCGGCAATCGGGGCCGCTATTGCCCCTCGAGCGCTGGCTGGGCGAGCCGGGGCGGTTCGGGGCGGGCCGCGTCGTGGCGGCGTACGCGGTGCTCGGGGCGCATCGCGCCGCTCTGCCGGCCGATTTGCTCGCGTCGTTGCCGCGCGTCATCGCCTTCCTCGATCAGCATTTCGACGATCTGCCGGCGCGAGCCGCGTGGTTGGCGCGGCTCGCCGTCACGCAACTTTGTTCCGGCGACGCCCTCGGGCTCGCCCGCTGGCGCGACCGCATCCTCGTTCGCCTCCGCGACAAGGGGCCCGGCCT
>DATNBQ010000136.1:0-17673 GCA_035571955.1 Urbifossiella sp. | reverse complement strand
AACAGGTGCAACTTCTCGTCGAGGACGCCGGGCGAAGCGTACAGGTAGCCGAGACAGCGCCACTTGTTGGCGCGGTAACCGGTCTCTTCGAGCAGTTCGCGCGCAGCACACGCTTCCAGCGGTTCGTCCGGCTCGCGCGTCCCGGCCGGCACTTCCCACAAGGTCTCGCCGATCACGAACCGGTGGTTGCGAAGCAACACGATCCGGTCGTGGTCCAGCACCGGAAGAATGACGACGGCGCCGGGATGAAGGATCGCGTCGCGGCGAACGACCGTGCCGTCCGGCATCGTCTGCGTGTCGATGGCGACCCGGATTTTCCGGCCGACGTGGACGATCTCGCGGGACATGCGGCATTCCTCGTTGCCAGGGTCGCGCGATTCCGGGCGAACAATTGCGACCGTCTGCCGCCGATGATAGGATGATCCTTGGCGGCCGGCCACGGCCCAAGGAAACGGGCAACAGGAAATGGTCCGATGCGCGATCTGACGAACTGGGCGCTCCGCGTCTTCACCGCGTTCGGCATCCCGGTCAAGATTCACATCCTCTTCTTCATCGTCACGCTCGGCCTGTTCCTGCGCCAGGTGACGGAAAAAGCCACGCCGATCTCGACGCTCGACATCTTCCTGTTCACGATCGTGATCCTGTTCGGGATCATTCTCGTTCACGAGTTCGGGCACTGTTTCGCGGCGCGATTCGTCGGCGGCGAGGCGCGCGAAATCCTGATCTGGCCGCTCGGCGGGCTGGCGTTCGTCGAGGTGCCGCACGCGCCGAAGCCGTCATTCATCGTCGCGGCCGGCGGCCCCGCCGTGAACGTGGTCATTTGCCTCCTTTGCACGCTGGGCCTGGCGCTCGGCAACTTCTTCCCGAACGTCAATCCGCTGTCGAATCCGTACCTCAGCAATATTCACAACTTCGCGGACGGCCGAACTTACACGAGCGAATATGGCTTGAGCCTGTACGGGACAACGCCGGCCGGCGCGAGCGACGCCGAAGCCGCGCTACGCGAAGCCGTGGAAAAAGAACTACGCGAGAAGGGCGTGCTCTTCTATCGCTACACGATGACGCCGGAATTCAATGCGAAGGCCGCCGAGAAATGGAGCGCGCACGGGTTCGTGCGGGCCCTGGCCCCGTCGTGGGCCGTCTGGCTCAATCGCATCTTCTGGATGTCGTGGTTCCTCTTCTTATTTAACCTGATCCCGGCGTACCCCTTGGACGGCGGGCAGATGCTCCAGGCCATCATCTGGGGGCGCACTGATTATCGCCGCGGCGTCGTGGTCGCGGCATACAGCGGCTACGTCATCGGCGTGCTCCTGATGATCGTTTCCATCTGGACGATCGAGCCGCTGGTGATCGCCCTGGCGATGTTCATCATCTACATGTCGTGGACCAAGTTGATGGAACTGGAGAACGAGGAGGGGCCGTTCGGGTACGATTTCTCGGCCGGTTACACGAGCCTCGAGAAGGACGACGAACCCGTGGTGAAACCGAAGGAACCCGGAGCCATCGCGCGATGGCTGCAAGCGCGCAAGGTGAAGAAACTGCAGCGGGCCGCCGCCCAGCGGGCGCTCGACGAGGATCGCAAGGAACTTCTGTTGGAGAAGATCCAAACCTCCGGCATGGCTTCGCTCACCGCCGAGGAACGCCGCTTCCTGGAACAGTTCAGTTCCAAGTATCGAAGAAATTAGATTAACCACAGAGGCACAGAGGCACAGAGAAAAAAAAGAGAGAAGCATGAAGAGAGAAGAATACAGAGTCAAGAATTCGAAATCGACAAAGCAAGTAATCCAGCAAGAACATTGATCCTCAATTCTCGATTCTTCTCTTCTCTGTGTTCTCTGTGCCTCTGTGGTTAATTAATAATCGGAGTTATTGTGGCCCAGTTGATTACGCCGCGGACGCTATCGGGTTTTCGCGATTACCCGCCCGAGTTGATGCTGGCGCGCGAGAAGGTACTCGACGCGGCGCGGCGCGTCTACCGATCCTATGGCTTCACACCGATTGACACTCCGGCCTGCGAATCGCTCGACGTACTGCTCGGCAAAGGGGGCGACGAGTCGGACAAGCTCGTGTACCGCGTGCTCGGCGCCAAGGCCGAGAAAGCCGAGATGGGCCTGCGCTTCGATCTGACGGTGCCATTCGCCCGCTTCGCCGCCCAGCACATCAACCAGCTCGGTACGCCGTTCAAGCGCTACGCGATGGGCCCGGTCTGGCGCGGCGAACGCCCCGGCCACGGCCGCTACCGCGAATTCTGGCAATGCGACTTCGATACTATCGGCACGACGTCCAATGCGGCCGATATTGAGACGATATTAGTTATCAACGATTTATTCGAAGCCATCGGCATAGATAAGTTCGAGATTCGCATCAACAATCGGATGATGTTGAATGGCTTGCTGGAAAAAGAAGGGATCGCCGACAAATCGCTATCAGTTCTCAGAGCACTGGATAAGTTGCCGAAGATCGGCAAGGAAAATGTCATACTCGAAATGAAGGAGGCAGGCGTTCCTCTCAATGCCGCCCATGCCGTCATCTCATTGGCGGAAATCAATGAGCCGGACAACGGAAAACTATTAAAGCAAATCCACGATCAGTTCGAGTCCATTCAAAACCAACAGGCATTGGTCGGCATCCAACAATTGCGCGAGCTACTCGAAGTCGCCAAGACCGCCGGCATTCCGGATGGGCGCATCAAGGTCGATCTCTCCATTTGCCGCGGGCTCGATTACTACACTGGAACTATTTACGAAACCTTCCTGACGGACCTGCCCGGGATCGGCTCGGTTTGCTCCGGCGGCCGCTACGACAACCTCGCCAGCAAGTACACGAAGCAGGTGCTGCCGGGCGTCGGCGCGTCGCTCGGCCTGGATCGGCTTATCGCCGCGATGGAAGAACTGAAGCACCCGCTGCTCACGGGGCAAAGCACGCCGGCCTCCGTGCTGATCGTGCAATTCGATTCGGCGCGGCTCGGCGAATATCAGCAACTGGCCCGCGTACTCCGCGAACGCGGCATCGGCACCGAAGTCTATCCCGATGCCAGGAAGATCGGCGTGCAATTGGCGTACGCCGAGAAGCGCGGCTTCGTCGCGGCCGTCATCGCCGGGCCAGACGAATTCGAAAAGGGCGTGTGGAAAGTCAAGCAACTGGCTCGCCGCGAAGAATCGACGGTTTCTCAGGCCGAGCTGCTGGGCAAACTCGGCGAAATCCTTCGGGGCAATTGACGCTCACGGCTTCTTGGCTGGTTTCGGTTCCGGCTTCTTCTCGACGCGGCGAATGGCCACCGCCGCGGCCTCGCGCACCTTCAACTGCGGATCGCTGAGGCGTTTGCGGAGCGCCGCCATCGCCTCCTTGTCGTCCTTGATGGCCGGGCCGAGCGCCCCGAGTTCCTCCACGGCCGCCAAGCGCACCTCGTACTCCGTATCGGACTCCATAATCCGGATGACATCGCCGAGCCGTTCCTTGAGGGCCGGCCCAAGCGCGGAACCGAAGGCTCGGACCGCATCGATGCGCAATCCTTTCGCCTTGGCCTCGGTGGCCAGTTTGAGCAGCGCCTCGGCGGCCGGTTTGGCGGCGACGCCGAAGGCGCCGAGGCCGATCGCCGCCGCGGCCTTCACGTCGTCGTCCGGGTCGGTCAGCGCCCGCGACAAGGCGGCCACGGTCGCTTCCGACTTGTCGCCGATTAGCTTCACGGACACGATGACCTCGCGGCGCAGGTCGGCGTCCTTCTCTTCGCCGAATCGCTTGAGCAGAGCCGCGACCACGAACGTCGGGTTCTCCGGCTCGATGCGGCCGAGCGCGAAAATGGCCGCTTGCCGCACGCTCTTGTCGGCGTCGTTGAGCAGTGGAAGCAAGGCGTTGGCGGCTTCCTTGGCGGCAGGCCCGACCTTGGCCAGCGCGTCGGCGGCCGCCACGCGAGCCGGGGCATCGCCATCCTTGAGGATTGTTGCCAGCGGCCCGACCACGCGCTTGGCGATGTCCGGATAACGCCCCATCAAGATTGCCAGTTCCTTTCGCACTCGCGATTCCTTCTCCGCCTTGAGCGCCTCGACCAGTTCGAACTCGATGTCCTTGATGTCGTCGGCCTTGAGCCCGGCAATGACCGTGGCGCACTGGACGCGGACGGCCACGCTGGAATCGACGCGCAGCGACCGGCCCAGATCTTTGTGAAGGTCCTTGACGCGATGCTTGAGGCGGAGTTCGCCGAGGGCCGTGGCGGCGATGGCCCGCTTCCGCGCCGAGGAATCGTTCTGAAGAATGTCGACCCAGGCGGCGGCCGACTTCCCGTCGAAAACGGGATCGTCGTCGGCCCGCGCCGCCAGTGAACCGCTGGACGCGGCCAGCAGGAAGAATGCGACCATGAGGAAACTCCGAAGCGGATCGGCAGGTTGCATGATATGACGCTCGCGGCGGTCGGGTCAAACAGTTTTAGGCGAAGGCAGCGCAGCGGTTTGGTGGCACAGGCATTCTTGCCTGTGCCGAAAGCTCGCACAGGCAAGAATGCCTGTGCCGCCAAGATCTAAACTGAACCCGAGCGCGAAAAACTCGCGCGTTCGACTTGACCTTCGTCAAGGGGAAGTTAGGAACCTCCAGTCCCTGAATCTGTACGCAAGAACACTACATCGATGGAGGTTCCAATGGCCGTTCCCAGCGTGATGATCCCCGACGACGCGGCGCATCGCCGCGACCAGGCCCGCGGCATCGATTCCGCGCCGCCGAAGCGCCGCGTCTACCTCGGCCGCATCCGGCCGAAGGCCCGCCCCCAGTGCCTTCGCTTCGCGGCCTACCTCCGCAGCGAAGGCGCGACCCCACCGTCGCCGTCGCTCGATTACGGCGCCAAGGCCCAGGCGTCCATCTCCCGCGTTTACTTGAACGATCGCTACGGCGACTGCGTGATTGCCGGCAAGGCGCACGAACTCGGCGTCTGGAGCGGCAACGAACTCGGCGAAGGCAATGTCGTGCTCGCCACCGACGACGAGATTTACCGGCAATACCAGGAAATCTGCGGCCCCGGCGACAACGGCTGCGTCATTACGGATGTGCTCGATGCGATGAAGTCGCGTGGTTTCGTCGCCGGGGGCAAGGCCTATCCCATCGACGGTTATGTCGCCATCGACTGGACGAACAAGCTCGAAGTGCAGGTCGCGTTGTATCTGTTCGGAACGCTTACGCTCGGCATCAACTTGCCCGAAGCCTGGACGGAAGGCGGCGACCGTTCGACCTGGGGTGAAACCGACACGGAGATCGTGGGCGGCCACGATGTCACCGCGTTCGGATACGATTCCGATGGCGTCTGGATCGCGACCTGGGGCGGCAAGCGATTGATCGCGTGGGACGCCTTCACGTCGACGCGATGGCTGGAGGAGTGCTATGCCCAGCTGGCGCCGCTGTGGTATGCCAATGCGAAGTTGGCGCCGTGCGGCGTCGATGCGGCGGCGCTCCAGGCCGACCTGGCAAAGCTCGCCGGCGGCACGATCCCGTCGATCGATCCCACGCCAACCCCGCCCGTGCCGCCGGTTCCCGTTCCGCCCGCGCCGCCCGTTTACTCCAGTTATGCGGGAACGGCGGCCCTGAGTGGCACGATCCGGATGCCTTTCGGCGGAACGCAGGCGCTTTCGCTGTCGGGGCCGGTGAGCCTCGCGCCGGTCGCGAGTCTGGCGCGGATCGTCGACCGGGTGGGGCTCGAAGATCCGGCCTTGCACTTCAATCTGGGGCTGTTGCTGCAAATCATCGCGGCGGTCGCGCCGGTGATTGCCGCGGATATTGCCGCCGGCAAGTCGATTGTGGAAATGCTTCCGGACATCGCGGCGGCGCTGTTGCCATTGCTGTCGCGCGGTTAGAAGCAATCGGTTCACGCAGTTGGGGCGCTCGGCGCGGGTTCGGCGGTGGCCTTCTCGGCGGTCGCTTTCTCCGCTGCGGCCTTCTCGGCCGCTCGCGCCGCCGCCTTGATCGCCTCCGGGTGCAGCGGCTTGGGCTTCGGCGGCCCCGACGACTTCTCCTTCGGCTTCTCCGGTTTTGGAATCGCCTTCGGCGCCAGGAGCGCCACCATTCGCTTCCCTTCCATCCGCGCCGGCGATTCCACCTTGCTGTGTTCCATCAGGGCGGCCATCACCTGGTCCATCACCCGCTTCCCTTCCTCGATGTGCTGCATCTCGCGGCCGCGGAACAGCACGTTCACCTGCACCTTGTCGTTGTGCCCGAGGAATTGCAAGGCCTGGTGAATCTTGGTTTGGATGTCGTGGTCGCCGGTCTTCGGCCGCACCCGAATCTCCTTCAGCTTCTGCTGATGCGTCTTCTGGTGCGTCTTCTTGGACTGGGAGTATTTGTGCTTCCCGTAGTCCATGATTTTGCAGACGGGGGGCCGCTCGGTGGCGGACACCTCGACGAGGTCGAGGCCGGCTTCGCGGGCCATATCGAGGGCCTGCGCGGTCGGCACGATGCCGTGTTGTTCACCTTCGGCGCCGATGAGGCGAATGGGAGTAATCCGGATTTGCTCGTTCATCCGGGGGCCAGCCGGTCCGCGGGGTGGGGCGTTGCGATCGAACGGTGGGATTGCCGTGTCTCCTGAAGTTTGGTGGCGCCGGTCGAACCGCCCATCGGCCGCCGGCTCCCGGAAAATCCGGGGACTACCTAACTCCTTATGCTTACCTTGTCCCGGCAGCGTCGTCAACGGTCGTTTTTGGGCTTGCGGCTACCGCATCCCACTCGAAGCAATACGCTGATCCTTTCGAGATTCACTTCACGGATCGCAGACATGGCATCGACTCGGCGAACCTTCCTGCACCGGGCCGCGGCACTCACCGGAGCAACGGCGGTGGGAAATGCCAGCGAGGCGATGGCCGCCGAACGATCGCTATTCGCTTATGTCGGCACGTTCAGTTCGCCGCTCCGCGACACGCTGCCGACGCAGGTGGACCTGCCCCCAGGCAACGGCCGCGGCATCCACATCTTCCAGGTCAACCGGACGACCGGAGCCTTGACCGCTGCGGGCGCATTCGAGCTGGGCACGAGCCCCAGCTGCGTCGTCGTCAATCCTGCAGGCACGCGGCTCTACTCCGCCAACGAAACCGATCGCGTCGGCAAGGACAAACAAGGCTCCGTCAGTTCTTTCGCCGTTAATGCCGGCGACGGATCACTCAAATTGCTCAATACGGTTCGTTCGGGCGGCGCCGGGCCGACCTACGTTCGCATCCATCCGGAGGGGCGCTTTCTCCTGGTGGCGAACTATTTCGGCGGCTCGATTGCCGTCCTTCCAATTCTTGAGGATGGCCGCCTGGGCGAACCGAGCGATGTGAAGCAGGTTGAAGGCAAAGTCGGCCCGACGCGGGCGGCCAACGCCCCGAAGGGAACGTTCGCCATCAGCGGCCACGACCGGACGCATGCCCACATGATTGCCGCCGATCCCGCCGGCCGCTTCGTGCTGCACGTCGATCTCGGCCTCGATCGCATTTACGTCTGGAAGTTCGACGCGAAGAGCGGCACGCTGGCGGCGAATGATCCCGCTTATGTCGCGCTGCCGCCCGGCGACGGTCCGCGGCACTTCGACTTCCACCCGAACGGCCGCTGGGTCTTCTCGGTGCAGGAGGAAGGCTCGACGGTCGTTCGCTTCGATTACGGCGCGGCGACAGGAAAACTGACGCCGCGACAGACCATTTCGACGTTGCCCGCCGGCTTCACCGGCAGCAACTTTTGCTCGGCAATCCTCGTCTCCGCCGACGGCAAGTTCCTGTACGTCGGCAATCGCCTGCACGATAGCATCGGCATCTTCGCCATCGCGGCGGACGGCAACTTGAAGTGGCTCGCCGACGAGTGGACGCGCGGCGACTATCCGCGCAGCTTCGCCTTCGACCCGACCGCCGCGTTCCTCTATTGCTGCAATCAACGCGGCGACAACGTCACGGTTTTCCGCGTCGATCGCGCGACAGGCGGCCTCAATTTCACGGGCCAGTACGTCCCGGTGGGCAATCCGTCGAGCGTCGCCTTTGTGGAACCGAAAAAAGAGAAGTGATTAGCGATCACGCTTGATCCTCAAAGCGCTGCTCGCGCCACGGGTCGCCGCGCATGTGATAACTTCCGTGCTCCGGGCTTTCCCAGAAGCCGGGGCGGTCGGCCTCCATGAATTCGATGCCGCGGACCCACTTGGCGCTCTTCCAGGCATAGAGCCGCGGGACCACCAATCGCACCGGAAAGCCGTGATCGGGCGATAGGTCGGCGCCGTTGTGCCGCAAGGCGAGTAGGCACTCGTCGGCGAAGAAATCGTCGAGCGGCAAGTTCGTGCTGAAGCCATAGTCGCCGTGGACCATCGCGTACTTGGCCTTTGGCGACAGTTCCACGTGGTTCAATAGTTCGCGCGTCGGCACCCCTTCCCAGAGATTGTCGAGCTTGCTCCACCGCGTCACGCAGTGCATATCGGCAAAGACCCGCACCCGCGGAAGCGCCTGGAATTCTGGCCAGGTGAAGCGGACAATGCGATCGACGAGCGGCGTCGGGAACACCGTGAGATCCCAGGCAGCCGGATCGAACGGCGGTACCTCGCCGGCGTGCAGCACCGGCCACTTGCGCGTCAGCACTTGCCCCGGCGGCAAG
Source organism: Urbifossiella sp. (assembly GCA_035571955.1). Classification (GTDB taxonomy): domain Bacteria; phylum Planctomycetota; class Planctomycetia; order Gemmatales; family Gemmataceae; genus Urbifossiella. Next base: position 9,093 of record DATNBQ010000136.1, on the reverse strand, counting down.
CGCTGGGCCCGCCGCGTATCGGGGCTAATAATGGCGCCGTCGTCGTTCATGACGAGAGATTCCTCAATACTGTTTGCCCGTTCTTCGCACGTGGGTAGCCGGCTTGGCGTCGTGCAGCACCGCGCCGGCGACCACCGTGCCGATGACGAGGATGTGATCGCCGGCCGGTACGCACTTGTCGACGCGGCAATCGAGGAAGGCATGCGCCGCCAGGAGCATCGGCGCGGCATGCGGGTCGCGATGCACCTCGAGGCCGTCGAAGGCCGCCTCGCCGGGACCGAAGCCTTTCCCGAAATGCGATAGAAGCGATTTCTGCCCTTCGGCGAGCACGTTGACGGCGAAGGCCGTGCCCGGTTCCAGCCAATCGAGTACCCAGCGATCCTTGGCGAATGCGGCCGATACCTGCGGCGGGTCGAAGGAACACTGCTGCACCCAGCTGGCCAGCATGCCAGTCTCTTTGTGGCCGTGGCGAGCCGTGAGGATGAATAACCCACTCGGAACGCGGCCGAGTGCCGGGTAAATGGTTTCGTGTGATGGTCCGATCATTTCGTTCTCCCCGCCTAAGCCCACCCGCGGCCGCGGGTGGGCGTTGGGCGATTCAACTTCCTTCCTCGGCTTCGTCGGCGATCTTGCGGTACATGTCGAGAGCCTTGTGGAAGGTCTTCTCGGCCTCGGGCCGTTCGTCGGCGGCGATCCGCGGTCCAGGCCCGGGCTTGCCGCGCACGTCCCACAGCTTCTCGATCACGCCGATGCACCACTTGGCGCTCGCCCGGCTTGCCCGGATCGGTTTACCGCCCACGAGCACCGGCACCGCGTTCGTGTGCATCTGCGGGAACTGCCGCAGCGCCACCCAGCTGCTTCTGGCAATTGGCACGTCGAACGACAGGTCGTGCTCCTGATCGTCGGCCGACACCTCCTTCGATGCAACGACCTGGCCATTAACGATCAGTTCGAGCTTGCGGTTTGGACCGACCGGGTTCGGAGCGCCATTGGCCGTGCCGAGGTCGAGCTTCGAGGCGAACGCCACCTTGGCCGACACTTTAACGTTCCCCGCGGCATCGAGCTTCACTTCGCCGAACCCCGGCGCCGTGCCGTTCACCCGGAAATCGAGAGCGTGGGCATAACCGTCGGAGACGTACGATTGGCCCTTCTGAATCCCCTTGCACCAGGCCGCGAAATCGATGTGGTCGATCTTGCCGAGTTGCACGTAGACGCGGCCCTGGCCGACGCGATTCCCGGTGATGCAGGGAAAATCCGTTTCGCCGGAAACCTTCAACGGGAAGCCGCAATTCATGATGTGGTACCAGCAGTTCCACTCGGGAACGCGGTCGGTATCCATGGCGGAGATGAAGTCGCAGACACCCATTGCGGAGGTGACGCAGATTTCCTGGGCGCCGATGCCGTCCATGCGCGGGATGATGAGGTTCGGCAGCTTGCCGTCCTTCGCCGCGTGGGCGGCCGCCAGCTCCTGGGCGGTGATGCTGCCGTCGCCGTTGGCGTCGACGTTAGTGAAGGAATCGACCAGCGGCCACTTTCCCGCCGCGGCTTCTTCCCTGGAAATGCTGCCGTCCTTGTTGGCATCGAGTGCCGCGAACAAGCGGCTGCTTGCCTCGCGGACATTCACGCCCAGGCCGTTCGCGGAGTGCGCGTAGCCCGTCACGGCGCCTTGCTCCTTGCCCCACCGCATCAGCGGCGTCGTCCAGGTCGGCCACCCCTTCACCTTGGTGCCCGCCGAACCGGGATAAGTCTGATCGGCGAGGTTCAACAAACAGACATGGCCGAGAGCTTGCGAACCGAAGCCGCTGACCTCGACGTCGTATTTGAGCACGGTGAACGGTTCGGAGAGGCGGTTCGGCGCGGCTTCGAAGAAGCGGCGCTGGAAGTCGTAGCACGGCCCCCAGGTGAGGCAGCAGCCGACGTTCATCCCTTCGCCTTTGACGTGGAGGAACATGTCCTCGGGCATGACGCCTTCGGTGGGGTTTGTGTAGTGGGCGCAGCCGGCGGCGTGGATGTGGTGGTCGCCGCTATACCAGCCAGCCATCGCCGGGTTGATCCAGCGTTCGAGCTTGACGGCGATCTCGTTCTTGCCGCCGGGCACCACGCGGAACTTCTGGCGGGACACCCTGTATTCCGGACCGCGGCCGGTCTCGATGGTGAACTCGCCTGGCGGCAGGAGCACGCGGCCGCCGTCGGGCCGGTAGATTTGTTTCTGAAAGAAGAAATCTTGCCCGAGCCGCTTCGGTTGCGGCGGGAACACGTGCGCCGAAGCGTCGGTGATCGTGAGACGGGCCACGGTCGGCTTGCCGTCGAAGTCCGCGATCCGCACCGTGACCGGGATGGCCGGCTTCACGTCGAAGAGAACGGGGACTTCGCCGCGGAAGCCGAGGTCCTGGTTCCCCTGGCCGATGTCGAAGGAGATCGTGGCTTCGCGCTTCCCCGCCTCGGTGCTGTAGATCAGGGCGATGGCGTATTCGACCTTGAGGCCGGAGAGATCGGCGCTCATCGGCGGGGCGGAGTACATTTCCAACTGTAGAAAGCGGTCGGCGATCTTGGGATCGTCCTTGGGATTGCGTTCGCCGCGGCCGCTGTAGCGATTGCCGGCTTGCGGGCTGGCAATCTTCAGCGTCTTCTTGACCGTGCTTTCGTTCACGATCTTGACGAGCACCGGCACGTACCCGGCTTGCTGAAGCTTGGCATCCGCCGGACCGCGAGCGACCTTCACCCGCGCCTCCGGATTGATGTTCACCACGAACAGCACCTTCTTGTCGAGAAGTTGCTGGATGGCCTTGGCGTCCTTGGCGTCGATGGCGGCCTGAAGTTCCTTGGCGACATCGGCCGCGAGGGGCGCGCCGATGAAGTCGAGCGTCTTGATGAGTCGGACGGCGTTCTGCGCCAGCGGCTGCCCTTCCACGTCGCCGATGACCGGCGGCGGATCGACGGCCAGCGCCGGGCCGGCGAACGCCAGCGCGAGCGCCGCAAAAAGGAACCGGCCATTCATGGTGAATCTCCTGAGGAGCGAATCAATGTTGCTTATCTCACCGCGCGGGAACGCCGGTGTCCACGCTATTCCCGGACCTTTACGCCGGGAACGTGCCGCTTGCTATAATTCATCTACCATTATCGTAGGCGAGTACGTGTCGTCATGAAGATCGTGAAGTATCCGCATCCGGCGCTTCGCGCCGCCGCCAAGCCGGTAGCGAGCATCGACCGGGACGTGCAGGTCGTCGCCGGGCAGATGCTCGACCTCATGTATAAGCACGAGGGGCTCGGGCTCGCCGCCCCGCAAGTCGACTTCAATTACCAGCTACTCGTCATGAACTTCGACGGCAAGCCCGACCGCAAGGACATGGAATACGTGGCCATCAACCCGGTCATTGTCGAAAGCAAGGGGAGCATCAACGATCGCGAAGGGTGCCTCAGCTTTCCGGGGCTTTATCAGAACGTGCGGCGGGCCAAGACCGTGAAGGTCCAGGCCTACAACCTCGAAGGGAAGCTCTTCGAGATGACCTGTTCGGATTTGCCGGCCCGCGTCTGGCAGCATGAGATCGATCACCTTCACGGCGTGCTGTTCATCGACAAGATGGGCCCGCTCGGCCGCCTCGGCAGCAAGAAGGATCTGGAGAAGTTCATCGCCGATTTCGAGCAGGCCAAGAAGAAGGGCGAGTTGCCGCCGGGCCTGGAACCGAAGTTCTGACCGATTAGCCGCGACCCGGCGGGGAGCGCGATTGCATGCGTATCGCAATGATGGGAACCGGGACGTTCGCGGAGCCGACGTTCGAGGCGTTACTGACGAACTTCGGCCCGGATGTCGTCGGCCTGGTCACGCAGCCGCAGCGCGACGCCGGCAACAAGCGCGGATCGACCCGGCAAACTGGCCAGGGAATGGCCAACATCGCCGCGGCGCGGCGCGAGCCCTTGACCATCCTCCAGCCGGAAAGCATCAACACGCCCGAAGGCGTGGCGGCGCTCCGCGAACTCCGCCCCGATTTAATGGTCGTCGCCGCTTACGGCCAAATCCTTTCCAAGGACGTGCTCACTATTCCGAGCGTGGGCACGATTAACGTCCATGCGTCGCTGTTGCCGAAGTATCGCGGCGCGGCGCCGGTTGCCTATGCGATCCTTAACGGCGAACGAGAAACCGGTGTCACCATCATCAAGGTCACGCCCGGTCTCGATTCCGGCGACATGATCCTGCAAGAAACGATCGCGATTCCTCCGGAAGAGACGACTGGTGAAGTGGAATCGCGGCTGGCCTTTCTCGGCGCGCGATTAGCCGTGGCCGCCGTGCTAAAGTATCGATCCGGCCAGCCAGTGATTGGCGTCAAGCAAGACCCGGCACTCGTCACCAAGGCCCCCAAGATCAAGAAGGAACAGGGGCTGATCGACTGGTCGAAATCGGCGGAGGAGATTTGCCGGCACGTGCGGGCCATGCAGCCGTGGCCCACGGCTTATACTTTTTTGCATCGGCCGGGGAAGGACCCGCTGCGGGTGATCGTGAAGCGGGCCCGCGTCGCCGACCGCGGCAGCGAGCTTCAGCCCCCCGGCGCGATCATGTGCGATGTCGCCGCGGAGGAACGCGTGGAAGTGGCGGCAGGGCCGGGCAATTTCCTGAAGGTGATGGAATTGCAGATCGCGGGCAAGAAGCCGATGACCGCCGGCGAATTCCATCGCGGCTACGTCTTTTCCGGCGTTTCTTTTGGCGGTGGATAACGCTCCGCTGCGCAGACTCCGCGTCGCGGCTACTGGCAGTCAGGTAAGCAATGACAGCCAACCACCCACAACCTCCCCCCTAGTGGGGGAGGTCGCCGACAAGCGCAGCGAGTCGGCGGGTGGGGGGTTCTGCTTCGTTTAGAACCATACCCCCCACCCGCCGAACGCCGTCTCTGCGAGACGACATTCGTCGACCTCCCCCACAAGGGGGGAGGTGAAAGATGGGCTTTCGTTAGCGTCAATTGCTTACCTGACCATCAGTAATCATCTCCTTGCCCTTGACCCCCGCGCGCATCGCGGCTTACCATTCCCGCTCCGAATCCTGCAACGGTTCGCACGGATGCGCGTCATGCCGACGATCGACAAGCGATTTCTATTGAAGGTACTGCTCGGGGCACTGGTGTTTGCCGGGCTGTTGGCCGGCGGGCACACCCTGCAGGCGCGGCGCATCCCGGCGGCCCTCAAGCGGCAGGCCGAACGCGCCGCCGACAGCGACAAGCCCGACGCCGCCATCCACTATTACCGCCACTATCTCGAATTCGAGCCGGAAGACGCGGAGGTGCTCGCCAAGCTGGCCGAGTTGCTGCGCCGCCGCGATCCCTCCTACCGCGGTTTCACGGAGTTCGTCTTCCTCGGCGAGCGCATCCTGCGCATCGATCCGCGCCGCGACGCTGTTCGCCGCGAAGTGCTGGCCGCTTGTCTCAAAATGGGCCGCTATTCGGACGCGGTAACGCATGCCGAGACGCTCCTGGACAGCTTCCCCGCGGAGGCCGCCCTGTGGCAGCAACTCGGCGCCGCGCAGACCGGCCTCAACATGCTCGCCGACGCCCGGATGTCCTACGAAGCCGCCATCAAGCACGAACCCGAGTCGCTGCTCGGCTACCAGCGGCTCGCGCAACTCTTGTGGCGGAACATGAGCAAACCGACCGACGCCCGCGCCGTGCTCGACAAAATGGTCGCGGCTTTGCCCCAGGAACCGCAGGCGTTTTATAGCCGGGCCCGGTTCGAGTCGTACCTCGCCGAGGAACCGGCATCGCGCGGCCAAACCGCCAAGATCGACGTCGCCCTGCGCGACCTCCGCCGCGTTCTCGAACTCGATCCGGAAAACGCGGACGCCTCGGTTCTTCTCGCGGAAATCCTGCAAAAGGGCCGCGATATTCCCGCCGCTCACGCCATTCTTCGCGATGCCGCCGGCCTTTACCCGCGCGATCTCCGCATCATCCGCGCCCTCGCCTGGCTGGAACTGAGCCGCGGCAACGTTCCCGCTTCCCTCGCCGTGCTGGAAGAAGGCCTCAAGCAATCCCCGGACGGCTTCGACCTGCTGGTGCCGCTGACGGACCTGTTGGTGCAACAAGGAGACTCGGCCCGTTCGAATGAAATCCTGGAACGGCTGCAGGCCCGCAAGGCGCCGCCGGCACAGATCAAGTACTTGAAGGCCCGCATGGCCATGCGCGATCGCCACTGGCCCGAGGCAATCTCGCAACTGGACACGCTGCGAACGGAATCGCTGCGGATGCCCGGCCTCGAAACGCAATTGAACCTGCTCCTCGCCGTCTGTTACGAGAAGACGGCCAACACGGAGGCGGAGGAGAAAGCGTTCAAGCGCATTCTCAGCAGCGACCCGGCCAACGTTTCCGCTCGCGTGGGCCTGGCGACGCTCTGCTTGAACCTCGGCCGCTTCGACGAAGCGATCCGCGAGTTCGAAACCGCGGTGCAGTCGCCGTATGCCCCCGAGACCGCCCACGCGCAACTCGTGCGAATGAAGGCCCACCGCATGACGATGAGCGGGGCCGCAGTGGACGAATGGCGGAAGTTGGAACAACTGGCCTACACGGCGGCGGCGAAGTTCGGTCCCGTGTCGTCCGACGCGATCGTGCTGCGGGCGGAGGTCGCCGCGGCCCAGAACAAGTTCGGCGAGGCCATCAAACTCTTGCGGCAAGAAACCGCTCGCCGTCCCGGCGACACGCGACTCTGGGCGGCCCTGGCCCGCATCACTGCCGACGGCCTCGGCGTCGCCGCCGGGCTCATCGTTATCGATGAAGGGCAGGCGTCCTCCGGCGACGGCCCGGAAATCCGCCTTGCCAGGGCTGCGCTTTATGCTCGGGAACCCGGCCGCTTCCGGCCGATCGACAAGCTCGCGCAAGGGATCGATGTCTGGGCGGAAGCCGATCAACTCCGCCTCCTTTACGGACTCGTCGAGGTTTACGACCGGGCCGGGAACGATGCGAAAGTGGTCGAGACACTGCGGCGCGTCGCCAGCCATCGCCCCACGGACAATAGTCTCTTGTTTCGGCTGCAGGCGCGTGCCCTCGCAATCAAGGAAACTTCCGTGGCTGAGGATGCTCGTGCGGCTCTCGTCAAAATCGAGGGGGAAAAGGGCGATTCGGTGCTGCTCTGCGATGCCGCGATCCATCCCGACGCCGAGTGCATGGAACGCCTGCGAACTCATTTCGGAGAATCGCCGACGGACGCCGATGCCTGCCTCGCGCTGGCTCGGTGGAAGGATCGAAACGGCGACACTCCCGAAGCGATGCGCTTGGCCCAGCGGGCTTACTTGCTGGAACCGACGCGGTACGAGACCACGCGGGCCTGGCTCCTCGCATTGTGGAAGCACGGCGGCGACGACGATGCCAAGAAGTTTTTGACGCAACTGGCAATCGATTCGCGCTGGGCGAGCGGCCCGTTCCGCCGCTTGATGAGCAGCGTCCTTCCGCAACTTCCCGAGGAAACCGCCAAGGCCGTGGTGGCCTGGTGCCAGCCGTACGTGCAGCGCGAACCGGGCGGGCTCGGCTGGCTCGCTGAATGTTATGCAGTGGTCGGGGAACCGAAACAGGCCGAGGCGGCGTTGATCGCGGCCACGCATCTGCCCACAGCCACGGCGGACGACTGGTTCCGAATGGCCATCAGCCAGGCCCAGGCAGGGAACAAGGCGGCCGCCGGCGAAACCCTGCAAGCGGCGCGCGAGAAGCTGTCGCCGCGCGTCTTCTACGCGCTTGCCGCCGCCTTCCTCGAAACCCCGGCCGGAACCAACTGGCTGCCCGCGACCCCGGAAGCGTCCGACAAGCGGCTTTTTGCCCAGGCCCGGCTCGCGGTGAAATTGTCGCGCTCGGCCCGCACCGAGGCTGCCGCCGTGCTCGAATCGTATCTCGCGGATACGAACTTGCCGAAGGCCGACGCTGGCTGGGCGCGGCGAAACCTGGCCATGATCTATTCCATCGGCGGCAACGCCGCCGATCGCAGCCGCGCCCTGACGCTCCTCAAAGAAGCGAGCGACGATGGGGCTTCACCGGAGGATCTTCGCGCGACGGCGAGCGTCCTCAGCACCTTGGCCAAGTTTCTGGAAAGTGACGATCGCAAGGCAGTGCTCGCGCGGGCGGCCGCGGCCCTCGAGCAGGTTTATACGAGCAGCAAGTCGCCGCGCGATCTGTACAACCTGTCGCAATTGCACCGCGTCGCCGGAAACCGCAAGGCGAGCCGCCTCCACTTGAACGAACTGCTCGACAAGGACCCCGAGAACCTTTATTACCTCACGGCGGCCCTGGAAGAACTGACGGAGGATCGCAACTTCGTCGGCGGCAAGACGTTCGCCGATCGGTTGCGAACGAAGTATCCCGGCGAATTCCGCTCGGTGGCAGCCGTCGCTCGCTTCGAGGCCAAGTCCGGGCATCCCGAGCGGGCGTTGGCTTTGGCCGAGGGTTACGCGAGTGCGGCTGAGGCCGGCGCCGGCGACTACCTTGCACGAGCCGCCCGCGTCGCCGAACTGCTCGACGAGCTCGTCCGCTATCCGAACGTCCGCGGCACGGAGGTGGGCAAGAAAATGGCCGCGGCGGCCGTCGAGCGCTATGCGGCGCTCGCGCCGAGCCGCCCCGAAGCTGTCGTCGGCATCGCCGGGCTGCTCGCTGCCGGTGGCCGTGTCGCCGACGCGTTCGCCGAGATTGATCGCCAGGGGCGCTATCTGTCGCAGCGAGTGAAGGCCTTGGCGGGACTGGCGGCGCTACGCTGCGGCGGCGCCACGGAACGCCAGTTCGCCCAGGTGAAAGGCTGGATCGACGGGGCCGCCAAGGAAGACCGCGATTCGGTGCCACTGCAACTGAGCGAGGCGGAACTGCACGCCTTGCAGCAGGATTACCCGAGTGCGGCGGCGTCTTACGAGGCGATCTTGAAGCGCGAGCCGCGGAACGCCATCGCCTTGAACAATCTGGCGTGGATTCTGGCGGCCGACCCGAACAAGGCTCAGCAATCGCTCGAGTTGCTCGATCGGGCCGCCCGCGAAGTCGGCCTCACGGGCGAGTTGCTCGACACCCGCGCCCGCGCCCGCATCACTCTCAAGCAATTGAAGCAGGCCGACCGCGATTTGACCGAAGCGATGACTCAGGAAGCGAC
>DATNBQ010000135.1:0-25230 GCA_035571955.1 Urbifossiella sp. | reverse complement strand
CACGAAGTGGACGACCTCCGGGAAACCAACCCGCCGAGCAACCCGGAACTACTCGATTACCTGGCGAAGGATTTCATCCAGCACAAGTTCGACGTGAAGCGCGTGATCCGCTTGATTCTCAATAGCCGGGTTTATCAGTTGAGCGCGGAGCCGACGGAGTTCAACAAGAACGACCAGCAGAACTTCGCGCGGTATTACGCCCGGCGAATGCCGGCCGAGGTGTTCCTCGATGCGGTGAACGCGACCTGCGACGCCAAGGGCGGCTTCAACGGCGTCAGCTCCAATGCCCGAGCCGTCGACTTGCCCCATGAAGGGTTCGGCTCGTATTTCCTGGATACTTTCGACCGGCCCAAGCGCGTCAGCGTCTGCGAGTGCGAGCGTTCGAGTGCCGCCACGCTGGGTCAAGTGCTTTTACTGGCGAATTCGGAAGAAATCGAGAGCAAGATCGGCGCCGGCAACGGCCGGGTAGCGACCTTGGTGAAGGCCAAGACCGCCACTCCGGCGATGGTGGAGGAGCTTTACTTGACGGCATTCTCGCGCCGCCCGACCGCCCCGGAGTTGAATCGCACGCAGGAATACATCGAATCGACGACCGACAAGCAGCGGGCCGTCGAGGACGTGCTCTGGGCGCTCTTGAACAGCAAGGAGTTCATGTTCAACCATTAAGGGTTCGCAACAAAGTCATCAGGAGAAGACCCGATGAAAAAGCGCGACCCGATTCCTTCCTCGGACAACATCGAGGAACTGGCAGAATTCTGGCAGACGCACGATTCGACGGACTATCTCGATCTATTCGTCGAGGTTCCCGGGCCGTTGGTTCGTCGCAGTGCTGCCATTCGGGTTCCACTGAATCCCACGGAAGAGAAAGCCGTCAAGAAGTTGGCCGAGGCCAAGGGCCTTTCCACCGGCGAACTCATTCACAAATGGGTCGCGGAGAAGATCACACGCGCCAAGAGAGCGAAACGCACAAAGCGCTGATTGAGTTCCTCCGGGAATTGACCGTACCGTGAAAGACGGATAGGCTTCGGATATGGACTACTGCCACATCATCACTGTTGAGCCGGGCAAGCGCAGCGGCCAGCCGTGCATCCGCGGCATGCGGATCACCGTTCGGGAAGTAATCGAGTACCTCGCAGGGCAAGGTCTAAACCGGTTGAAAAGCCCATGAAAAAAGGCACTTCACGACGGTGCGCTCTCCATCAAAGAGATAAAGCGGCCCGCCAACTCTAAAAGCGCAATTCGCCGCGAATTCCGACGCATCCCATGGCCATAGTGGCCAATCAACCGGTTGCCTCTTCCCGGATCGGCATAACGGCGGCGTCCGCGTCGACGCCGCGCAGCTTCGGTTCGATCAGCACCTTGGCGATCAACGTGACCAGGGCTAAGAGCGTCAGCACCGAGGCCAGGGCGAACGCCGCCGGCAAGCCGTTAGGGCCCGGCGTGTCGAACAACTTCTGCACCTGAATCGGGATGGTGTCGGTCTGCCCGCCGATGCGGCCTGAGACAACGTACACTGCTCCGAATTCGCCCATGGCCCGGGCGTTGCACAGGATCACGCCGTAGAGCAGGCCCCATTTGATATTGGGCAGCGTGATTCGCCAGAAGAGTTGCCAGCCGCTGGCGCCGAGGCTGCGGGCCGCCAGTTCTTCTTCCGGTCCCACCGCTTCCATCATGGGGATCAGTTCGCGGGCAACGAACGGGAATGTCACGAAGGCCGTGGCGAGAACGATGCCGGGCGGGGCGAAGATCACGCGGTAGCCGTGTTCGCGGAGCCATTCCCCGAGCGGGGCATTCATTCCGAAGATCAGCACGAAGAGCAGTCCGGCGACCACCGGCGACACCGAGAACGGCAGATCGATGAGCGTGGTCAGGATGCTGCGGCCGGGGAAGCGGAAGCGGGCGATCACCCATGCCGCCGCGATGCCGAAGACCACATTCAACGCCACGGCGACCGGCGCCACGACCATCGTCAGAAAGATGGCGTGCCGCGTGTCGGCATTATTGACGAGGTTACCCCAGTAGGCGCCGAGGCCGTTGGCGAAGGCATAACTGAACACGGCGGCGAGCGGGACGCCGATGAGCACCCCAACAATGGCAAGCGTCATACCGACCAGGGCGTAGCGGACGAACCACGGGTCGGCGGTGCGGTGGGGAGAACGGGGAATAGCCGGCTTATCACCCATGGCGTTGGCTCCAGCGTTCGAGCACATTGATGAGGGCCAGCACCGCGAACGAGATTGCCAGCAGCGCGACGGCGATCGCCGCCGCCTCCGCATAGGCGAATTCCTCAAGCCGCGACACGATTAAAACGGGAGCGATCTCGGTTTGAAATGGCATGTTGCTGGAGATGAAGATGACGGAGCCGTATTCGCCGAGGCCGCGGGCGAATGCCAGGGCGAAGCCGGTGATCGCAGGGGGAATGAGCGTCGGCAAGAGCACGCGACGGAACGTCTGCCAGCGGCTGGCGCCGAGAACCGATGCCGCTTCCTCCACTTCGGCATCCAGGTCGGCGAGGACCGGCTGCACCGTCCGCACCACGAACGGGAACCCCGTGAAGATGAGCACCAGTACGATGCCCAGCTTGGTGTACGCGGCCGCGATGCCGAGCGGCACGAGGAACTGGCCGAGCCAGCCGTTGTTCATGTAAAGCGTGGCATAGACGAGCCCGGCGACGGCGGTGGGCAAGGCGAGCGGCACATCAACCAGGGCATCAACCAGCCGCTTGCCGGGGAAACTGTAGCGCACGAGCGACCACGCGACGATCAGGCCGAGGAACACGTTCGCGACGGCGGCCATGGCGGCAACGGAGAAGGTGAGTGTATAGGCGGCCTGGGCCCGCTCGCTCCAGACGGCGGCGAGGAACTCGCGCGGCCCCAGCGACGCGGCCTTCCACGCGCACGCCGCCAGCGGCAGCAGCACCAGGATGCTCAGGTAAAAGATGGTGTACCCGAGCCCCAGGCCAAAGCCCGGCAACGCTCGCCGGCTCACGCCCTGCATCACGCACCCTCGGAGTGGTCGCGCAGACCGATGGGCCGGGGCGAAACCAGCGTGATGCCCCGATAGATGTCGGCCATTGGAATCCGAAGAGGAACCGAGGTGAGCGTGAAGTCTTCGTCGATCTCGTCGAAAGTCTTCAGAAGCCAGGTCTTGTTGGGGCGGCGTTGGTAACGATCGCAGTGGCACTCATCCTGTGCGACCAGCACGTATTCCTTGAGCGATTCGAGCTTCTGATAGCGGCGAAACTTACCGCTGTAATCGAACGCCTTGGTGCTCGGCGAAAGTACTTCAATAATGACGGCCGGATTGAGAAGCGTGTCGTGAGTCTTGTCCTCGAGTTTCGGCTCTCCGCAGACAATCACAATGTCTGGGTAGCAATAAGCTCGGGCCTTCGGAATCTTGACGCGCATGTCGCTGGAAAGCGACTGGCATCGGGTTCCTTTGAGTCGGCTGCCGATTTCGCCGGCAAGGTTCTCCTTGACCCGGTTGTACGGCAGCGAGGCCCCGGCCATGGCGAAGATCTCGCCATCGTAGAACTCGCTCTTGTACTCCGCGGCCCGTTCAAGAGCGAGATACTCGGCCTCGGAATAATACTTTTTCTTGGGCACGGCAGTCATGACAATGCTCCGGGAACCCGAGTCTCATTGTACGGTCATTGGGAATTACTTCTTCCTTTGGTACAACTGATCGAATTCACTGCCTTCGGCGAAGAATCGCTGACGGACGGCATTCCAGGTTTCTTCGGGCGCCAGGCTCGTGGCCCGGCGCAGGTCCATCTCGGGGAACAGGTCGCGATGGCGGGCGAACACAATCGCATCCATCGGCCGATGGAAGTTCCGCGCGATGATCTCCTGGGCCGGTTCCGTGTAAAGAAAGCGGACGTACGCCTCGGCCAAGTCGCGCGTTCCCTTCCGATCGACGTTCTTATCCACGATTGCCAGGTGCGGCTCGGCGAGGATGCTCAGCGGCCGTTCGCTACTTCGCTGCGGATAGACAATCTCCAGTGCTCCATCCGACTCTTGCACTTCCAGATGGGCTTCGTTTTCCCAGGTGAGATGCACGTCGCCGATTCCCTTGGACGCGAATGTCATGGTCGAGCCGCGGGCGGCGGGATCGAGCACCGGAACGCGGGAATAGACGCTCTTGACGAAAGCGCGGGCATCGTCGTCGCTGCCGCCGCGCCAGATCACCGAACCCCATAGCGCCAGAAAGCTCCATTTACCGTTCCCGGACGTTTTCGGGTTCGGCGTGACGATCTTCACGTCGCCGCGCGCCAGGTCGGTCCAGTCGCGGATGTTCTTCGGGTTCCCCTTGCGAACCACGAGCACGATGGTCGATAGATAAGGCAGCGATCGGTTGGGCAGCTTCTCTTCCCAGTTGGCATCGAGGAGACCGGCCTTGCGAACGGCATCGGTATCCGTCCAAAGTGCGAGCGAGGCGATGTCGGCGTCGAGGCCATCGATGATCGCGCGGGCTTGGCTGCCGGAGCCGCCGTGCGACATGCGAATCGTCGGCGCGATGGAATGCCGCTGTTCACGATCGCGAATGAAGGCGGCGTTCAATTCGCGCCAGAGTTCGCGGGTCGGGTCGCAGGCGACATTAAGAAGCTCGGCATCAGACCGCTGGTTCTGCACGCCGGCCACGACAATCCAGGCCGCTGCGGCGAGAACGTAAATACCAACGCATCCGAGAAGGAATTTGCCCCACATGAGGGCATAGTCTACATACTTTATCAAAATAGATCAATATCTGTCCGACGACCGCCGATTTGCTATAAATAGGATTATCGGCACAGCCGCGCAGGGAAACTTCTGCCATGTCCACTCAAACGATCGCCGAACCCGTCGCGCCGAAACTGTCGCCCGTGGAAGGCGTGAAAGAGAATTCGCGTTTTCTTCGCGGCACGATCGCCGAGGAGTTCGCCGACGCCTCGCTCGATCACGTCAGCGAGGCCAACGCCCAACTCATCAAGTTCCACGGCAGCTATCAGCAGGAAGATCGCGACGCCCGCAAGAAGCGCGACAAGGCCGGCGTCGGCAAGGCGTACATGTTCATGGTCCGGCTCAAGCTGCCCGGCGGCAAACTCACGGCGGATCAATACCTCGCCATGGACGACCTGTGCGGCAAGCACGCTAACGGAACGCTCCGCATCACCACGCGGCAAAGCTTCCAGTTCCACGGGATCGGCAAGTCCGAGATGAAGCCGCTGCTTCGCGGCATCAACGATACGCTGGTCACCACGCTTGGCGGTTGCGGCGACGTGAACCGCAACGTGATCGCTTGCCCGGCCCCGCTGAACGATCCGGCGCGCCGCGCGATGCAGCAACTGGCGAGCGCCGTCGCCGCGCATCTGGCCCCGCGCGCCGGCACCAAGGCTTATCACGAGATCTGGCTCAACGGGAAACCAGCCGAGTGCGCCATCGCCAGCGAAGAGACGCCCGAGCCGATTTATGGCAAGACCTACTTGCCGCGGAAATTCAAGATCGGCTTCGCCTTGCCGGAAGACAACTGCACGGACGTGCTGGCCCAGTGCCTCGGCTTCCTCGCCGTCCGCGGCGCGGATGGTTCGCCCATCGGGTACAACCTTTACGCCGGCGGCGGCCAGGGCCAAACCAACAGCCTGCCGGATACGTATCCCTTGCTCGGTCAAGCTGTCTGCTTCGTCGAACCGGATCAAGTGGTGCAGGCCGCCGAGGGAATCTGCAAGCTCTTCCGCGATCACGGCAACCGCGCCAACCGCAAACGCGCCCGCCTCAAATACGTGATGTTCGATTGGGGCGTCGAACGCTTCCGCGAGGTCTTCGCCCGCGATTACCTCAATTCCCCGCTCCGCCTCCCCAGGGACGTTCCCATCACGGGCATCGACCTGCACCACGGTTGGCACGCCCAGGGCGAAGGCAAGTGGTTCCTCGGCATTTCCGTGGAGAATGGCCGCATCAAGGACGACGCCTCGCAGCGGCTTCGTTCCGGCCTCCGCGCCATCGTGGCCAGGCACCGCGCGAGCGTGCGGCTTACCACCCAGCAAGACGTGTTGCTCTGCGACGTGGCCACCGCGGACCGGGCCAGCGTCGATTCGATGCTGAACGAATATGGCATCCCGCGGCCAGAGAACTTGAGCCAGGTCCGCAAGTACAGCATGGCCTGCCCGGCAATTCCGACCTGCGGCCTGGCGATCACCGAGGCCGAGCGGGCGCTGCCATCCATCACCGCGCAACTGGCCACGGTGCTGGACGAACTCGGCCTGGGGCAAGAAGCGATCAGCGTGCGGATGACCGGCTGCCCAAACGGCTGCGCCCGGCCGTATCAGAGCGAGATCGGCCTCGTTGGCCGCGGCGGCACCAAGTACACCCTCTACATCGGCGGCGATACCTTCGGCCGACGCATGAACAGCGAACTCCAGGACTCGGTGCCCATCGAACAGATCGTGCCCAAGTTGAAGACGATCTTCGCGGCCTTCAAGATGGAACGCACGAACGGCGAACCCTTCGGCGATTACTGCGAACGCGTGGGGATGGAGAAGTTGAAAGGCTTGACGGGAGCCACGTAATGGCGGAACATGACTCCGGGCTGGAGGGCATCCGATGAACTGCATCGTTTTAACCGCCGAAATGCGAGCGAAGTTTGAGGGAATCGCCGAGAAGCGCGAGATTCGCGATGAAGTCGGTGCGCTGATTGGCTATTTCCAACCGACGGCCTCCGCGACGACGGCTCCGCAGAAGCATGAAGCGTGGGGGCCGTTCTCGGCGCAGGAAGTCGAACGGGCATGTCGGCAGACGGGCCCTGGCCGCACCCTCGACGAAATCATCGCGGAAGCTGGCTTGTGACGAACTACGCCGTTCGATGGCACGACCCGGCTAGCACCGCCTTGCTCGCCCAGTTGGTCCGAGCCGCGGACAAGCAACACATTCTTCGAGCCGCTCGCGAAATCGAGCGGCGGCTCGCGCTGAATCCCGCGGAGGAAGGCGAAAGTCGCGGCGCGAGCCATCGCTTGCTATTCGTTCGCCCTTTGAGCGTCTTGTATCGGATCGACGAATCGGCAACCACCGTTTACATCGACGACTTGAAATGGGTCGGCAAGTGATTTCTACTTTCCATTGACGAGCCACATCATGTCCGGCCCCGAGATTGCCATCGTCGATTACGGGATGGCCAACCTGCGGAGCGTACAGAAGGCGTTCGAGCGGGTCGGCTTTGCCGCGGAGGTCACGGCCAATGCCGCGACCATCGCCGCGGCCAAGAAGCTGGTGGTCCCCGGCGTCGGCGCCTTCCGCGACGCCATTGCCCGCCTTCGCGAAACGCACCTCGCTCACAGCATTCTCAATTACATCCACAGCGGCCGGCCGTTCCTCGGGATCTGCCTCGGCATGCAAATGCTCTTTAGCCGCAGCCACGAGGAGGGCCTGTTCGCGGGTCTGGAACTGTTCGCAGGCGACATCGTCCGCTTCCCTCATGTACCGGGGTTGAAGGTGCCGCACATGGGCTGGAACACCTTGCGGCTGACCAAGCCCGAATGTCCACTGTTCGCCGGTTTGCCGCGCGACCCGGCCGTCTACTTCGTGCATTCATACTTTGCCGCCCCGGTCGATCGTAGCATTGTCGCCGCTGAGGCCGATTACCCCGATCCGTTCTGTGCCGTCGTCTGGAAGGACAACGTCTTCGCCACGCAGTTCCACCCCGAGAAGAGCCAGGACGTGGGCATGACGATGCTCAGGAACTTCGCGAAGCTCTGATCGCAATTCTCGGCCGCCCATCGGCTCATCGGCTCATCGGCTCGCGCTGGAAGTTGAAAGTTGGAACTCCCCCGAAGTCTCGGGTATGATTAACCCGGCCGCCTTTGCTCCCCCGCCGCGACCTTCTCCGCTCGGTTCTCTCGAGGTTCCTTCATGCGTTGCACGCTGGCCGATCATCGCCTGTCGCGTCGGCAGTGGCTCGGCTCCGCCGGCGCGCTTGGCCTTGCCGGAATTGCGGGGCTGGCCACCCCCGCCGTCGCCGAGCAACTCAAGAAGGAACGCCGCCAGGTGCTGTTCGTCTGGCTCGACGGCGGCATGAGCCAACTCGAAAGTTGGGATCCGAAGCCGAACACGATCTTCGGCGGGCCCTTTCGCTCCATCGCCACCGCCGTGCCCGGCATCCGCATCTCGGAACTGCTGCCCGAATCCGCCAAGATTATGAACCGGCTGGCGATCGTCCGCAGCGTGAGCACGCAGGACGATTCGCACTCGGCGGGCGTCGACCGCATTCAGCGCGGCGACCCCAAGAACCGCGGCGTCGTTTACCCGTATTTCGGCTCGGCCGTCGCGAAACTGGTCGGCGCCGGAACGAGCGGGCTGCCGCCGTACGTCTGGGTGAAGCCGATGAATGGCGGCTTCATTTTCAAGGATGCCGGGTTTCTCGGGCCGCGCTACGGGGCGCTGGCGCTCGGCGACGGCAATCCGCCCGCCAATTTGCTCCGCCCCGCGTCGCTCTCCCAGGCCGACGACGACGAACGCAACGAACTCCGCAAGCTGGCCGATGCCCGCTACGCCGCCAATCGCCGCAAGGAATACACCGAGGCCAATAGCTACGCCTTCGAAATGGCCGCTCAACTGCAAAAGCGCGTCGAACTCTTCGACCTGGCCAAGTTGCCGGCCAAGGATCAAGAACGCTATGGCACGCACGACCTCGGCAGGCACATGCTGCTGGCCCGCCGGTTGCTCGAAGAGGGCGTGACATTCGTGAAGGTCACCAGCTACGGCTGGGACACGCACGGCGATCACTTCAATGGCGCCGCCAACTTGCATCCGAAGTTCGACAAGCCGTTCGCGGCCATCGTCAACGACCTCCACGATCGCGGAATGCTCGACAATGTTCTGGTGATTGCGATGGCGGAGTTCGGCCGGACACCGCGGATCAACGGCCATTTGGGTCGCGATCACTGGCCGCAAGCCTGGAGCGTGTGCATGGCGGGCCGGGGAATCAAGCCGGGCGTCGCGGCCGGGAAGACCAACGACAAGGGCACCGAAGTCGCCAGCGACCCGGTGGACGCGGGCGGCCTGTTCCACACCTGGTGGCGCGCCCTCGGCATCGATCCCGAGCAGGTGCATTACAAGAACGCGAGCCAGCCGCTACCGATTGCCCACGAGGACATGAAGCCGGTCAAGGAAGTTCTGAGTTAGCCGAGATCGTGAGTGCAGCTGGATTTCTTGGTGGCACAGGCATTCTTGCCTGTGCCGAACTACCATGAGACATTGGAATGGCTGCGATCCGCGACTTCACTGCTACTCGCCGCAATCTCCCTCATTGGCAGAATCCTGGAGCCGCCTATTTCTTGACTTGGCGTGCAATCAAAAGCGTCATACTGGAACCGGTCGATAGAAGTTTGGTCCTCAACGCAATACGACATTGGGACTCAATACGTTGGAAGGTTTTCGTGGCGGTCGTGATGCCAGATCACGTTCACGTTCTGGCTCATCTGCTTCCCATTGAGTCCGATAATGGAGATTACTGGAACCTGAGCGATTTGCTCAAGAGTGTTAAGGGATTCTCGTCGAACGCTATTAATCGTCGACTGGGCCGGAATGGCGCACTCTGGCAAGACGAGACCTTCGATCGGATCATTCGCGATGACGACGAGTTCGAAGAAAAGTGGAGTTACATTCGAAACAATGCCGTCAAAGCGGAACTTGCTAATTCGCCTGAGGAGTATCCATGGCTTTTTGAATCGGCGGGCGAGTAATCTTATTGATAGCCCGGCACAGGCAAGAATGCCTGTGCCACCAAGAGGGCTGCTTTGTTGTGGAAACTGCCGCCTTCCAAGCGATTGAACTGGAAACGGCCGAGCTGTTCAATCGCCTGTTCGGACGAGGTGGATCATGAATCCCGGGAAAAACGGCACGCATGCTCTCCACGCTCTGGGCGCCCCCAAGCGGCTCATCTGTCTCGATTACTATGACGGCCCCATCGAAGGCGTCGTTCAGTTCGGAGAACCGGATCGGGTGTTCCTCATTCGCCAGGTAGGCGTCGTTGGGACGGTGCAGGATGAAATTGGGGAGCATGGTCTGCATCCTCTGCCAGCCGATGCCCTGGACCGAATGGCGGCCGCGATCTCTCCTTACATAGAACCATCGTGGCCAATGTGGTTTCCTATCTGGAAGTTTCCATCGCCGCAGATCGAGGAATCGGTGAACCCAGCGGTGGATGATATCCTCGCGCAGGCGGGCCCCGAAACGCAGCAGATGGTCATCGATTTCTTTTCCGCATTCGAGCCGACCAAAACACATGCAATCTAAAGCCGCGACTGCCAAGCCGACGGAACTCGGCAAAGCGCTCAGCTTGCCGTGCCAGGCGAACCGCATCCGGTTCAGCCCGGATGGCAAGCTGCTCGCCGCGGCCTGCATCGACGGCGTTGTCCGCCGCTGGAATGTCGCGGGAAAACAGCCGGCCGAATCCGAGTCGCTCAAGGGACATAATGGCTGGGTCACGGACCTGGCGTTCGGCAAGGATTTGCTTTTCACCGGCGATAGCTGGGGGAAGCTCACCGCCTGGAATGTCAATGGCAAGGAACGGTGGAAGCACGACAGCGCGCACGATGGCTGGTTGAGAATGATCGCCGTGCACGAAGCCTTGCTGGCGACTTGCGGCAAGGATGGCTCGGTTCGCATCTGGAACGCGGCCGACGGCAAGAAGAGTAGCGAGTTCGCCCTGCCGAATCTAATGGCCGTCCGCTTTTCGCCGGATGGCAAGACGCTATTCACCGGCGACCTCTTCGGCATCGTCCGCGAGCACGCCCTTCCGTCCGGCAAATTGCTGCGTTCCTTCGAAGTGAAGGAACTTTACAAACTCGATCGCATTCAGGATGTCGGCGGCGTTCGCTGCTTGATCTTCGATGCCGAGGGCAAGACGCTGTTCGTGGCGGGAGCGGTGCCGAGCACCGGCGGGTTCGTGCAATGCACGCCGCTCATCGCGGCCATCGAGCTGGCCAGCGGCAAACGGCAATGGCAGTGGAAAGGGGCGAACGACGCCGAAGGCTACGTCACCGACCTGGCGTGGCATCCGGATGGATACATCGTGGCCAGCGCGAGCGGCCAACCGGGGCAGGGGAAAGTATTCTTCTTGAAGCCGGGGGAGAAGGCGCCGTTCTTCGCGGCGGCGAAGCCGAACGTCCATAGCGTGGCGATTGACCCGACCGGCACGCAAATGGCCGCCGCCCTGACCAACGCGAACAGCAACGGCAATGGCCGGGTCGGCGGCGCGAAGTACCTACCCAATGTCTCGCCCATCCAGATGTGGAAAGTGCCGCGCGGTCTTTAGCTGACGAAATCGCGCTGAAATGGATTCTTCTGGCATCGGTATCGTCTCTCCGTTATCCTTCAACCATCCGCCGGTGTCCCTCCTGCCCGCATCCAGGGGTTCCGCTAATGCCCCTCCTTCGCATCGCCGCCGTTGCCGTTCTGATCGGGTTTCCCGCGGTCGCGGCCGCTGCCGCCGAGCCGCTGCATTCCGTCATCGATCGCGAACTCAAATCGGCATGGGCCCGCGAGAAAATCGCACCGGCGCCGCGCGCCACCGATAGTGCATTCCTTCGCCGCGTCTACCTCGACCTACTCGGCGCCATTCCCACTTACCAGGAAACCACGGCATTCCTTGCCGATACGGACGCCAGGAAGCGCGAGAAGCTGATCGACAAGTTGCTCGCCGATCCGCGCTTCGCCACGGGTCAGGCCCAGGTGTGGGATCAAGTGCTGTTTGGCCGGCATCCCGCCAATTACGACGCGGTCCACAAGCGGCCAGCCTTCCAGGGCTGGCTCGCCAGGCAGTTCGCCGACAATGTTCCCTACGACCGCTGGGTCAAGGAACTGTTGCTCGCCGAGACGCCGGGATCGGAAATGTTTTACGTGCAGTTTCGCGGCCAGCCGGAAGAGATGACCGTCGCCATCAGCAAGCTGTTCCTCGGCACGCAACTCCAATGCGCCCGCTGCCACGACCACCCATACGAAAAGTGGACGCAGAAGGATTTCTATGGCCTCACCGGCTTCTTCGTGCGGCTCGTGGTGCAAGAGAGCGGCAGCGGGGCCAAGCGGACGTTCACGATCGGCGAGAAGGGCACGGGCGAGGTGCTGTTCAGCGGTTCGGTCAAGGAGCAGCGGCCCGGAAGAAAAGGCGAGCCCGTGAAGCCGAAGTTTCTCGGCGGGAAACTTCTGGAAGAACCGCCGACACCCAAAGGGTTCAAGGAGCCGAAGAGCGCCAAATCGCTGCCGAAACCCGCCTTTTCGCGAAAGGCGAAGCTCGCCGAGTGGGTCGCTTCCGGGGACAATCCATACCTGGCCAAGGCCGTTGCCAACCGCGTCTGGTCGCAGTTCATGGGCCGCGGGCTGATTCATCCCATCGATGACATCCGCGCCGACAGCGAAGCATCGCACCCCGTCTTGTTAAAGGCTATCACGGACGGCCTCGCGGAACATCGGTTCGATTTGAAGTGGTTGATCCGCGAGATCGTGCTCAGCGACGGCTATCAACTGGCGATGCACGGGCCGAGCAAGGAGGCCTTGCCGAAGTGGTTCGAGCAGGCCCGCATTCGGCCTCTCTCCGCGGAGGAACTGGTTGCGGCCATGCGCGTGGCCACCATGTACGACCAGCCCGGCGACAAGAAGCCCGAGATCACCTGGGACTACTTCACCCGCTATTTCGGAGAACCGGTCAATGGCCTCGGCGACTTTCAGGGAAGCCTGAGCGAGCATCTGTTCTGGAACAACTCGGAGCACGTCCGCCGCTTTATCCAGCGGAAGAAAGGGAACCTGATCGATACACTGATTGCGTCGAAGGAACCCGTGGATAAGAAGGTGGAACGCTTGTTCCTGGCGATCTACCAGCGGCTGCCGAACCCCACCGAGGCCGACTTGATCGCGAAGCATCTGCAGCTAAAGGATGATAAGCCCGAGGCGCTGTACGAGGAAGCGATCTGGGCGCTCATCAACAGCAGCGAGTTCCGGTTCAATCATTGAGATCAACCATGCTTTCCCACTTATCCCGCCGTGCATTCCTCAAAGGCGCGGCCGTTATCGGGTCCGGGCTGGTCGTGCCGAACTGGGGTGGGCTGGCCCACGCCCGGAGCGCCGCCGAGGCCGCCAAGAAGTCCAAGAAGCGGTGCATCCTCTTGTGGATGAACGGCGGGGCGAGCCAGATCGACACCTTCGACATGAAGCCGGGCCGGCCGACCGGCGGCCCCTTCCGCCCGATTCCGTCGAAAGTGACTGGGCTGCAAGTCTGCGAATACTTGCCGAAAATGGCCCAGATCGCGGACAAGCTCGCCGTCATTCGCAGCATGAAGACGCAGTCGCCGGACCATCCGGACGGCATTTATCACATGCATACGTGCTACAAGCAAAGCGAGCGGACGCCGCATCCGGAACTCGGCGCGGTGATCGCGAAGTTCAACGGCGACCCCGGCGCCGATCTGCCGACCTTCGTGCGGATGGGGCCGGGCGGCAACGCCGGCGCCGGCTACCTCGGCCCCGCCCACGAGCCGTTCTCACTCGATCGCAACGGCCGCCTGCCGTACTTCACTTCGCCTTACACGAAGCCCGAGGCCGAGGAACGGCGGGCCAAGCTGTTCCGCGAGATGGAAAGCGAGTTCGCCTCGGGGCACGCCGCCGAACCGTTCGAAAGCCATCGCACGTCGAAGGAACGCGCCTGGCGACTGCTCCGCGCCAAGGGGGCATTCGATTTGTCCAAGGAACCCGCGTCGCTCAAGGATCGCTACGGGACCAGCGAGTTCGCCAAGGGGTGCCTGATGGCCCGCAAACTCGTCGAAGCCGGCGTGCCGTTCGTCGAGGTCGGCCACGACAATTACGACAGCCACGCCGACAACTTCATCTGCCACAAGGCGAACATGCAACAACTCGACGGCGCCTGGTCGACGCTGCTATTGGACCTGGCGGATCGCGGCCTGTTGCAGGATACGCTGGTGGTGTGGATGGGCGAGGTGGGACGGACGCCGCAGATCAACAACCGGGCCGGCCGTGATCACTACATTCGCGCCTGGACCATTGTGCTCGCGGGCGGCGGCATTACCGGCGGCCAGGTCCACGGTTCCACGGACATCGACGGCAAGGATGTGAAGGACGACCCGGTGAACGAGGGCGACCTGTTCGCGACGATCTACCGGGCGCTCGGGATCAACCACAGGGCTAAACACTACACGGGGATACGCCCCGTGTGGTTGACCCCGGAAGGGAGCAAACCGGTCAAGGGATTACTATAGCGCTATGCCGCAAGCGGGTCGCTCGACTCAAGCCGCTTCGCGGATCGTGGAACAGCTCCTGAGTAACCAATGGTCATCGCCTACCACCTCATTTGGACTGCCCACGGGTGGAGACTCGCCAACGATCCGCGCGGCAGCGGTTCCTCAACCGTTGAGCAATTCGCTCGCCGACCTCGGTGACGTGCATCACGGCCGCAAGAAAGTCCAGCCATCGGGCCGAGTCGTCCGCGAGTTCTACGAAAAGGCCGCACCTTTGTTGCGGCATCCACTTCTGACCTTCGACGAACGAGCGCGCAGCGAAATCGCAGCGGCATTCGAAGGCGAGCTCGCGAAACAGACATATGCGAGCTGGGCCTGCACCGTGATGCCCGATCACGTTCACATTCTGATTCGCAAGCACAAGCACCTGGCCGAAGAGATGGCCGAGAACCTGATGCATGCCAGCCGCGATCGACTCATTGAAACTGGCCATCGCGACAACGACCACCCGGCCTGGACCGCCGGAACCGGATGGAAGGTGTTCCTCGGTCACCCGGACGAGATTCGCCGGACCATCCACTACATCGAGCGGAACCCCGTGAAGATCCGACTGCCGGAACAGCGGTGGCCGTTCGTGAAACCGTACGACAACTGGCCATTCCATAAGGCTAAGCCGCAAACGCGTCGCTCGACTTGATAATTCTCGCGGTTTGCTAAACGAGTCGCTTACTTCAACGCCGCGCGCTTCTCGGCGATCAACTTCAAGAGCGCCTTCTGCGGGTCGGCGAACTTAGCGAGCCCTTCGGACATTAGTGTCTCTTCCAGCTTCTGCATGTCCACCTTCTTGTCGATCTCTTCGAGCACGCGGGCGTTCGGCAACTCGTCGATGCGCCGCGAGAACGTCCAGCCGCTATTCTGCACCGCCTTGTTCGTCGCCGGCGGATTGGTCTCGATGTCGCTGCCGGCGAACGCCTCCACGTACTTCCACGGCGAATCCTCCTTCTTCTTCACTCCCGTGCTGGCGAAAATCATCTCTTGCTTGAGCTTCAATCCCTTGCTCGCCCAGAAGTCGGCATTCAGCTTCCAGATGCGCTTGGCGTTGACGATGCCGACCAGGCCCTGCGCCGATTGCGATAGTTCCGGGATCGCCTTCTCCGTGTAAACATCGAGCCGGGAGACGAAGATGCTGTACACGGTTTTGATGCGATCCTTGTTCGCGAGGCGCTGGATGCCGCGCCAGCAGGCTTCGCGGGCGAGGTGGTACTGCCGTTCGCTGAAGATGAGCGTGACGTTGGCGCAGACGCCGGCCGCGACCAGTTCTTCCAGCGCCCCGAGGCCGCCCGGCGTCGCCGGCACCTTGATCATCCGGTTCTTGTGCCCCGCCGACCACTTTTTCCCCAGTTCGATGTACTTCTTCGATTTGTCGGCGACGGACAGCGTGCATGAAGCGTCCTCGAGCAGCGGATCGAGTTCGAAGCTGACCCAGCCGTCGTCGCCGTGCGTTTCGTCGGAGACCGGTTCGAACACGGCCTGGGCGGCCCTCACCAGCTTGTCCGTCATCGCCCACGCAATGGCGCTGTCGTCCAGCTTTTGATCGAGAAACGCCTTGATGTCCGCATCGAAGCGGCCGGTCTTGATCAGGTCCGAGATGATGATCGGGTTCGAAGTCGCCCCGGTAGCGCCGAAGCCGCGGTTCTTGGCGATCTCATCCGGATCGACCGAATCGAGCCACAATTTGGTGCCGGAGGCGACGAGGGATTGCAACGGGGTCATGATTGGCTCCAGTGTCGGGGGCTCTTGAGGAATCTTACGAAAAGTGCTGGTGCGAGTGTGGAGCGCGGCGGAGAAACCGCGATAATGGAGTTCAATGAAGCGGATGATTTTGTGCATCGGTTTGAGCATCGGCGCCCTCAGCCTGTTGAGCGGCGCGAAGGCCGACCCGCCGGTCGAGTTCGCTCGGGATGTGCGGCCGATCCTCGCTCGCCATTGTGCGTCGTGCCACGGCGCACAGAAGCCGAAAGGCGGCTTGCGGCTCGATCGCAAGGCGGACGCCTTCACGGGCGGCAATTCCGGACCCGTTATCGTTCCCGGCAAACCGGGCGAAAGCGATCTCGTCAAGCGCATTACCAGCACCGATGCCGATGAACGAATGCCGCCCAAGGGGGAACGGCTTACGGCCGCGGAAGTCGCTGCACTAGCGAAATGGATCGAACAAGGGGCGCAGTGGCCGGAGGATGGCTCCGCGGTGAATCCGGCCGACTGGTGGTCGTTCAAACCGCTCGTCCGCCCCACCGTTCCCAATGCCAAAAGCGAAAACCCCATCGATCGCTTCATTGTCGCCAAGCTTCACGCCAATGGCCTGAAGCCTTCGCCCCCCGCGGATAAACGCACGCTGCTGCGCCGCGTCACCTTCGACCTGATCGGGCTGCCGCCAACGCCGGACGAGTTCGCTGCGTTCCTGGAGGACGACTCCCCGAATGCCTACGAGAAAGTCGTCGAACGGTTGCTCGCGTCGCCTCACTTCGGCGAAACGCACGGCTACGATAAGGACAAGCCGCGCCCGAACGCCTGGCCATACCGCGACTACGTCATCCGCAGCTTCAACGCCGACAAACCGTACGACCGCTTCGTTCAAGAACAGATCGCCGGCGACGTGCTCTTCCCGGGCACCATCGACGGCATCGAAGCCCTTGGCTTCCTCGCCGCCGGCCCGTGGGATTTCATCGGCCACGCCGAACTGCCCGAAAGCAAGATCGACGGCCAGGTCGCTCGCCACCTCGATCGCGACGACTTTGTCGCCAACACCATCGGCACCTTCATGAGCCTCACGGTCCACTGTGCCCAGTGCCACAACCACAAGTTCGACCCCATTTCACAGGAAGACTACTACCGTCTGCAAGCCGTTTTCGCGGCCATCGACCGCACCGATCGCCACTATGACGCCGATCCGGTCATTGCGAGGAAGCGTGCCGATTGGGAGGGACGCAAGCGCGCCGCCGAAAAGAAAATCGCGGCGATCGACGCGGCATCACGCAAGAAAGCCGGGAAGGCGTTAATCGCACTGGAACAGGCAATCGCCGAGGGCAGGCAGTCGAACGACACGCGCCGCCCCGAATACGGCTACCACTCCGCCATCGAAGGCCAACAGGATCGCGCCAAATGGGTGCAGGTCGATCTCGGGGCTATCGCGAAACTCGACAGCATCGTGCTGCGGCCTTGCAACGACGACTTCAACGGCATTGGCCCCGGCTTCGGCTTCCCGCTTCGCTTCAAGGTGGAAGTGGCCGAGGACGCGGACTTTCGCAAAGGTGTCATTCTCATTGAAGACCGAACTGCCAAGGACTTCCCCAATCCCGGCATCGCCCCGGTGAAGTTGAACGCCGCCAGCAAGTCCGGCCGGTTCATCCGCGTCACGGCCACCAAACTGGCGCCGCGGCAAAACGACTTCATCCTCGCTCTGGCGGAACTGGAAGCCATCGACGCCGACGGCAGGAACCTGGCGGCGGGCCGGCCGGTGACAGCGCTCGATTCCATCGAAGCCCCGATCCGGTGGCGAAAGACCAACTTAACCGATGGCGTCTTCCCGCCGGGCCCGCGCCTCTCCGCCGAGGAACTGACGAAGCTCAAGGACCGCGCCAGTGCGCTCTTCAGGGAAGCGCTCGGCCCAAATGGAATACGCGACCGCGATGCAATCGTGCGCGACCGCGCGGCGGCGATCCGGGCACTGGAAGACCTGGGGCCGCCCCGGCACGTCGCCTATATCGGCGCCATCCATAAAGGCCAGGGGAACTTTACCGGCACGGGGAACAGCGGCGGCAAACCGCGGCCGATCCACATTCTGCCGCGCGGCGACGTCACCAAGCCGGGCAAGGAATTCGGCCCCGGCGCCATCGCCGCCATTCCCGGAATCAATGGCCGATTCGCTCTTGCACCGACTCATTCCGAGGGCGATCGCCGAGCTGCTCTTGCCCGATGGCTGACCGATCCGAAGAACCCGCTGATCTGGCGGTCGATCGCCAATCGGTTTTGGCAATACCACTTCGGCCGCGGCCTCGTCGAGACGCCCAACGACTTCGGCAAAATGGGTCAGCTTCCCACGCATCCGGAACTGCTCGACTGGCTCGCCGCCGAACTCCGCGACAATGGGATGTCGCTCAAGAAACTGCACCGGCTGATCGTGACCAGCGCTACGTACAAACAAGCTTCGTCAGCCAACGCCGCGAATGAAGCGAAGGACGGTGACAATCGCTTCCTGTGGCGGCAGAATCGCCGCAAACTGGAGGCCGAGGCGGTTCGCGATAGCATCCTCTTCGCCGCGGGCAAACTCGATCTGACAGTCGGCGGCCCGAGTTTCCAGGACTTCGTCATCGAGAAGCCGGAACATTCGCCGCACTACGAATACCAGCTCTTCGATCCGGAGAATCCGAAGGGGCATCGCCGGGCGATTTACCGGTTCGTCGTGCGTTCGAAGCAGCAGCCGTTCATGGCGGCACTCGATTGCGCCGACCCGAGCCTGGCCGTCGAGAAACGCAACCAGACGATCACGCCGCAGCAAGCCCTCGCATTGTTGAATAATCGGCTGGCGACGGCGATGGCCAAGCATTTCTCGGAGCGGGTCGCCAAAATGGCTGACGATGATGCGGGGCGCATCGCGGCGGCGTATCGCCTGGCGCTCGGCCGCGACCCGACCGGCAAGGAATCCGCAACTCTCGCGGCGTATGCCCGCGAACACGGCCTGGCCAACGCCTGTCGTGTGATCCTGAACCTGAACGAATTCGTGTTCGTGGATTGAACGATTTCGCCGCGTCAGGTCACTTGCCGCCGTAGCCTTCGTCCGCGGCTTCCTCTTCCACGGCCGGCAACTCGCGGCGCATTCGCAAGAAGAAATACAACCCAACCAGCCCAATGCTCCATTCGACCACCCGCATGGTCAGGCGGCCGATGATGCCAGTATCGTTGGGTCGACCGAGGAGCGTGTAGAGGTAGCCGAAGATGTATTCGCCGGTGCCGAGCCCGCCGGGGACCGGGAAGAAGGCCTGGGCAATGTAGCCGATTGGGGCGATCACGAAGTTCTCCGGCAGCGAGGCCGGATCGTTCGCCGGAAAGACCCGCACCGCCAGATAGAACATGCACACGAAGCCGACGTGTACCACTGCCGTGAGGGCAATCGTGGTGTAGATCGCTTTCGATCGCTGCCGGTAGGTGCAGAGCACGTACCAGATTTCGGCGAGCGTGTGGCCGATCTTGGGAATCCCACTGAGGCGGCCGGCGAAGCGATCCTGGCGGCGCTGCGGCAGGAAGCCGAGGCCGATCCAGACCAATACGGTGATGCCGACCAGAACCGAGCAGACGAGGATGATCTTTTCGAGATAAGCGTTGCCGCGGATGCGCGAATCGGCGGCAAGCCAGAACCCGCCGCCGAACGCCGCCGCGAACCAGATGAGCCCGAAGAGACCGACGAGCCGGTCGGCGATCACGGTGGCCACGGCCGAGGCGCGCTTGCCGGGCGTATCGCGGGCAATGATGTACGCCTTGACAAGATCGCCGCCGACGGACCCCGGCAGGAACGCATTGTAGAAGCAGCCGACCAGCCCAAGGCGAAAGGCGCTTTGAATCGTGAACGGCAAGTTGAGCGCACGCACCAGCATGAACCAGCGGACGAATTGCAGCGACGTGCAGGTGATGGCGATGGCGGCGAGTGCCGCGAAGTTCACCAGGTTCGGTGTTTGCTGGAGTAACCCCTTGATGCCGGGATTGGTTCCCTTCGGTTCCCAGTTGGAAATCAGCACGTAAGCGAGCACGCCGAAGCCGACGCCGTATTTGAGCAGCCCAATGATGAGGCTTCGGGCGTGCTTCTTCACTCCGGTGCTCCTGGTCGGGCGGACGGGCGGCGTGAGCCGCGGGGGAACGTCCGGGACGGTATTCGCATTCATGGTTGGGAGATTGTGCTGGGTTCTTGCGAATGTGTCCAGCCGAGCTTTGATTCGCAGCGCGGCTCCGG
The DNA here is from genome assembly GCA_035571955.1 of Urbifossiella sp. Taxonomy (GTDB): domain Bacteria; phylum Planctomycetota; class Planctomycetia; order Gemmatales; family Gemmataceae; genus Urbifossiella. The sequence goes on along the minus strand of DATNBQ010000135.1, from coordinate 5,014 downwards.
TAAACTTTTCCCATCCGCTCTGTTCTCACACTGGAATCTAGAACCCAATCTTCTCTGGTGCCGCCATGTTGCGATACCTTGCCGTTTCGATGGCCGTCGCGGCCTTCGCCCTGATGCTCTCGACGGCCGCCCAGGAGCCAAAACCGACTGCCAAAAAGGCGCCGGAAGTTCGCAAACAATGGACCACCTCGAAGATCACCGGTTCGCCGGAACCGCCGCCGCCGTACAAGGCCGCCCGCGCCTTTCCCAACGTCAAATTCAACCATCCGCTGTTGATCGCCCGTTGCCCGGGCTCGGAGCGCCTATTCGTCGGCGAGCAGGACGGCGCGATCTATTCCATCGCCAACAAGCCCGATGCCCGCGCCGAACTCTTCTTCGACCTGAAGAAGGAAATCAAAACGCTCGGCAAACATCCCGGCACCAAGGGCACCGGCGACATGTACGGCCTCGTCTTCCATCCGAAGTTCGCCCAGAACCGCTATTGCTACGTCTGCTACACGCTCACGGCGAAAGACCCGAAGGTCAGCCATCTGCCGGACGGCACGCGCGTCTCCCGCTTCAAGGTGAGCAATACCGATCCGCCGCGAATCGACCCGGCCAGCGAAGAAATCGTCATCACGTTCCAGGGCGGCGGCCACAACGGCGGCGACCTTCACTTCAGCCCGATCGACGGCATGCTCTATGTCTCCACCGGCGACGGCCGCGGACCCAACCCGCCCGACCTCCTCAACACGGGCCAGGATTGCTCCGATTTGCTCTCCTCCATTCTCCGTATCGATGTCGATAAACGCGATCCGGGCAAGAACCACGCTGTTCCCAAAGACAATCCATTCGTCGGCATGAAGGATGTCCGCCCGGAGATCTGGGCGTTCGGCTTCCGCAATCCGTGGCGGATGAGCTTCGACCAAAAGGGCCAGCTATGGGTCGGCGATGTCGGCTGGGAACTGTGGGAAATGGTGCACCGCGTGGAGAAGGGCGGCAATTACGGCTGGAGCATCATGGAAGCGCGGCAGCCGGTGAAGCCGAACCAGAAGCCCGGGCCGACGCCGATCCGCCCGCCGCTCATCGAGCTTCCGCACACGATCGCCGCCAGCATCACGGGCGGTTACGTCTACCGCGGCAAGAAGTTCCCGGAACTCGTCGGGGCGTATGTATTCGGTGACTGGGAAACGCGGCGTATCTGGGCCGCCCGCGTCGATGGCGACCGCGTCACGGCGATGCCCGAGATTGTGAAGCCTTCGGTGCGCCCTTCCGCTTTCGGCGAGGACAATGCCGGCGAACTGTACTTCCTCGATTACGACAACGGCATGATCTTCACCCTGGCCCACAACGATGCCGCGGCCCAGAACGCCAACTTCCCGAAGAAGCTCAGCGAGACGGGGCTTTTCAAGGATGTCAAGAAGCACGAGATGGAGGATGGGGTGATCGAGTATCGGCCCAACGTGCGGCAATGGCAAGATGGCTGGCAATCGTGGCATTACCTCGCACAGCCTGGGATTTCGAGCGTCAAGCTATTCGACAAGCCAAGGAAACTACCTGGCCAGGTTTACTGGCACGAGTTCAAGATGCAGTACCCGAAGGATTCGGTACTCGTCAAATCGATTCTTCGCGAGCGCAACAAAGGGGGACTCGAATTCATTGAAACGCAGATTCTGCATCACGACGGTGAGGACTGGCGCGGCTACAGCTACCGCTGGCGGGATGACCAGAGCGATGCCGACCTTGTTGCCGCGGACGGGGACGAAAAAGACTACATCGATGAACCTGCTCCGATGGTGCAGGGCGTAAAGCGACCCGCGCGATGGGCATTCCATAGCCGGACGCAATGCTTGACGTGCCATAACGCCTGGGCGGAATATGCCCTCTCGTTCCGACCGGAACAGCTCGATGACTCCCAGCTGATTTCCTTTTCCCGGCAAGGAGTCCTTAAGCGAATCGCCGACGACGACACTGAGAAGCCGCCATTCGACGCAAAATCGGCCGCCAAACGGCCGCGACTCTTCGACGAATACTTCCCGAGGGACGAGAAGGGCGATGAAGCCGTCGCGCGCAGTTACCTCCATGTGAACTGCGCCCACTGCCATCGGTTCGGCGGCGGTGGCGGCCAGGTCGTCCTCGAACTCGACTTCTCGAAACCGCTGAAAGAGACGGGACTTCTCAACGCGCGGCCGCGGCAAGGCGATTTTGCCATCCCCGATGCCCGGCTAATTGCCCCCGGCGACCCCTACCGGAGCGTGCTCTACTATCGCATGTGTAAGTTCGGCGCTGGCCGGATGCCTCACTTGGGTTCGGAAAAGCCGGACGTATCTGCGCTCAAATCCATCCGCAATTGGATTCTCGATCTCGACAAGGCTGAGAAGGCAAAACACAAGGTTGGCGAAATCACAGTCGCATTGAAGTCTCCGCGCTCGGCTATGCCCTTCGCGGAATCGGGAGGCATTTTCGGACATATGACTGGCGACGGCGGAGACCGATGGATGAAACGCCTGAGAGGGGAGTGGGAGAAAGCGCTGGCCGACGCCGCCAAGCTGCCGCCAGGACCGGTGCGCGACCTCTTCGAAGGCTATCTCCCGCCCGACCCCAAGGGACGCAAGCTCGGCGCTAACCCGCGGCCCGGTTCCATTCTCGCCAAGACCGGCAACGCCAAGAACGGCGAAACGCTCTTCTTCAACAAGGACAACAAGTGCGTCAACTGCCACAAGCTGGGTGACAAAGGGGTGTCATTCGGGCCAGATTTGGCCAACATCGGCAGCCAGCGCAGCCGGGCCGAGATTCTCGACAGCATTCTGAACCCCTCGGCCAAGGTCGATCCGAAGTTCGCGTCGTACCTCGTGAAAACCCACGATGGCCGCGGCTTCACGGGGCTCATGTCCAAGCGCGACGAGAAGCAGTTACTCCTCCGCGATGCCGAGAACAAGGAGATTGCAATTGCCGCGGACAACGTGGAGGCCGTGCAGCCGTCGCGATTGTCGCTGATGCCCGACGGCCTGGCCGCCGGCCTGACGCCGCAGGAAGCCGCCGACTTGCTCGAGTTCCTGGTAAACTTGAAGAAAGGAGGCGGCCAATGAGCGTGCTGATTCTCGATCCGGAAATGTCGCAGGAAATCCGCGAGGAGCGCGAGACGCGGAAAATCGACCGCTGGGACGAAGTCTGGGAAGGAGTGCATGTCGTGGCAGGCGTGCCCAATAACGAACATCAGCGGCTGCTGAGCCGACTGACGATTCCCTTCATGGCTGTAATCGAATGGGAAGCCGGCGATCAATTTCAACCGGGGGCGAACGTCAGCGATCGCCAGAGGGGTTGGAAGCAAAACTATCGCATTCCGGACGCCCTCGTGTTTCTTCGGGGGAACCCTGCCAGCGATTGCGGCACGCACTGGGTGGGCGGGCCCGATTTCGCCGTGGAGATCGTTAGCCCCGGCGACCAGCCCCGCGACAAGCTCGATTTCTACGCCAAGGTCGGCACCCGCGAGTTACTGATTATCGATCGCGATCCGTGGTCGCTGGAACTCTACCAGTTGAAGAAAGGCAAGCTGCACTCCACGGGCCGGTCGGAAGCGCCGCGGTTCGCGACTTTAACAAGCAAAGTGCTGCCGTTGTCATTTCAGTTGCGCAAGGCGTCGCCGCGGCCCGTCATTCACTTGATGCACACCGCCACAGGCCAAACCTGGACGGCGTAGATTTAAGAAGGAGGCAACCCATGAGCGTGCTGTTCCTGGACCCCTCGATCGAGAAGAAGACGAGGGCGGATGATCGTCGCGACGATCGCCGAGACGAAGTTTGGGAAGGAGTGCTGGTTGTGCCTCCAACGCCTAACAACGAGCATTACCGCCTCGTCTCGCGATTGAACACGGCTTTTTCAGCCGTCATCAACTGGGATCGCGGCGACTCCGCGTTGCCAGGCGGAAACGTCAGCGACCGCGACAAGGACTGGATGAAGAACTATCGAGTCCCCGATGTTCTCGTCTACCTGGCCGGCAGCCCCGCGATCGATCGCGATACTCACTGGGTGGGCAGTCCGGATTTTCTAGTCGAGGTCATCAGTCCGGGGGAAGACCCCCAATCCAAGCTCGATTTCTACGCCAAGGTCGGTACCCGCGAGTTACTGATTATCGATCGCGCTCCGTGGTCGCTGGAACTCTACCAGTTGAAGAAAGGCAAGCTGCACTCCACGGGCCGGTCGGAAGCGCCGCGATTCGCGTCTTTAACCAGCAAGGTGCTCCCCCTAACGTTCGCCCTGCGGAAGGGTTCGCCGCGGCCCGTCATTCACTTGTCGCATACCGCCACCGGCCAAATCTGGACGGCCTGAGGACACTCGCTGTGGCGCACATTGAAAAAGTGTGGCGGCTCTTGCCGGGCAACGCGGAGGAAGCGAACCGGCTGGCCCGGGCAGCCAAGCTGTCGCCGGTCGTCGCGCAGCTGTTGCTCAACCGCCGCATCGCCGATGCCGCCTCCGCCCAGCAATTCCTCGGAGCCCCGCTCGGGGCCCTGCATTCCCCCGAAAAGCTTCCCAACGTCCCGCTCGCCGCCGAGAAACTCTACCAGGCCATCCTCGCCAAACGGCCCATCTGCATTTACGGCGACTACGACGTCGACGGCGTCACCGGCACGGCTATCCTCTGGAAATTGCTCACTTACTTAAACGCCGAGGTGCAGTTTCACGTGCCGCTGCGGCTTTCCGAAGGCTACGGCCTCAACAGCGAGAAGTTGCGCGAACTGGCCATTCAAGGCGTTTCACTGGTCGTCAGCGTCGATTGCGGCATCGCCAGTTTGGAAGAGGCCGCCGAGGCAAAGCGTCTCGGCCTCGAATTGATTGTCACCGATCACCACGAGATGAAGACGCGCGGCAGCGAGATTCTCTTGCCCGACGCCGCGGCCTTGGTTCACCCGCGCCTGCCCGGCAGCACGTATCCGTTCGACGGCCTTTCCGGCGCCGGCGTCGCCTTCAAATTGGCCTGGGCGATATCGCAAAAGGCCAGCGGCGCCGACCGCGTCACCCCGGAACTCCGCGAACT
>DATNBQ010000134.1:0-4150 GCA_035571955.1 Urbifossiella sp. | reverse complement strand
GATGGCCGGCGCCGGGGTCGTTCTCATTTCGTCCGTCACGAGGCAGAAGGGACGCAACGGCTGCTCGACTTATGCCGGGCTGAACATGGCCAGTTTTCGCGGTTCGGCAGAACTCGAATTCGGCGCCGACTCCGCATTCATCCTTCACGCCGATGCCAAAAGCGGGGTTGCCGTACTGAAGGACGAGAAGCAACGGTTCCGCATTCAGAAGGACATTCATTTGCGGTTTGACGGACCGCGGCAGTCGTTCGCCGCTGGCGATCCGCTCGACCTGTACGACGCTGCGGATAGCAAAGGGAAGGGGAAATGACTGGCCGTAGCCCTGAACCCGACTCGCCGTGGGCACGGCACTGTCCGGATGCCTGGCCGCGGGAATGGCTCGACGGAGCGGGCGCGCTCCCGGCTGGGTTCACCCGCCCGGCCGGCCCGCACGAGGCCGATCTCATCACCGGGCGCATCACCGAGGCCGCGTTCCTGGCTGCGACGGGCAGACATTCCGTGAAACCACTACCTCGACCGAAGGGGAAGCGGAAGTCGTCGCCCGTCGTCGCGAAGATACTCGGCTACCGCCGGTTCTTCGAGACGTTCCCCTTCCTGAACCCTCGACTCTCGGCTGGCGCCGCCGCGGTGTGGTGCTGGCTGTGGACGTGCGAGCGGAAGGGGCACGCCCGGTGTACGGCTCGCCGGCTGGCGAAGCGATTCCGGGTTGATCCTTCGACCGTGTCCCGCTGGCTTGCCGAGCTGCGTCGCGCCGGATTGCTGCGGACTGTCCGCCGCGGCCAGCCTGGGAAAACTGCGTCCGTGGTTCGGGTACGTCCGACCATGAAACGGTGTAGTTCCGATGGAGGATAGATGCACTAATGCATCGAGATAGGTGCATAGATGAGGCACAGAACACTCTTCTACTCCGTAGAAGAGGCGAACGCATGACGCGGCTCATCGCCGCCTGCGTTCGCATATTCAGAACCGGACCGGAATCGGCATGAATCGGGCCGGCTGACATGGCGCGCAGGTTCGGCGTCGGGTATACTTCTTCCAGCTCTTGGCTTCCGCCCGGTCCGGCGTCGTGAGAAGCGCCGGCCGGGTGGGAAGTCTTCTCACCGAGGGTCCAATCGTGGGTACGCTCTTCCGGAAAACTGTTCGCCGCCCGATTCCGAAATTCGCCGCCATCGTCGAGAAGAACGGCCAGACGCTCGCCCGCTGGAATAGCCGTGGAAAATGGCGGACGGCGCCGGTTGCCGTAGATGTCGGCGGCCTGCGAACCGTGGCGGTCGAAATCGGCACTTACTACGCCCGCTTCAAGGACCACGCCGGCGAACTGGTCGAGCGCTCGACCGGATGCCGCGACGAAACGAACGCCCGGCAGAAACTCGCCCGCTGGGAACGCGAAGCCGAACAGATTGGCGCCGGAGTACTCGACGCCGCCGACCTGGAAACTGCTCGCGCCGCGGCTGGCCCCATCGGTCCACACATCGACGATTACGAAACGGCCCTTTCCGCCGCGGGCGTGAGCGACATCTATAAGGCGAATGCTCTGCGCGCCATCCATCGGTTGACTACTGAACTCGGCATCGACACGATACGAGGTATGCGCCGCGATAAAGTTGAACAATGGCTCGCCGATTCGGTGGCGGGAGGTATGGGCGCCCGCACAAGGAACTACTACCGGGATGCTGTTGTCCGGTTTGCGAACTGGCTTCGCGATGCTGGCCGGCTCGCCGGGCACGACCTGAACAAGCTGCCGAAGGCCGACGAAAGAGCCGACCCGAAGCGGCAGCGTCGAGCATTCACTTCGGAGGAAATCGCCCGGCTTTTGGTTGTGGCCGTCCGCCGACCCCTCGACGAGGCCCGCACCATTCGCCGGGGGAAGAACAAAGGGAAACTCGCCGCTGATTTGCGCCCTGAGGTGGTCGAACGGTTGCTCGGCGTCGGCCGCGAGCGCGTTCTCATCTACCGCACGTACATCTACACCGGCTTGCGGTTCGCGGAACTGCGAACCCTGACCGTTGCCCGGCTCGATCTGACGCCGGGGTCGGAATGCATCCGTCTGGAAGCGAAGAACGAAAAGAACGGCGCCGGCTCGACGATCCCACTTCGCGCCGACCTGGCTGCGGAACTCCGCCAGTGGATCGGCGATAAGAACCTCGGCCCCGCGGACCGGTTGTTTGCGGTTCCAGCTGGCCTGCGCCGCATCCTTGACCGCGACATCAAAGCTGCCGGCATCTCGAAGCGGGATGAACGCGGCCGGACCGTGGACGTGCACGCCATGCGGACGACGTTCGCCACAATGCTTTCAACTTCCGGGACTTCGCCACGCACAGCACAAGCCGCCATGCGGCACTCCGACATCCGGCTGACGATGGGCACCTACACTGATCCCAAGCTCCTCGACGTGCGCCAAGCGGTCGAGAACTTGCCGCCCCTCACCCATCGTCTCACGGAAGTGCCCGCACCGGTTGCAATTTACGCTGCCGACCGGAATCCCGAAAGTACCCACGATTGTTCCGAAAACTGTGGCCCAGAGGGGCGTTTACTGGCATCCGCTGGCAAGATGGGAGCAACGATACGCCAATCGGACGAACGGCCGGGCGACTCCCTAAACCCTGTCGTGGTCAACGAAAAAGCCCTGCTGACAACTCCCGTCGTCAACAGGGCTGAGTCGGGCCGGCGGGATTTGAACCCACGACCTCTTGCACCCCAAGCAAGCGCGCTAGCCAAGCTGCGCTACGGCCCGAACCAGACATACCGTCGGATTGCATCTTAGAGAGTTCCACTCCCGTTTCCAGGTTCGCACCGTCGCGCCCGCGATGTTTCCGATAGAACCATAGTGATTGCTCTTTCACCGCGACTGGCCGCCGCACCATGAAACACCTGCTCGGGCTCGAAGAACTCTCCGCCGCGGAAATCAATCGCCTCCTCGATGCCGCGGAGGCGTTTCTCGGCGTTGGCGTCGGCGCCCTTCCTAAACGCGACGACCTCAAAGGCAAAGTCGTTGCCAACCTGTTTTACGAGCCGTCGACGCGGACGCGCGTCAGCTTCGGGCTGGCGGCCCGCCGCCTCGGCGCCGATACCCTCGACTTTTCTCCCGGCGGATCGAGTACGGCCAAGGGCGAGACCTTTATCGACACCGCGAAGAACATCGAGGCGATGGGAATCGACGCCGTGGTGGTGCGGCACTCGTCGCCCGGCGCCCCGCACATCTTGGCCAAATACCTATTGCCACACGTCCGCGTGATCAACGCCGGGGACGGCGCTCACGAACATCCCACGCAAGCGCTCCTGGACATTTTCACGATCCGGCAACGGTTGGGCCGCGTCGCCGGGCTCACCGTCGCCCTCATCGGCGACATCGCCCATAGCCGCGTGGCGCGAAGCAACATCCACGGCCTGGTGAAACTCGGGGCCCGCGTGATCGCGTGCGGACCGACCACGCTGGTGCCGCCGGAAGTCGCTAGCCTCGGCGTCGAAATCGCACACGACCTCGACGCCATTTTGCCGCGCTGCGACGTATTGAACTTGCTGCGCGTCCAGTTCGAACGGCAACGCAGCGGGCTGTTCCCGTCCATTCGCGAATACCGCTTGCTGTTCGGCATGGACGGCGAACGGATGCATCGGGCGAAGCCGGATGCGTTGCTGCTCGCTCCGGGGCCGATCAATCGCGGCGTCGAAATCACGCCGGACGTGGCCGATGGGGCCAACTCAGCGATCCTCGATCAGGTGAGCAACGGTCTGGCCGTGCGGATGGCCGTGCTGAGCTTGCTGTGCAAATGAGGGTTCAACATGTCCGAAGAGCCGCTGAGTTTCGAAGAACATCGCCGGAGGCGGGACGAAAATGCGAGCGCGGTCCAGCGCGTGAAGTGCCGTAAATGGATCGTGGCGACCGCCACGCGGTGCCCGGAGTGCGGCATCCACTTCCTGGGCGAGGCTCAAGAATTCTCTTTTCCTTCCGGTCCGGATTCGGGAACTGGCTCGCGGACTTGGTTAGTAGTGCTCGCCGCGGTGCTATCTCTAGTCAGGTGGACCCCATTCGTTGGGCGCGCCTGGGGTGGTTTTTAGTTAGCTTTTCCGGCACCTCGCAGGGCCTCGCGGGGTGGTGTCGCGAAGGCCTTCTCCCTGGTTGAAGGGGTCGTTCGGAGCGAAGGTCGGCGTC
>DATNBQ010000133.1:0-2068 GCA_035571955.1 Urbifossiella sp. | reverse complement strand
CCCTTCTGCTTCATTTGCCGCGATTGCACTGGCCCGCTATCGGGTTATGTCTGGCCGTTGTTGCCGGCGCCGGCTTGCGCACCATCTGGCCGGAAGACATGGAATACAAGTTGGATGAAGCGTGGACCTACCGGGCCACGCAATCGGTGCACGACGGCGGCCCCATCCCGCGCGTCGGCATGCCGACCAGCCAGAACGCCCCGAATCCCGCCGGTTCCGTGTGGGTGTTCATTGGTCTGAGTGAATTATTCGGAGCGACTTCGCCGGTGGAACTGGCGCGAATTGGCCAATGGATGAACGCCATCGCGCTCCTGGGTCTGGCCTTTTATGCGTGGCGCATCGTGCCTGTGGAATCGCGAGGCGTCTGGTGCTGGGCCGCGGTGCTGGCCGCCGTCAATCCGCTGGCCGTGCTCATGCAGCGCAAGATTTGGCCGCCATCCATCGCATCGCTGCTCTTGCTCGGCGTCGTTATTGGCTGGCGGAATCGCAATCGCCGTTGGGGGGCGGCCCTGTGGGGCTTCCTGGCATTGGCGGTCGGGCAGATCCACTTGGCCGGGTTGTTCCTCGCCGGCGGGCTGATGCTGTGGACGCTGGCGTTCGATCGCCGGGACACGCGATGGCGGGCCTGGGCGCTCGGTTCCGCGGCAGCCGCCTGGCCGCTCGCCTTCTGGCTGCCGACGGCTTTCGATCAAGCAATCGCCCAGCCGACCGGACAAATCCGCCTCAGCAATGCCGCCACACTGAACTTCTTCCTCCGCTGGGTCAGCGAACCGTTCGGCATGAGCCTCAGTTACAGTATCGAAGAGGAATTCGACGACTTCCTGCGCTTCCCGTTGGTGAACGGCCGGGCGACGTACCTCGTGGGTGCGTTGCAAGTCGCGATGTACGCCTTGATGGCCTGGTTCGCGCTTTCGGCTGTCTGGCGAGCCTGGCGGCAGCGGAGGAACTGGCGCGCGATCGTGCCCGGAAGCCGCGATTCGCACTGGTTCGGCATCAATGCCGTCATGTTCGGTTATGGCGGCCTCATCACGCTGGCCTGCGTGCCGACGCAGCGGCACTACATGCTCATGACGTTCCCGATGATGTACGTGTGGCTGGCGGCGATCGTGCTTTCCGACCGCCGCCCAGTAAGGGGTAGCAAACCGATTTCCGCAGGCGAAGAGCGTCGGGCACAGCCCGACCTACAAGAGCCGCCAGTAGGTCGGGCTGTGCCCGACATCCACTTTGGAAGATCTCCAAGAACCTCGGTCGCGGCCCATTTCACCATCACGCGCGGACAGGCTTTACTCGCCGCGCTCGCCTTGGTACAGTTCGCGACCTCCGCGCTGTTCCTCGATTACGTGCACGGCGCACAGCGGACGCTGCGCGGAGACTACGGGACGCCGTACTCCGTGCAGGTGCGGAATGGCCTGGGGCCGTTCTGAATCGGGGGCCGGCGAGGAGGCCCCCATGCTCGGACCGCGGCTCAGCCTGGTGATCCCGGCTTACAATGAAGCGGCCGTAATCGAACGCGCCGTGGCCGAGGCCGAGGCCGCCCTCGAACAACTCTTCCCGAAATTCGAAGTCCTGATCATCGATGACGGCAGCGCGGATGCGACGGCCGCCGTCGTTCGCCGAATGCTCGCCGGAGCGCCGCACACGAAGTTGCTGCGGCACGGCTCCAATCGCGGCTACGGCGCCGCCCTGAGGACCGGTTTCGACGCCGCCCAGTTCGAACTCGTCGCCTTTACCGATGCCGATTGCCAGTTCGACCTGCTCGATCTGGGCCGCATGGTCAAGCTGGCGGCCCACGCGCCGATTGTTGCCGGGCATCGCAAGAATCGCCAGGATTCGCGGCGGCGGCGATTCTTCTCTTGGGGTTACAACGTCCTGTGTCGGGCGTTCCTCGGCACGCGCGTCCGCGATTGCGATTGCGCCTTGAAGGTCTTTCGCAAGGAGGCCCTGGCGAAACTCCTTCCCGAATCGCGCGGCTTCTTCGTCAATGCGGAAATGCTGACCCGCGCCCGCTTGCTCGGCCTCGAAGTGAGCGAAGTTCCCGTGAGCCATCGCCCGCGCGCCGGCGGCGAAA
>DATNBQ010000132.1:0-4020 GCA_035571955.1 Urbifossiella sp. | reverse complement strand
CAATCTCGCGCCAGCGAGATTGCGGGTGAGGGGTCTTATTACACGAGTACGCCCCTCACCCGGTTGGCTCGATGTCATTGCATTGATGACCGTCAGTAATCGGCAGAGGTTACACTTCCAGCTTCCACGGAGCGCGCATTTCGCGGCTGATCATCTTGTTGGCGGCCTCGGCATTGGCCCCGGTGAAGCGGTTCTCCTTGGGATCCCAGGTCAACTTCAATCCGGACCGCAGGGCGATCGTGCCGAGGTGGCAGACAATCACCGAGCCGGCGCCGACATCCACGGCGCAGATGGGCTGCTCGCGGCTCTTCACGCAATCGAGGAAGTTGCCCATGTGGTTCGGCGGCCGCGTCGGGTAGAGCTTCGGGTCGCTGGCGCCCAGCGGTTCCGAGAGAATCTTCGGATCGCTGGCCACGACCATGCCGCGGTTGACGAACACCGTCCCCTTCTCGCCGAAGACCATGACGCCGTTCTCGTCGCCGCTGACGCCATCCAGTTCGACGGTCTTTCCCTTCACCTTCTTGGTGAGCGGCTTGCCGTCGGCGCGGAACAGTTCCTTGACGGCGGTGCCGCGAGCATCCATCGCGATGACCCTGGCTCCGTCGGCGTAGGTGTACTGGACCTTGAAGGTGGCATGGCAGTTGTAGCCGTCGCCGCGGTCATAGGGCTTCGCGGCATCGAGCACTTCGATGTTCGTCGGGCCGGTGCCGTCCATGCCGAGGCACCACTGGGCAATGTCGATGTGGTGCGCGCCCCAGTCGGTCATCTTGCCGCCGCTGTGTTCGTACCACCAACGGAACTCGTAGTGGCAGTTGGTGCGGCCGCCGTCGAGGCGATACGGCACCATCGCGGTCGGCCCGAGCCACATGTCCCAGTCGAGTTCCTTGTGCGGTTCCACGGCCTTGATGGGGCCGCTTTGCGGGTTGCCGCCGATGCGGCACTCGATCAGTTTGACCTTGCCGATGCGGCCGGCCCGGATCACATCCGCCGCGAGGCGAAATTGCGTCATCTCGCTGCGCTGCTGGCTGCCCGTCTGCAGAATGCGGCCCGATTTCTTCACCCCTTGCTTCATCAAGAGAGCTTCTTCGATGGTCAAGGTGAGCGGCTTCTCGCAGTAGACGTCCTTGCCGCGGCGGAGCGATTCGAGAGCGACCAGCGTGTGCCAGTGGTCCGGAATGGCGATAATGACGGCGTCCACATCCTTGCTGGCAAGCAGTTCGCGGTAGTCCTTGTGGCCCTGAACGGTGTAGCCGTCCTTCTTGTACTGGCCGACGGCGTAATCGCGATGGCGGCCGTCGACGTCGCAGACGTGGGTGAAGTTGACGCGGTTCTTGAAGCGTTTGGCTTCGCCGTAGAGGGCGTTGGAACGGCGAGCGCCGGGGCCAACGCCGATGACGCCGATGTTCAGTTTGCCGTTGGGGCCGGTCGGTTTGTTATCCTGGGCGGCGGTTTCGCCGAAGACGTCGCGGGCATACCACAGCGGCAAGCCGGCGGCGGCCATCGCCCCGACCGAATGTCGCATGAACCCGCGGCGCGAGAAGTTGCCTCGATCCAGCATGGGATCCCCTTTCGTGTGAGCGGAGATGGGTGCGAAAGGTATGATACACCGCGGCCCGTGTCGGGGCGAAAGGGAAATGCCCGAGAATCAAGGGCGGCCGTTCAGAGATTCACTTGGAACTTCACCTCCTCGATCTCACGTTGGGCGATGCCGCGGCGAACCTCGCGCTCGACGAAGCACTGTTGCTCGAGGCGGAAGCAGGCCGCGGCGGGGAAGTGCTGCGACTCTGGGAACTGCCGGACCATGCCGTGGTCGTGGGGGCCGGCGGCTCCGCCGCCAACGATGTTAACCGCGACGCTTGCAGCCGCGATGGCGTTCCCATACTGCGGCGCGGCAGCGGCGGCGGCACCGTGCTTCTCGGCCCCGGCTGCCTCTGTTATTCGCTGGTGCTGCGCACCGATCGCGCTCCGGGGCTCGACCTCATCCAGCCCGCCACCCGCTATGTGCTCGGCAAGATGCTGAACGCCATCGCCGCAGTCGTGCCGGGCTTGATGATCGCCGGAACAAGCGATCTCGCGGCCGGCGGCGTCAAGTTCTCCGGCAACGCCCAGCAACGCAAGCAGCGATTCTTCCTGCACCACGGCACGCTCATGGCCGGTTTCGATCTGGACCGGATGACGCGATATCTGCACGCCCCGGAGCGCCAACCGGATTATCGCGGCGGCCGGGCGCATCGCGAGTTCGTCGGCAACCTTCCCGCCACGACCGAACAACTAAAGCGATTGCTTATCGCGGAGTGGCAGGCGCAAGGCGAATGCGCCCCGCCGCTGGAACGGGCGCGGGAACTCGTCGCGGAGAAGTACGGCCAGGATTCCTGGAACCTGCGCCGTTAAGTGCGGCACGCTTGCGCTCCCCGTTGGGTCGCGGCCAAACTTCGATCATTTCTTCCACTTGATGTTGCAGCCGATGCTGGGCCACTGTTGGGCCGCCGGGGCGACGCCGGCGAGCACGGCGTCGAGAGCCGCCCGCAAATCGGCGCCGTCGTTCGGCTTGTCGTTGCCGGGGCGGCTGCCGTCCATCTGACCGCGATAGGCCAGTTTGCGGTTCTTGTCGAACACGAAGAAGTCCGGCGTGCATGCCGCGTGGTACGCCTTGGCCACGTCCTGCGATTCGTCGAACAGATAGGGGAACACATAGCCGGCCGCGGCCTTCTCTTCCTTCATCTTCGCCGGCGAATCGTCCGGATGCGAAACCACGTCGTTGCTGCTGATGCCGACGATGGCCACCCCCTTCGCCTGGTAATCGCGGGCCAACTGCGCGAAGGCGCTGCGCACGTGCTTCACATACGGGCAATGGTTGCAGATGAAAGCGACGAGCAGTGCCGGCGACTTGGCGAAGTCCGCAAGGGCCACGAGCTTGCCGTCCGTATCGGGGAGCCGGAAATCGGGGGCCGCCATGCCGAGCGGGGCCATCGTGGACGGGGTCAAGGCCATGGGTGTTTCCTCCGGACGACGCAAATTGGGCGATCCCTTCCATTGTCGTTCCGGAAGCGGCGACGGCTACCTCACAGTTCTCCGATAAAAGGCCGCCGTGGCGGTGCGCTGGACGCAACGCCAGTCGGTGGAATTGGCGAAGTGGTCGTCGAACGCGGTACCGGTGCGAGTCAGGGCGAAGTCGAAGTTGCCATATTCCATTTCCCATTGCCGGATCGCGGCTTCTGTGCCGCTGGAACCGGCCATCACGAAGCGGAGCAACCAGTCGCCGCCGAACACCTCGCAGCGGTCGTCCACGAAAACCTTGTATCCGGGGGCGTGGTAAATGACGAAGCCGCCATCGATGTAATCGTTGAAGAGGTGGTTGCCGACGAGGGAATGCGGTTCGTTTTCCTTGAGCACGCCGATGAGTTCGACGGGCCAATGGCGCGCATCGTGGCGGGCCCAGTTCGCGCCGACGAGCGGCACTTCGATCCTGGCGATTTGCAACGCCAGGGCGCCGAGCACCACCGCGATCGGCAGCGCCAGATTCGCCGCGATCGATCTGGTTTCCCCTTGCCCGGGGCGGTAGAAATCGGGGCGGTGGTCCTTGAGCCACCTGGCCCAGCGGGTGTGCGGCCACAGGCTTGCCATCCCGGCCAATGCCAGCACCGCGAACAGCGGCGCGTGGCGAACCCGATCCAGCGAGAGCAGAAACCAGACGAGCGGCAGCAGCCACGTCACTTTCACTTGCCGGAGCGGTATGCCGACCAGAAGAAACAGGTACAAGCCGCCGAACCCGAGGATCGGCCACGCCGTCGGGTCGGCCGGGTCGAGCGGACTGTGCTCCTGAATGATTTGCCGCAGCACCGGTTCGCCCATGATCACGTACCACGTGCGGATCAGGTCGAAGCCGTACGGGTTGACGAACGCCGTGAGGCAGCAAGCGATCGCAATGGCGAGGATGCCGC
The DNA here is from genome assembly GCA_035571955.1 of Urbifossiella sp. Taxonomy (GTDB): domain Bacteria; phylum Planctomycetota; class Planctomycetia; order Gemmatales; family Gemmataceae; genus Urbifossiella. The sequence continues at coordinate 79 of DATNBQ010000132.1, read as the reverse complement.
AAGCGTCGCGGGCGGAGCGCACGGGCGTCGGCCAGCCGAGTTGCCAGGCAGCGATCCAACCGCCGGCGGCGAGCATCAT
>DATNBQ010000131.1:0-2056 GCA_035571955.1 Urbifossiella sp. | reverse complement strand
GTGATGAAGTCCGCGGGCCGCCAGTCGGCCGGCAGCGTGCTGTACGCCACGATACCGGCGTCCAGCCACGGATTGCCCACGTCCGGAATCCGCGACATCAGGTTGCCGGTGCGCGGGTTCTTGATCTTGATGCGGTCGATCCATGGGCGGTGCGGGGTGCGGCCGGCGAATTCGTTCCACCCCTCCACGGCCCGCGCCTGCAGTTCTTCCCGACTGCCGATGACCTCGAAATCGGTGGGATCTTTTTCATCCACCCAGATCGGCAGCGCCAGTCCCCAGAAGCGCTTCTTGGAGATCATCCAGTCGCCCATGTTCTTGAGCCAGTCCAGTTCGCGCGCCGTGCCGTTGATCGATTCCGGCAAGAACTTCACCATCGGATTGCGCACCACGTCCATGATGGCCTGGCGGAAACTGTACGGCTTCTCTCCGGCGGCTGACGCCGCCGGCTCGCCAGCGCTTCCCATGTTGATGAACCACTCGTCCACCAACCGGTAGAGCAGTTCGGTTTTGCAGCGCCAGCAGTGCGGGTAGCGGTGGACGTAGCGTTCCGTGGCGAACAGGCGGTCCTTCTTCTTGAGTTCCTCGAAGACGAGTTCGGCCGTGGATGTGTCGGTGGCGTTCTTTCCCGTGAGCGGACCGAAACCGTCGTGGAAAATGCCGGCGTCGTCGATCGGGGCCACCGGCGGCAGGCCGTTTTCCTTGCCCCAGTGGAAGTCGATGGAGCCGCAACCGGGGGCGGTGTGGACGATGCCGGTTCCCTCGGACTCGGTGACATCGCTGCCGCCGGAAACGACGCGATGGGACGCGGCTGCGGGTCGCTCGTCGCACCAAGAGCGCTGCTCGACGATCCTGGCCACGTCCGCGGGGTAACCGAATGGATGCTGCTGCGCCGGGAGGTCGTCGAAGGGGCCGTGGTATTCCCAGCCGAGCATTTCGGCGCCCTTCACTTCGCCGACGATCTCGTAACTGTCCCCTTTGCCGGCCTTCGATTTGAAGTGCTGCTCGATGCTGGAGAGATGCGGCACGCCGTCGAGCCAGTCGCGCTTGGCGCGTTTCGCGCTCGTCTGCGACTCGCGGCTAATCTCGTCTTCCTCGGCGCTTTCCATGCGGTTGAGTTTAAATGCCCCCTTGGCGACGTAATAGATCTCGCCCTTGAGTTTCACCTGCAAATACGTCAGTTCCGGGTTCACCGCGGCGCCCACGTTGCTCGTCAACGTCCATGGCGTCGTGGTCCAGACGAGCAGGTTTTCGCCGGGGCGGTCCTTGAGCGGCAACTTCACGAAGACGCTCTTGTGCTCGACGAGCCGGTAACCTTCCTTCATTTCCATTTCGGAGAGGCCGACTCCGCAGCGGCCGCACCACGGCATCACGTCGTAACCGCGATAAATCAGCTTCTTGTCGTGGCACTTCTTCAGGAAGCTCCAGATCGTGTAGTTGTTCACTTCGGACATGGTGAAGTACGATTTGCGCTGGTCGGGCGGCTTGGCCCAGTCGGCGTCGCCGCGATCCCAGTTCATCCAGTAACCGAGGCGGATGCTTTGATCCGTCTGCACGCGGGCGAACTGGTTGACGCGGTCCTTGCAGGCTTGCACGAACTTGTCGATGCTGGCCTCGGCGTCGCCGGGAACCAGATTCTCGATGTCGCGCTTGCTCTTGAGATTGAGGTCCTTTTCGACCTCGACTTCGACCCAGAGGCCCTGGCAATCGAATCCGTTTTGGTAGCGGAGGTCGTGCCCGGCCATCGCGAAGTAGCGGTTGTAGGCGTCCTTGTAGGTGCGGCCCCAGGCGTGGTGAACGCCCATCGGGTTGTTGGCGGTGATGGGGCCGTCCAGGAAGCTCCAGTGCGGCTTGCCGGCGTTGAGTTGCTTGCGCTTTTCGAAGATGCCGTGCTCGTCCCAGAACTGAAGAATGGAGCGTTCGAGAGCGGGAAAATCGACGTTCTGCGTTTCGACGCGGTCAAAAAAGGCATCGGCCACGGCAACGGCTCCTCTTAGGAACCGCTATTTTACTGGAACTTTAGCGTGTCGGCTGGGCAGTCGGCGGAGCGGAACTGGAG
>DATNBQ010000130.1:0-3670 GCA_035571955.1 Urbifossiella sp. | reverse complement strand
CGGCGGCGAAGACGCAATCGCCGTGCTTGCGCGGGCTCATGATTGACATGCCGTGCTTCGGTTCGAGCGGCACGGACCAGTATTTCTTGCCGGTCGCCGGGTCGATGGCGTGAAGCTTCTTCGGCGTCCAGACGACGAGCTGGGTCGCGCCGGCCGATTCGATCAAGACCGGCGAGTTGTAGCCCGGCGAGTCGGAATCGACGGCTCGCCAGCGCAACTGGCCGTTGTTCTTGTCGAAGGCGATGACGCTGCCTTCGTTCGTGCCCGGCCGGCCGCCGACCAGACAAATCAGCAAGTCCTTGTAAATGATCGGATGGCCGGCGAAGCCCCAGATCGGCACGGGAACGCCATACGCGGCGGGGAATTCCCGCGACCAGATGAGTTGACCCTTGCCTTTGACGCTCTTCTCAGCGTCGAGGCAGCAGAGGTGGCCCATCGCCCCGAGCGAATAGACTTTGCCTTCATGCACGAGCGGAGCGCAGCGCGGGCCGCACGGGTATTGCACCGCGTAAACGACGTTGTATTCGTGCTTCCAAAGTTCCTTGCCGCTCTTGGAATCGAGGCAGAGGACGCGTTCGGTGGCGGCCAGTTTGACCGGCGCGAACGGGTCGTTGGGGGCGACGGCGCCGGGGTTCAGCGTCTTGTCGGCGATGTAAACTCGGCCATTGGCGACGGCAGGGCCGGCATAGCCGCCGCCGACCGGCACGCGCCAGCGCTCTTTGGGCTTTCCTTTTTTGAAATCCGTGCGGATGCCAGTTTCGCTCCAGATTCCATCCCGCTGAGGGCCCATCCACTGGGGCCAATCGGCCGCCGATGCCGCCAGGGCGATGCTCAAGAGGCTCGCCGAAACCAGAAGCAGCCGAGGCATGTGGGCTCCGAAAGGCAAAGTGTGAGTGAGAGGCGTAGAAGGATACCGGCCGAATTCGGAGGTCTTTCGCGCTCCGGGTTGGGTCGCGGCTATGCAAGAATGCCCTTGACCACGGTGCCGCCTTTCACGTCCGTCAGTTTCATGTCGCGGCCGGCGTAGCGGTACGTCAGCTTCTCATGATCGAGGCCGAGCAAGTGCAGCACGGTCGCGTGCCAGTCGTGGACGTGCACTTTGCCCTCGGCGGCCTCGAAGCCGTAATCGTCGGTGGCGCCGTAGCGGAGGCCGCCCTTCACGCCGCCGCCGGCCATCCACAACGTGTATCCCTTGGCGTTGTGGTCGCGGCCGTTGCCGTTCTGAGCCGTCGGCGTGCGGCCGAACTCACCGCCCCAGATTACCAGGGTATCCTTCAATAAATCCCGCTGCTTCAAGTCCGTCAACAGACCGGCGATCGGCTTGTCAATCGCGGCACACCGCCCTTCGAGAGCATCTTTCAGGTTCTGATGGTGATCCCAGCCGCCGAGGGTCACTTCGACGAAGCGGACGCCGGCTTCGATAAACCGGCGAGCGAGGAGGCATTGTCGCCCGAAGTTGGCGCCGCCGCCAATGTCGTACATCTCCTGCGTCGCCGCGGTTTCCTGGGACACGTCCATGAGTTTCGGCAACTCGGCCTGCATCCGGAAGGCGAGTTCGTACGACTCGATCATCCCTTCGATGCCGGGGGCGTCGCCACCGTCGGCCAGGGCGTTGCGATTGAGCGATTGCAGGAAGTCAAGTTGGACGCGCTGAAGAGCGGGGCCGCGGCGTGGGTTCTTCAAGTTGCTGACCTGGGTGCCGCCCTGCGCACTGAAGCGATTGCCGCCGATCTTGGTTCCCTGGTAAATCGCGGGAAGGAACGAACTGCCGTAATTGGCGGGACCGCCGTTGTTGCTCGGCGGGGCGAGCGTGATGAACCCCGGCAGGTTGGCGTTCTCCGTGCCGAGGCCGTACAGCACCCACGCCCCGAGGCTCGGCCGCGGGAACTGAAAGATGCCGCAGTGCATTTGCAGGAACGCCTGCGGATGGTTCGGCAAGTCGGTCTGCATGCCGTTGAGCAGGCAGAGTTTATCCGCGTGTTTGGCGACTTCCGGGAAAAGGCTGCTGATCGGCAGGCCGCTTTGGCCGTGCTGTTTGTATTCCCACTGCGATCCGAGCAGTTTGGCCCCGAAGAGGCGGCCGCGATTGTACGGTTTGCCGGTATCCGCCTGGAGCTTCGGTTTATAGTCGAAGGTATCGACGTGGCTGGGGCCGCCCTCCATGCAGAGGAAGATGACGCGCTTGGCCCGGGCCGGGAAGTGAGTGGCCTTGGGCGCCAGCGGTTCCTTGGCGGCGGCGCGGGCGGCCTGTTCGTGGGCCAGCGCCACGAAGGCGAGGTAGCCGAACCCGGACGCGGTGGACTGCAGCAAGCGGCGTCGCGAGACCATGGGAGGCTCCGGCTTGGTTCAACCGACGAGCAACAAGAGTATCGTTAATCCAATCGCCGCGGCGGCGAAAGCCCGCCGGACCGATCGCGATCGATGGACCCAGTGCTCGCGCGGCAAGCGCCCCAAATACAAGCTAATGAATACGCCTATGACGGCGCCGCACAATGCCGCGATACTGACGGCAAACCCGAAGACCTCAATTCCTGGCGCGTAGGTAATCGCCGACGCCACGAGAAACAGGAGCGCGAGTATGCCCGTGATGTACCACGATAAAGCATTGAGCGACATCTTCGTCCCAGCGGTTCGGACTCCAGAATGCTCTCCGGGAGCCCCGAGCCATCACCACTTATTTCTTGGCCTTGGTCCGTTTCTTATTGGGCCGTTCTTGAAGCTTTCGTTTCGTCTCCCGGAGAAGTGCATCGCGGAGCAATCGCAAGGTATCTCCTGCCGTGGGCGAGCCGGCTTCCAAAATTCTTTGATTAAAGGATGCCGTAAGCTCGGCATCAGTTAGTCCCAGTTTGGCTCGAATGTATCGCCGCATTTCAGCGGGCGATTCCTTGCCGATCATATTAGGCTCCTCAGCAGTTCGCGTATCTCATCCGCAATCGAATCCACTATCACCGAACCGACCAGCGACGCGAGAATCTCCTCCGCACTTTCATTCCATGAGGCAGGTATAATCCGCTTCAGCCGTTCGTGGCGTGCAATCATCTGGTGGCCGCACTCATGAGCGATGATCGCCTCCCAGACGGCGTGCGATCTGCACGATCCGACGTCGCCGCTTTGTAAATTCAAGGTCTGAAATCGGTTCGGGGCGACGCCGAGCCATCGCCTTATTCTACATCATTTCCGATATTGAAACTCGGCGCTGGCGAGCATCGCTTGCGCGAAGGCGGCCCAGGCTTCCTTCTCCAAAAAGCGGCGCGGTTCGCCATCCTTACGGGCCGCGGCCTTGTAAGCCTCCAGGAACTCACCGGCGGCCTTCAGCTCCTTTTCCACCGGCGAGCGGCCGAAGAACAGCAAGTAAGCTGCACGGATGCGCTCCGTCTCGGTCGTGGTTTCTTTGAGCAGCCGATCGGCGGCGGAGTCCGCGGCCCGCAGCATGAACGCATTATTCAAGAGATACAGGCCCTGCGCCGGCACCGTGGTGATCGGCCGCTCGGCAACCACCAGACTGGGATCGGCGGCATCGAACAGGCTCATCGCCTCCGGCAGATTGTCCCGCACCACGGGCAGGTAAACCGATCGCGTCGAATTCCGTGGGTCGTTGATCGCACTGGCGGCCTGGCTGCCGAAACGCGGGCCGCTCGTTGGCCCGTCCCCCTGTCGGGCGACGGCCGAG
>DATNBQ010000129.1:0-3029 GCA_035571955.1 Urbifossiella sp. | reverse complement strand
TGGTTCGACGGCAGCGAGCCGCAGCGGCCGGCCTATGAGATGGTCGATGCCGCCGAGAAGCGAACGGCGTTTTCGCACATGGTCCGCGATGCGGCGCGATTCCTCCCCGAACTGGCGAAGTGCGAATACCGCGATTCGCTGTGGGAAGTGAAGACGGTGTTGCCGCGGAGCGAAAGCGACGATTCGCGGCCGATCCTGTTTCGCCCGCACCACGGGATCGCCAATTATCACGTGGTGATGGGCGGCAAGATCGACAACGTCTACGACATTGCGGATGAAATGGCCAACGCGCTCGATTGGCGCGAGGCGAAACGCGCCGCGTGACCCTTGGGTGGCACAGGCATTCCTGCCTGTGCTCATTAAACCTGCACAGGCAGGAATGCCTGTGCCACCAATGATTGCGAAAGTATGCCCAAGTCCGATGTATTCGTGTCGGTGGTCGCAGTGCTCCGGAGTTATGCCCGGTTCCTGCCCGCGTTCGTGCGAGAAGTTTACCAGATCCTCGATTCCCGCTACGCGAACTTTGAACTGGTGCTCGTGGATAACGGGGCCCGCGACGACACCCACGCCATCGTTCGCGACCTGCTCAAGACCCATAAATGCGTTCGCTATTTGAAGCTGTCGCGACGGATGAAAGCCGAGACCGCGGTGATGGCCGGGCTCGATGCCGCCATCGGCGACTTCGTCGTCACCATACATCCGGAGTTCGATCCGCCGACCGAAATACCGGCCCTGGTCGAGAAGTGCCGCCGCGGGGCCGACGTGGTGTTCGGCATCGCTCCGTTCCCGCGTCCGCCGGGGGCCCTATATCGGGCCTTGCGATGGGGGTTTTATCGCGTCGCGCACGGAGCGCTCGGCCTCGACCCGGTGCGCGTCAACAGCGGCTACCGCTGCCTCAGCCGGGCCGCGGTAAACGCCTTGACCCGCGTTCGCAGCCGCAAGCGCTTCTTCAGCTTGCTGACCTCCGAAATTGGCCTGACGACGGCGACGCACGAATATGCGTTCATCTCGCGGAGCGGGAAGATGCCGCGGGTGAACCTGCGCCGCGCCGCCCGCACCGCGGCCTCGATGGCCGTGAATCACTCGGTTGCCCCGATGCGGCTCGTCAGCGTGCTGGGCCTGGCCGGCAGTTTCCTCAGTCTCATGTACAGCCTGTACGTTGTCGGCGTCTACTTCTTCCAACAAGACGTGATGCCCGGCTGGACCACGCTCAGCCTGCAGGTCAGCGGGCTGTTCTTCCTGGTGTTCGTGATGTTGACGATGATCGGCGAACACATGGGGCGGCTGCTGGATGAAGCTGTCGATCGGCCGCTCTACCACGTCCGCGAGGAGCAGGCCAGTTCGGTGATGTTGTCGGACCTGGCGCGGCGAAACGTCATGGACAAGTCGGTGGAGGGGTGATGCAGCAGCGCGAGATACCAGCATTTACCGCGGCGGAGTTCGCGCCGAAGGCCGCCGATTATTGCGTCTGCGTGTTCGCCATCAACGAGAACGGCAAGCTGCTCAAGCAACTAGCGGCGATGCGCGACGCATGTGCCGGCCGCGTTGACGTTGTCATTGCCGATGGCGGCAGCACCGATGGTTCCACCGGACTGGATAAACTGCGGCCGCTCGGCGTCAATGCCCTCTTGACCAAGACCGGCCCGGGCAAGCTCGGCGCCCAGATGCGGATGGCCTTTTCCTGGGCCCTCGATCGCGGCTACAAGGGCGTCATCGCGATGGACGGCAACGGCAAAGACGGACCGGATGCGATCCCGCGCTTCATGGAAAAACTGGAAGCGGGGTTCGATCACGTACAGGGATCGCGGTTCGTTCGCGGCGGCGTGTCGGAGAACCTGCCGCTGTCGCGATGGCTTGGTGTGAAACTGCTGCATGCGCCGTTGATTTCGCTGGCCAGCCGCTTTCGCTACACGGACACGACCAACGGTTTCCGCGGCTACAGCCGGCGCTTGTTGGAAGACGACCGGCTGGCGATCTTCCGCGATGCGTTTCCAGGATACGAACTGCACTATTACCTGGCGATTCGCGCGGCCCGGCTCGGGTTCAAGGTGTGCGAGATTCCGGTGGCGCGGCGCTACCCGGCCCACGGCCCGACGCCGACGAAGATCAGCCCGATCCGCGGCAACCTGCGAGTATTACGGTGTTTGCTCGCAACATGTATGGGCGTCTATAACCCGCGCTGAGCCGAGCGCTCGGGAACCAATGTTTAGCCGCGAGGCGCAGCCGAGCGCTCGATTGGGTGCCTGTGCATCAAGTTAATCTGGACCATTTGGGTAAGGAATCGATTGGGCGGCGGCCGATAACTCCTGGGGAATGCCACCCAGAATTGAGGCAGTCATGGTGGACGCCATCATCGGTCACTCGGGGTTCGTCGGCGGCAACATCGCCGCTCAGCGCCGCTTCCACGCCTGGTTCAATTCCAAGAACATCGAATTGATTCGCGGGCAGCGGTTCGGCTTGCTGGTGGTTAGCGCGATGCCGGCCGCCAAGTGGCTCGCCAACCGCGACCCCGTTGCCGACCGCGCCGCCCTCGAACGCCTGTGGGAAAACCTCGCCCGCTGCCAGGCCGATGAAGCCATCATCATTTCCACGGTGGACGTGTATCCGACGCCGATCGGTGTGGACGAAGACACCTTCATCGAGCCGACCTACCAGCACCCTTACGGCAAGCACCGGTTGGAACTGGAGCGGCGGGCCGAGGAGCACTTCCCCAAGGTGTTAGCGGTGCGGCTGCCCGCCCTCTACGGGCCGGGCCTCAAGAAGAATGCCGTTTACGACCTGCTTCACGGCAACGAAACGCACAAAATCCCGACCGAAGGTTCATTCCAGTTCTACAACCTCGATCGCATCTGGCAGGACATCGAAACGGCGCGAGCGGCCGGCTTGACGCTCGCCAATTTCGCGACCGAACCGGTGACGATGCGCGACGTGGCCCGGCAAGCGTTTGGCTTCGATTTCGCCAATCCGCTGCACGGGCTGCCGCCGCGCTACGACGTCCATACGAAGCACGCGGCGCTGTTCGGCGGGCA
>DATNBQ010000128.1:0-3677 GCA_035571955.1 Urbifossiella sp. | reverse complement strand
GGGGCGCACACATCGCAGAGTCGCTGCGTCAGAATCAAGTCCGGCGCCAGTTCGCGCAGGCACTTCTCGTCCAGCGTGTAGAGCGATTCCCCGAGCCGGAGTTTCTCCGCAACCCAGCGGTCGATCTCAGCCGACACAAATCCCTGGCCATAGATCGCGCAATGCGTCACTCGCGGCCGGGAATTCACCTCGGGCGGGTAATCGCACTCGTGCGAAACCGCAACCAGTTGATCCATCAATCCAAGTGCCCCCACGATCTCCGTGGCCGCGGGGAGCATTGAAACGGTTCGAATCATGTCTCCCTCACGCTCCGACCGCCGCCGGACGCAGTGCCGGAACCATCGGCGCGGCGAAAGCGCCGGAACGCGACCACGAAGTCGCAAGTCCTCTTCGCCTTGTCGCGGGGCCATTCAAAGCGGACAAATCTGTCCGGATGGGTGTAGTGCCGGGTGTAGTGACAGGTCGCATTCCGACGCATCCGATTGCACTTTTGTGCACTAGCGGCCAAAATCCGGGTGAATCGGGAGATGCTCAGCAAACCCCACAAAACATGCGGCCCGGCGCTGTTTTGCACCGGGCCGCATCGGGTTGCACCAGTGAGCCGGGAGGGACTCGAACCCTCGACCAGCGGATTAACCTACCGCACGGGCTTTCGCCCGCCGTATCGTTGCGGTCTGGACTTTATCATCTCCCTCGGCGCCAGGCCGGTGGGGAGCCGCTCGTCAAGTCTCTGAGGATCCCGGCCGCGGCCGCGCCCGGTCTTTCCTGCTGATTGCCCAATCCGGCGGATTGTCACGCCTCGCCCGCATGCAGCGAACCGTACCGACGGCTCTCAGGGGGTTCCAGCATATGGAGCGGTTCTACCGCGAGCGTTTCGGCCCGGGCACTCCTATTGAAGTCCGCTGCTCTACCAACTGAGCTACCGGCTCAAGCGCCGAGCGTTCTCTCTCAGGGAGAGCCGCCGCGGACGCAGGTTCATGCTAGGAATCCCTTCGCCGCGGTTCAAGCCAGCCGTTGCGATTGACGGCGGGACGTGGTTCGCGGCATAACGCGGTCATGAAACGGATTGGCTGGGTCGTTACGGTCGCGGTGGGAACGCTGGTCGCCGGTTGCTTCGCGCTCGGCTCGCGATCGCTGCCGGACCCCGTGAACCGGGCGCTCCATCACCGCTCCGCGCGTACCGTCACGCTCTACTCGCTGGAACCCCGATCAACCAACGCCAATGCCAAGATCTTCCACGGCCACACCATCCTCGGCGAGACGACCATCGACGACGCCGCGGCGCGGAAAAAACTCTTCGCGGCCTTCCGCAAAGGGGTCGCCGATCACGACGGCTCCGTCGCGGCCTGCTTTCTCCCGCATCATGGCCTCCGCATCGAATCCGACCGGGGAACGCTCGATCTGGTGATCTGCTTTGAGTGCGCCCAGGTGAAGGTGTACGAGAACGGTGTGCCGAGCGAAGCGCTGTTGATCTCGAGTTCGCCGCGGGCCGCATTCGACGAGCTATTGGAGGCGGCCGACGTGCCGCTGTCGAAAGGCGCGACCGCTTCGCCGTGAGAAGCCGGGATTCCTTATCGCAAGCGATAGGGCACTTCGAGGCCGTGGCGATCCATCAATTCCGCATCGGCCAGCAACTTCGCCGCGGGGCCGTCGGCCAGCAGCCTGCCGCCGTCGAGTACGAGCACCCGCGAACAGAGGTCGAGCACCAGGTCGAGGTCGTGGCTGGCGACGAGCTTGGTGCCGGGCAGGCCGCGGATGAGGCCGATCAGTTCCCGGCGGCCGCGCGGGTCGAGGAACATGCTCGGCTCGTCGAGCAGCAGAATCGCCGGGCGCATGGCAAGCACTCCGGCCAGCGCGGCCCGGCGTTTCTCGCCGCCGGAGAGTTGAAACGGAACCCGCGGGCCGGCATCGGCTAGGCCCACCGCCGCCAAAGCTTCCGCTGCCCGCGCGCGGGCTTCCGCAACGCTGGCGCCGAGGTTCAACGGCCCGAAGGCCGCGTCCTCTTCCACCGTCGAGGAAAAAAGCTGATCGTCCGGGCTTTGGAATACGACGCCGACTGTCTCGGGAAGTTTCTTTCGTTGCCGTGGATCGGCCGGGTCGAGGCCGTCCACGGACGCCTGCCCCTGTGGGCCGGCCAACACGCCGCACAGTCGCAAGAAGAGCGTCGTTTTGCCGGCGCCGTTTGGCCCGACGATGGCGACCGATTCGCCGGCTTCGATGCGAAACGAAATGTTGTCCAGCGCTTTGCGGCCATCGGCGTAAACGTGCGTCAGTCCCGAGGTTTGCAACCCGTCCTGGCTTGCCATCGGCATGAATCTAGATCCGATCCCAAATGACGAGCGCCGCTGCAGTGAGAACCGCCACCAGTGACAATATCACATCTTTGGAATTCGTGTGAAAGGAAGTGAGGGTGTGAAAGCGGCCGTCGAAGCCGCGACAGCGCATGGCATGGGCGACGGCTTCGGCGCGATCGGCGCCGCGCACGAGCACCGCCCCGGCGACGCGGCCCAGCGTGCGGTAGCCATGGCGCGTCGCCCGCGGCCGAAAGCCGCGGACCCACAGGGCGATCCGCAATCGCCGCAGTTCATCGGCCAGCACGAACGCATAGCGGTATGCCAGGGCCGCGAGCAGCACGAGCACGCCGGGGAGTTTCAAGCGATGGGCCGCGGCAATCGTATGGTGCACCGGGGCCGTGCCGATCAGCACGAGCGCGCAGCTACCGATTGCCAGGCAGCGACACGCCACGGCCAGGCCGGCCGCGAGCCCTCGTTCGGAAACGTGCAGGGAGAAGAGCGCCCAGCCGGGGCCATCGGGATCGAGCGTGAACGGCAGAACGATGAGAAACGGCAAGGCCGCGAGCAGGAATGCCGCCAGCCGCGGCCGCACCCATCGCGATGGCAATCGGGACGCGATCAGCAAAGCAACGCTGAGGCCGAGCGCCGCGATGGCGGTCGGCAAGCAATCCAGAGACGCGATGGCGGCGACAGCGAGCAGCAGCGCCGCCAACTTCCAGCGGGCGTCCCACCGAGCTACCGGCGAATCGGGAACGATCTGATGGCGCAGCGCGAGATTCATGAACTTAAACCTGGAGCACGCCGGTCCGGAATGGCTTGCCGTCGTCGAAGCGGGTGGCCACGGTGAGCGCCTCCACGAGCACTGGCCGAGTTTCTTCCGGAAGCACGATGGCATCCACCCAGAGGCGGGCCGCGGCATAGCGGACGTCGGTCGTCTCGTCGTACTTCGCCTTCACGCGATCCCGAAGTTCCTCGAGTTCCGCGGCGTGCGGCTCCTGGCCCGATCGCTTGAGAGCCTGCACCTGGATGTCCAGGAGAGTGCTGGCAGCGGCGTCGCCCCCCATGACTGCGTACTTGGCGGTCGGCCAGGCGAAGATGAAGCGCGGGTCGAAGGCCTTGCCGCACAGGGCGTAGTTCCCGGCGCCGAACGAGCCGCCGGTAATCAGCGTGAGCTTCGGCACCACGCTGTTCGAGATCGCGTTCACCAACTTCGCCCCGGCCTTGATGATCCCATGCTGCTCCGATTCCTTGCCGACCATGAAGCCGTTGACGTTTTGAACGAAGAGGATGGGGACGCGAAGCTGGTTGCAATCCATGACGAAGCGGGCGGCCTTGTCGGCGGAATCGACGTAAATGACGCCGCCAATCTGCAGGGGGCCGTCG
>DATNBQ010000127.1:0-2321 GCA_035571955.1 Urbifossiella sp. | reverse complement strand
ATGCTCGCAGCAACTGGCGAATTCGATGTCCTTCACGATCACCATTTCGTCGGCCTTCTGCGTGAAGGTCTTTTGCAGATGCAAGGCGGGGTCGAGGTGGAGACCGGCGAAGATCTCGGCGTACATGCGGGCGACGCGCTCGGGGGTTTCCTGCAACCCTTCGCGATCCTGGTCTTCTCCGACGGCCAGCAGAATTTCGCGAACGGCCCGGCGAATCCGATCGTGATCGACCGGGGCGCCGGCCACCGCCGCTGCCGAGGCCAACTCCGCCAGCGTGGGTGAGGTGATGGAAGTATCCGCCAAGTCAGTGCTCCTGGAGTGCCAACGGTTTCATCTTAGCAAGCCGTGCACCGGAGCGGCCCTTGCCCGCGCTTCCCGCACCGGGTATCACGGGAATATCCTTTCCGCCGTGAGACTCGCATGAACTCCGCGATCCTCTCCCTCGCGCTTTTTGTTTCCGCCGACCCGACGCCGGCCGAGGGCGTGCTCCCCGTCGGCGCCGACGGCAAGCCGCTCAACCTCGACTTCGAAACCGGCACCCTCAAGGACTGGACCGCTACCGGCGACGCCTTCAAGGGCCAACCGATCAAGGGCGATACCGTGTTCTCGCGGCGCGGCGACATGAAAAGCCGCCACCAGGGCCAATATTGGATCGGCGGCTACGAAAAGCTCGGCGACAAGCCGACCGGCACCCTCACCAGCGTCCCGTTCTCGGCGACGCACCGCTGGGCCAGTTTCCTGATTGGCGGCGGACCGCATGAAAAGCAAACCTGCGTCGAGATCGTTTGCGGCAAGGAGGTGATCTTCCGGGCCACGGGCCTCGAAACCGAAGAGATGAGCCGCGTCGTCGCCGATCTCGGCCCCCACCAGGGCAAGGACATCTTCATCCGCGTTGTCGATGCACACACGGGCCACTGGGGGCACGTCAACTTCGACGACTTCCGCTTCCATTCCACGAAGCCGAAGGTGCAGGGTCGGCCGTCGCCGCTGGCGCCGGATACATACAAGTTCGCCGGGCTCAAGCCGGAGGAAGCCGCCAAGGCGATGACCGTCCCCGATGGCTTCTCGGTGTCGCTGTTCGCCGGCGAACCGGACATCCATCAGCCGGTCGCCATGTGCCAGGACGATCGGGGCCGCCTGTGGGTCGTTGAAGCATACGTCTATCCGCGGCGCAACCCATTCCCCGGCCCGCTGCTCCCGGAAGCCGAACGCAAGAACGGCGACAAGATCGTCATCTTCGAGGACAGCGACGGCGACGGAAAGTTCGACAAGCGAACCGTGTTCCTCGAAGGGTTGAACATGGTCAGCGGCATCGAACTCGGCTTCGGCGGCGTCTGGATCGGCGCCGCCCCGTATCTCTGTTTCATCCCCGACAAGGACCGCGACAACAAACCGGACGGCCCGCCGGAAATCCTCCTCGATGGCTGGGGCTACCAGGACACGCACGAAACGCTCAATTCGTTCACCTGGGGGCCGGACGGCTGGCTGTACGGCTGCCACGGCGTCTTCACGCACAGCCGCGTCGGCAAGCCCGGCAGCCCGGACAAGGACCGCATTCCCTTGAATGCCGGCGTCTGGCGGTATCATCCCACGAAGCACATCTTCGAAGTGTTCGCCCACGGCACCAGCAACCCGTGGGGCCTCGATTACAACGCGGAAGGCGAGTTCTTTATCGAAGCGTGCGTGATCCCGCACATGTGGCACATCATCCAGGGCGGCCGCTATCAGAGACAAGGCGGCACGCACTTCAATCCGTACACCTTCGACGACATCAAGACGATCGCCAAGCACCGGCATTATCTCGGGGCCAACCCGCACGGCGGCAACGGCAAGAGCGATAGCGCCGGCGGCGGCCACGCCCACTGCGGCCTCATGTGTTATCAGGGCGGCGCCTGGCCCAAGGAATACTGGGGCAAGCTCTTCATGGGCAACCTCCACGGCCACCGCCTCAATGTCGATGAGATCAAACCGAAAGGCAGCGGTTATGAAGCCGACCGCAACCCGGATTTCCTGCTGTCCAATGACCGCTGGTTCATGCCGATCTCCATTCAGTGCGGCCCGGACGGCAACGTGTACATGAGCGACTGGTACGACAAGCAGATTTGCCACCTGCCGCAGCCGGAGAAGTGGGACCGCACCAATGGCCGCATTTACAAGATCAGTTACAAGGGAACGAAGCCGGTGATCGGGTTGGATTTGCAGAAATGCACGGACGAGGAGTTGGTGAAATATCAGTTACATGAGAATCAGTGGTACGTCCGCCACGCCCGCCGCATATTGCAAGAACGGGCACCGGAGATTAGCCGCGACGCGAAGCGGAG
>DATNBQ010000126.1:0-8155 GCA_035571955.1 Urbifossiella sp. | reverse complement strand
AAGATCTTGTCTTCGAGAATCTCTCGGAGGACGATCTGCATCTTGTCGCCGATGCCGCGGGCGTCGATCAGCGGCTTGGCGCCAGTGTTCAAGGCGACCATGCGCTTTTGGATGAGGGTCGAGAGCTTGAAGCGCCCGCCCACCTTGTTCACGATCCCTTCTTCCTTCAAATCGTCGAGCATCGCTTAAAACCCCCTGCGTTGGAATTCCCGGCGAACGATCGCTTCGAGGGCGTCGGTCGCTTCGGTGAGGTCGCCGTTGACGAGTACGTGGTCGAATTCTTCCTGGCGGGCGAGTTCGGCGGGCGCCGTGTGGAGGCGGCGGCCGATCGATTCCTCGCTTTCGTGCCGCCCCTCGAGCCTTTCGCGGAGGTCTTCGAAGCGCGGCGGCGCGATAAACACCGACGTATGATCGTTGGGGAACGCGAGGCGAATCTCGCCGGCCCCCTGCACGTCGATCACGAGAATGACGCCGATGCCCTGGCTGCGGTAAGGATCGACTTCCGAGCGCGGCGTGCCGTAAAAATCCGCCCGGTGCACCTGGGCCCGTTCGAGCATCTCGTTGCGGGCGAGGGCTTCCTGGAACCGTTGCCGCGTCCAGAAATGATACGAAACGTCGGCGATCTCACCAGGGCGCGGCGCCCGGGTCGTTGCCGTGATGGCCCGGCGCAATGGCAAGCTCTTGCGGCCGAGCAAGGCATCAACGAGGGTCGTCTTGCCGACGCCGCTCGGGCCGGAAACGACGATCAGCGGGGCGCGGAGGGCTGTCATGGTGCGGCCACGGCCATTATTGTCAGGATTCGGCTACTATCGCAATATAGGTCCACCGATTAGCCGCGACCCAACGGGGAGCGCGAAACGACCGCGCTCCCCGTTGGGTCGCGGCTAATCCGGCCCACTATTCCACGTTGAGCACCAGCTCGCGGATCTTTTCGAGGGCCGCCTTGATCTCGACTCCGTGGCGGGAGATCGTCACGTCGCCGGCCTTCGAACCCAGTGTGTTCGCCTCGCGGCCCATCTCCTGCACCACGAACTCCAACTTTCGACCGACCCCCTCCTCGCCCTTGCGGACCATCTCGGCGAACTGATCCAGGTGGCTTGCCAACCGGGTCACCTCCTCCGCCACGTCCGTGCGATCGGCGAACAGCGCGATTTCGCGGATCAAATGCTGAGGCTCGAGCGCGATTCCAGCGTCGGCCACTGCTTGCCGAATGCGGTCCAGAATTCGCTGCCGATAGTCGTTCATCACCTGCGGCAAGTGGCGGCGGATCGCTTCGAGTTGCTCGCCGATGAACCGGTGCTGCTGTAAAAGTTCCGCGGCCATCGCCCGGCCTTCTTCCCGACGCATGCCATCCAGGTTCGCGAGCGCCGCTTCCAGGGCTCGCTCAACGACCGGCCATTCGTCGTCGGGAAGCGTCCCCGAGCGGGTCGATTCCGGGGCGACTCCCGGCAACGCGAGAACGCCCGCCAAAAGCGGTCCGACGAACCCCGGTGCACCGGCAGCATCCGCGGCTTCCCGAATCTGTCGGAGATACGCCTGAAGTACCGCGCCATTCAGGGCCAGCTCGGCGGTCGGTCGCTGGCGCTCTACCCGAACGTGAATGAGCAATGTGCCGCGGCGGACGTGTTTGCGAACGACCTTTTCCAGTTCCGATTCCAGCATCGGATAGGGTTCGCTGCCGCGGACGGTCACCTTCAGATGGCGGTTATTGACCGCCCGGACTTCGATCGCGGCGGCGACAGTCTCGGTTTGAATCCGGGCTTCGCCGAACCCGGTCATGCTGGACAACACGACGGTTTCTCGCGCGAGGGTTCGAGATGCGGCTCTCAGGTCTGGTTGCCTACCTGCGACTGGGTCGCCTGCTGCTGGGTATCCCGGATCACGAGTTTAACGTGGATCATGATGAACAGCACCCAGACGGCGGCCAGGTAGAGGGTGATCTTCACGAAGGCATCGGCGGTGCGGGAGCCGAAGGCACTGGAACCGCCGGCGCCGCCGAACGCCCCGGCCAACCCGCCCCCCTTGCCGCGCTGGATCAGCACGATGAGCATGAGGAGCAAGCCGAGAATGATGATGACCAGGTTCATCAAATGCGAATACCAGGCCACGGCAACAAGCGACACGGCGACGCCTCCGCAATCCTACGGGTGAACGGTTATACTACGAAATCGAATAACGCGCGGATATATCGTTACCCCGCCGCGGCGATGATCTTGGCGAACGCGTCCGCCTTGAGGCTCGCCCCGCCGACCAGGCCGCCATCGACGTCGCCCTGCGCGAACAGACCGGACGCAGTTTCCGGCGTCACCGAACCGCCATACAGGATGGGAAGTAAACTCGCCGGATTCTCGCCCAGAATCGCGGTGACTTTCTTGCGAAGGAAGGCATGGGCCGCCTGGGCCTGCTCGGGAGTCGCCACTTTCCCCGTGCCGATGGCCCAAACCGGCTCGTAGGCCAGCACCAGGTTGCCCAGCTTATCCATCGGCAGGTCGCGGAGCCCTTCAGTCGCCTGGCGATCCAGCACCGCTTCCGTCTGGTTGGCTTCGCGCTCCGCGAGTAGTTCGCCCACGCAGAAGATGACCTTGAGGCCCGCCGCCAGCGCGGCCTTGGCTTTCTTATTTAAGAGTGCATCGGTTTCGCCGAGGCCATGGCGCCGTTCGCTGTGGCCGATGATGACCGCATGGCAGCCGGCATCGACGAGCATTTGCGGCGACACTTCGCCGGTGAACGCACCGCTCTTCTCGTAGTGGCAATTCTGGGCGCCGAGCACGACCGCACTGCCTTTGAGAATCTCGCGGACCGGGAGGAGCCAGGGGAACGGCGGGAAGATGGCGATGCCGACTTTCGGATGCCCAGCCGCGGCGTGCACGACGGCCGAGGCCAGCGCCGTCGCCTCGGCGTGCGTGGTGTTCATCTTCCAGTTGCCGGCCACGATCTTGCGACGCATGCAAAAAGCTCCATCAAGCCCACGGACGGCCGTCCGTCGGCTTCAGCTAGCCCAGAATTCGCGGTTGACGGCGGCGGCGACGCGGCGGAGGTCGCCCATCAGATCCAGGAACTGATGCGGCAATAGCGCCTGCGGGCCATCCGAAAGTGCTTTCTCCGGGCAGTTGTGCACCTCGACGTGCACGCCGTCCGCCCCGGCCGCCACGCTCGCCCGGCACATGCTGGGAATCAAATCCGGCCGGCCCGTCGCGTGGCTCGGATCGACGATAATCGGTAGATGACTCTGCCCCTTCACGTTCGGCACGGCGCTCATGTCGAGCATGTTCCGCGTGCTGTCCTCGAAGCTGCGGACGCCGCGCTCACACAGCACCACGCCCATGTTCCCTTCGGAAAGCACGTATTCCGCGGACATCAGCATGTCCTTCACCGTCGCGCTCATGCCGCGCTTCAACAACACCGGCGTCCGCGTCTTGCCGCATTCTTTGAGCAAATCGAAGTTCTGCATGTTGCGGGCGCCGATCTGCAGCATGTCGGCGTAGCGAACGACGAGTTCGACTTGCCGCGGATCCATGACCTCCGTGACGACGGGCATGTCGTACTTCTGGCCGACGTCCTTGAGAATCTTGAGGCCGTCTTCGCCCATCCCCTGGAAGGCGTACGGGCTGGTGCGCGGTTTGAAGGCGCCGCCGCGAAGGATATTGGCGCCGCCGGCCTTCACGTAACGGGCGACGGTGTCCATGACTTCGAAATTTTCGACGGCACACGGACCCGCGATCATCGCCAGGCTGCCGCCGCCGACTTTCACCTTGCCGACGTATACCGCGCTATCGGCCTTGTGGAACTCGCGGCTGGCGAGTTTGAACGGCTTCATGATCGCGAGCACTTGTTCGACGCCGGGAATGGCGGAGAAGTTCTGCGCTTCGGGCTTGGTTTCGTCGCCGATGACGCCGACGATGGTGCGGCTTTCGCCGCGCGAGACGTGCGGCGTGTAGCCGAGCTCGCGGACCCGTTCGATCACGTGCTCGATCTGTTCCAGGCTGGCTTCGGGTCGAATGACGAGGATCATGTCGGTCAAGTGGAGTGAGTCAGTGGATGATTGATGGGATTAGTGTATGGAAGTCGCAGAGCCGCAAGGGTGGCACAGGCATTCCTGCCTGTGCGTCAATGACTGTTCAGGCAGGAATGCCTGTGCCACCGGGATTCAGGATCCCTTGTACTTTTCTATGAGGACGCGGGCCGTTTCGGGGCGCATGACGCCGGGGTCCGGGAGTTCGCCGCGCGACAGTTTCGCCCGCAGGTCCGAACCGCTGATGTTCACAGGCTTCCATCCCTTCGGAGCGTGTTCCTCAACGAGGCCCACCTTGCCCAGTTCGGCATAGTAAGCGGCGAACCCGACCTTCACCGGCTGGATCAGCAGTTCGCCCTTCAGTTCGTCGAACTTCCGCTGCGCCGCGAGGCCATCCCAGATTTCGCCCTTGTCGTCGTATGGTGCGTCGGCGTGTTTGCGGCCGATGATGATATTCGTGAACCCGAAGTTCTGCCGGTAAATCGCATGCATCACGGCTTCCTTCGGCCCGCCGTAGAACATCTTGATGTCCATGCCGAGCAACAGCACCATGTCGTTGAAGTTGCGGCCGACCTTCTTCCACAGTTCCTCGTCGATGTCGCCCTGGCCCAGGGCGCGATTGTCGATGAGTGCCCGGTAGGTCTTCATGCGGGTGACGGCATCGACGTCGTCCTGCTTGGTCTCGCCCACCAGTGGGTTGAGCACCGCGCCGGCGTAAAAGCCCTCGCGCGTGAGGCGTTCCAGGCCGACGACCAGGGCATATTCGTGGGCCCGGTGCAGGGCATTGCGCGTCTGGAAGGCAACGACCTTCTGGAAGCCGCGCTTGGCAAAGAGTGCCCGCGTTTCCTTGGGCGACAGGATCAAGTCGCCGTAAGCCGGGTTCTTCGGTTGGGGCAGCACTTGCACGTCGCCGCCGACGAGATAGGTTCGCGGGTCGCTATTGGCGATGCGGGCGCCGGGATGGTCTTCCCGCGGCGTCGCGTACACTGATGCGTTGTACTTCTTCTTATCCCAGGGAAACACGTCCTTAACTGTGAGCGCGCCGACCAGCTGCCCCTTCTCGTTGTGCAACGGATATGCGGTTCCGGTGGTCAGTTTCTTGGCCAGGTCCTCGCTCACCGGGAAGGCGAGCGGGATGGTCCAGGCGTACTTCTTGCCGTTGCGGACGATGACTTCCTCTTCGAGCACCTGGTCGTATTCGCTCTTGACCATGGGTCCGGTGAGCGGCGACAGTCCGCCGTCGCCCATGCGGTACAGCGTGGACAGGTCGGCGTCCGACACCGGGATTGGCGCGGTGCTCGGCGCCGATAAGTGGTCAACGGCGCGGTTGATGGGTTCGGCCACGCCGCCATGCGGAACGATCAGGTCTGCCATTGCGAACTGCTCCTCTTGTGAGAAGCCCACCCGTTGCAACGGGTGGGCTGCATTAAATCACGTACTGCAATCCTTGGCTCTGTTGAACGAGGTCGGCCAGGGTCGTGTCCTTTAAAATGCCCTGCTGGGCATCGACGATGCGGTCCCAAACGGTGCGGACGTTCTGGACATAATGCGTCGCTTGCAGCGGGTCGTCCGAGCGCGACGGCTGCTCGCGCGGATCGACGACCTTGATCACGTCGAAGAGCGTGATCTCGTCCGGGCTTCGCGCGAGGGCGTAGCCGCCGGCGGCGCCGCGCGTGCTGGCCACCAGCCCGGATCGCTTCAAATCCAGCAGGATTTGCACGAGGAACCGGCCGGGGATGCCGTGTTTGTCGGCGATGTCCGCGAGGCGCACCGGCCGCGGGTCGTGATGCCGAGCGGCCAGCTCCAGCATCGCGACGCAGGCGTACTCGGCCTTCGCGGAGAACAGCATAACACGGTTCCGGGTCCGCGAGCGCTCGGCTTCGCCTCGCGGCTAATCGTACGATCTTAAATGCCGCCGCCGTCCTGCTGCTCGATCACGTGGAGGCCGCATTCCTTCTTCACCTTGCCGGCCCAGCGGCCGGCCCGGTCGTCTTCGCCGGCGCCGACGGCCCGCGTGCATGGCCAGCAACCGATGCTCGGATAATCCCGGTCGTGCAGCGGGTTATACGGCACGTCGTGCTTCATCACGAACGCCCACACGTCCTTCTTCGTCCAGTGCAACAGCGGGTTCACCTTCACCACATTGAACTTCGGGTCCCACTGCACCACGTCGGCCTTGCCGCGATCGGCAGTCTGATCCTTGCGAATGGCGCTGATCCAGGCCATCGGTTCAATGCGGCTCAAGGCGGCCTTCAACGGCAGAATCTTGCGGTCGTGGCAGCATTGATCCGAACGCAGTTCGTAAAGCGGCCCGCCGTGCTCCGCCTCGTATTCGGCAACTGTCAACTCCGGGCGAATATACTCCACCGCGATGCCATAGCGGTTCTTGAGGCGTTCGCGAAGCTCCAGCGTCTCGGGAAACTGATAGCCCGTATCGATGTTAATGACGGTCGTGCTGGGTTCGATGTCGGCGAGCATGTGGATAATGCAGCACCCTTCGGCCCCGAACGCCGTCGCCATGAGCAACCGCGGGTGGAACCGATCCACGGCCCAGCGAAGCACCTCCTGTGGCAGCGCCATCGTCAACGTGTCGTTCGCGACCGCGATTTCCTCGGCGGTCATAGGCGTTGGCATTGGCAGAGGCTCCGATTCAGCAGAACCCTTATCGACATCCTAAACATTTCGGTTGAGTTGGCCAGGGAGAATGTGAGTATTGCAAGGGCGAGGATTTTAAGTGCTTTTGGCAAAGTGGCTTATGCGCCGACAGGCTGGGCTTCGGCGACCGGCAGCTCCGGCGGAACAAAGGAAATGTCCATCCGGGAATAAGGCGGGTGGTCGTCGGCGACGAGGGCCGCGACAGCGGCGCGGGCCATCTCACCCAGTTGCGGCAACTCCGACATCTCCAGCCGCGGATACTCGCGGTAGAATACGATGTCGTCGGGCAATGCGGCCGGGGTCAGTTCGACGCCGGGCATGGCCTCGTTGACCAGCAAGCGGAAGCGCTCGCCGATCTCGCCGTCGGGCGCCGCCAGGACCATCAGTTCGTCCGGTTGCTTGCCGGCATAGCCCACGATCTCTGGGGTCGCGCCGTCGAATGCTTCCCCGACGAGTGGGAAATCGTCCGGGCCGCCGGAGCGATTGCGGAAGAAGACCGCGGCCGGGTCCGCCGAATCGAGTTTGCCGTCCAGGAATTCGCGCGATTTCTTCAAAAGCAATTCGCGGAAGAGCGGCCCTTTCTCAAGCGGCTTCAGACAGACGGCAGCCAACCCGCGGAACTTCCGAGCGATCGCCTTTTGCACGGACTGATCGAAGGTAAGAACGTCGGCGGGATTGAGGCCGGCCAGGAAGCGATCGGCGGCATCGTCCAGGTTTTCACATCCTTCGGGAAGAATGAGCCGGCCGGGGCCTGCCGAGTTGCTGAGGGCCGCACTGCCCGCGCCGATGGCCGCGTGCATATCCGTCAGCCCGGCCCGGCAGATGCCGATGTCGCGCAAATAATCCGGCGTCGAGCCGAATAGTTTGCGATACAGGGAGAGCGATTTATCCAGGATTTGCAGGCGAAGCCGCTTGCGGGGATAGGCCCGCAGCAAGTCGATCACTTCCGCAGTGAGCTTCCATCCAGCCCCGTTCTGCTGGATTCCGCCGATGATTTGGAACAAGCGCGTGAAGGTCTGCTTCACCTCGCGAATCGCATCGGCGTGCAGCGGTTCGAGGGCATCCACTTGCCGCTTGAGGCGTTCGGCGATTTGCCGGACCGCTTCCTCGGAACCGGCGAGCCGATATTGCGGTTGCTCGATGAAGGTGACGGCCATGATGGCGAGTTGCGACTCGCCCTCTTTGCCCAGTTCCTGATAGCGCGTTTCCAGTGCGGGATTGAGCGATCCACCGCAATCCGGCGCCGTGATATCGGGCTTGCCGACCAGTTTGAGCAATTGATCGAGCACGGAGCAGACGGTGCCGGCGTCGAGTTTGGCCCCGGACGGCGTGCGCGTCCGAAGCGGATCGACGAAGGCATCGAAGACGCGCTCGGGCTCTTCGCGGAGTTGCGTGCGGGCCGCCGTTTCGAACTCCTCGACAACTTGCTCGAAGGTGAGTTTGCGTTCCAGCCACTGGGCGTTCAGCCAGTCGGCGACCGGTTGGCGG
>DATNBQ010000125.1:0-13191 GCA_035571955.1 Urbifossiella sp. | reverse complement strand
CACCGGCACGAACACGGAGGTCATCACCAGCGTGATGGCGATGATCGCCCCGGATATCTCGTGCAACACCTCCATGGTCGCCCGATAAGGCGATAAGTGTTTCTGAGCCATCTTGGCGTGGACCGCCTCGACCACCACGATCGCGTCGTCGACCACCACCCCGATCGCCAGCACCATCGCGAACAGCGTGATCAGGTTGATCGACAGGCCCATCAACCGCAGCATGAAGAAAGTGCCGATCAGCGACACGGGCACGGCGAGCGTGGGAATTAGCGTCGACCGCAAGTCGCCCAGGAACATGTAGACCACGAGCGACACGAGGATGAACGCCTCGAGCAGCGTGTGCAGCACCTTCTCGATCGAGGCGTCGAGGAATCGCGAAACGTCGTAGGCCAGCTCGTAATCCATGCCGGGAGGGAACTTGGTCTTCTTCATTTCCTCGAGCTTGGCCTTGATGTTCGCGATGACCTCGGCGGCGTTGGAGCCCGGCGCCTGCTTGAGAACGATGGAGGCCGCGGGATGGCCGTTGATGTCCGAGTAGATGTCGAAGAACTGCGAATCCAGGTCGACGTCGGCGATGTCCTTGAGGCGCAGAATCTGGCCGTCGGCATCCACCTTCAGGTTGATTTCGGCATATTGCTCGGGCTTGGTGTATCGACCGATATAGGTCAGTACGTATTCCTTCGATTGCGACTTTATCCCGGACGCTCTGCCGAGCCGCCCCGGCGAGCCGATCAAGCTTTGCTCGCCGATTCTTTCGAGCACTTCGGCAGCGGAGATGTCGCGTTGCCGCATTTTGTCCGGATCGAGCCAGATGCGCATGGCGAAGATGCGGTTGCCGAGATTGCGGGGCATGCCCATCCCCCTGATCCGTTTGATCTCGGGCATGACGAAGGCGTTGGTGTAGTTGAAGAGATCCTTCTGCTTGAAGTTGGGGTCGGTGCTGAAGAGATTCACGTACATGAGCATGCTGGGCACGACCTGGCGGACGATGATGCCTTCGCGGCGCACCAGGTCCGGGACTCGGAAGAGCACCGGATTCACCCGGTTTTGCACGTTGACGACGTTGAGGTTGGGGTCGGTGCCGGGTTCGAAGTAAATGACGATGGCGGCCTCGCCGGCACTGGTCGCCGACGAGGTCATGTAGCGCATGTTCTGGACGCCGTTAATCGATTGTTCGAGGGGGACCAGCACGGAATTGACGAGCACGTTGGCGCTGGCGCCGGGATAAGAGATCGCGACCATCACGGTCGGGGGGGCGACGTTCGGGAACTGGGCGATGGGGAGGGTCTTGATCCCCAGCACGCCGAGAAAGAGAAGGATGATGGAGAGGACGATCGCCAAGGCGGGGCGATAAAGGATTTTCGTAAACATGATTCAGCAAGGGGCCCGTTGAGTTTTGGCGATGATTCGGCAGTATTGGTTTGGCTGCCAAGGCATTCTTGCTTGTGCCTGCCATTGCACAGGCAAGGATGCCTGTACTACCAAAGCAAGCTATTCCGCGTGGGTCTTCTGGTCCTTGAGTGCGTCTTCGGGTTTGATGAACTCGGGTTCCTTCACCTCGTTGCCCTCGCGAACCTCGCGGACACCCTCGAAGATGATCTTGTCGCTCGCTTCGAGGCCGGCCGTGATGACGCCCTCCTTGGTTTCGTGTCCGCGCTTGACGATAAACACGTCCTCGAGCTCGTTCTGGACGGTGATCAGCCGCTGGTGCGCCACGTGATCTTCGCCGACCACCCAGACGTATTGCTTGTCGAGGAATTCGAAGACGGCACGCTGGGGGATGACCAGAGCGTTTTTCAGTTTCTTGTGGATCAACACGGTACCGACCTGGCCGTGGCGAAGCAGCCCTTCCGTGTTGGGAAAGTCGGCGCGGAACTTGATATTGCCCGTCTGGTTGTTGAACATGGATTCGATGGTGACGGCGTTGCCTTCCGCGGTGTGGTTGAAAATGCTGCCGTCCGCCAATCTCAGTTGGATCTCGGAATCGAGCATCTCGTATCGCTCGAGTTGCGTGTCTCCGGACGACGACAGGCGTTTCGCTCCGCCGCGCTTGTATCCCAGATAGCGGGCCTCCGGCACGTTGAAATACACCCACATCTTGCTGTTGTCGGAGAGGGTCGTGAGCACGTCCCCTTCCTTGACGAGGCTTCCTTGTTGAAGCATCTGGCGGTCGATGATGCCGTCGAACTGGGCGCGAACGTTGGTGAAGAAGAGGTCGGCCTCGGCCTCCTTCAGTTCGCCTTCGGCTTTCAGCAACTTGGCCCGATCGAAGTTCACCTGATACTGAGCGACGACCTTCTGTTCGAATAGCTGCGTGGTGCTGCTCAACTGCGCGCGGGCATATTCCACTTCGCCGTTAGCGGCCGCAATCTTCGCCTTGTAAGAGAGCGGAATCACCTTGAACAACACGTCGCCCCCATTTACGCGCTGCCCTTCCTTCACCGCGATCTCTTCCAGGTAGCCTTGCTTCAAGGCGCGAATGTCGATGTGGCGCCATGAGTGAATCTGGCAGACGTAGGGCGTGGTGACCGTGACTTCCTCGATCAACGGGGTCGTCACGATGATCTTGTGTTCTTCCTCGTGCGCCTCTTCCTCGCCGGACTTGCATGCCGGCACGGAGAGAGCGACAAGGCCAACGATTCCGACCAAGAGCGCTCTCACGGAGAGCTTGCGGAACAGGGCGACGGGATGGCCTGTGGGCGAGTTCGCCATTTGTTTGTCCACGGAGACATCTCTTTACAGGGTGGAGATCATTGGTAATAGCAACGGACGTGCCGGGCGAAAAAAATCACATTTGCCGTGTTTTTCCGCATGATGGGGAAGTTATCCCCCAAAAGTGGTTTTGAATCGCACATAGCAGGCGACAGGGTGGTTAAACAGAAACCACTCTTTCCAGACGTAATTAGCGATATTTCTTGCGAAACCGTAATGAAACGAGCGGCCGATGAGCGGGTGTAAATTCGAGCCCGCCGCTCGCTTCGTGCAATGATCGGTGAACCAACGGGTACTGTAGTTGATGGAAAGTGCCCAACCACGCCCAGGTCGATTACAAACCCGACAGGAATGGCCGCAGCGAGCGATTCGAATAAGAATCCAGGCCGTTCGAGAAGTGACCTCACCATGTCACAAGCCGCGCGTCGCCTCGTTCAAGGGATTGATGTAGGCCTTAGTCGCAATACTGAAGATCGCGATGATTATCATGAGGGCGACCAGTCCATAAACGGCCCAACCGGTGATCTGGGCCGCCATCTTGAGCTGCCGTTGTGCTTCTTGAAGGTAGTTCTTCGCCACCCGTTCCATCACTTCGGACATCTCGCCGGACGCCTCGGCGACTTCTACCGTGTGCAGGAACTCTTGCGGGAACGGGGCGCCGCTGGCCGCGATTGCCTCGTTCACCTCGGCGCCCTTTTTCGCGACGGCGATGGCTCGCTCCTCGCCGCGGAGGAACGCGCTATTGGCCGTCGCCCGGAAGCTGTACTGCAGCACCTTCTCGGCGCGCATCGCCGCCTCGTGCGTCATCCGCAGTGCGATGCAGAAGCGGTGCATGGCGAAGTTGAGGAACGCCGGGCCCCATGCGGGCACCCACAGCAGCGAGCCTTCCATCCTCGCTCGCCACTTCACGTTGTCGGCGGATAGCTTGAAGAAGAGGAGCAAGGCGCCGACGAATCCAAATGCGATCACGAGAAACAGAATGGCCCCCGAGGCGCCGGTGAGGCCGAGTCCGAGCGGGTCCATCTTGCTGCCGAGCATGTCCAGGATGAAGATGAGGGCGGCGATGATGAGCACGGCGGCAATGAACTGGATGGCCGGGTAGGCCATCTGGCTGCGGAAGTTCCGCTGCACGTGCAGCGTGGTTTCGTAGTATTCGGCGAGTTCGTGAAAGGTGTCTTCGAGGCGGCCGCTCTTCTCGCCGACAGCGACGAGTTCGATGAAGAGCGGCGGGAAGCGATTGCGGTGCGGTTCGAGGGCGTCTTCGAGCGATTCGCCTTTGCCGAGTTGGTCGGCGATGTCGGCGGCCAGGTCGCGGAGCGGCCGCGGCCCCGATTTGGCCTGCTGCCGGAATATGCGAATGGGATCGAGCCCGGCGCCCAGGCTATGCTTGAGGATCCGGCACCAGGAGGCCAATGCCGGCAGCGGGCACTTCGAAGAAGAGAAAAGCATGGCGACTCGATGTTAGGCGCGAAACCGCGAGCGGTTTCGCGACTCAAGTGGCTACCGCAAAACTCGTGGAGAGGCCGCTTCCGTCGCGAAAGCCGCTTGCGGCTTCGCGTAGACCGCCTTACTTCCGATATACTCGATTCGCGCCGCCTTCGGAATCCCCTCATGGCCGAACTTCCCGAAACGTCGCCGTCGTCCGCGGCCGGCGCGCCCGACTATGATGAGCGATACCTGGCCGGCATCGCCTGCTTCAATCGCGGCGACTACTTCGACGCGCACGAGGTTTGGGAAGAACTGTGGATGGATTGCCCGTCCGCGGATCGCCGCTTCTTTCAAGCCTTGATCCAGGCGGCGGTGTCGCTTTACCATTGGGGCAACGGCAACCGGGCCGGCGCCGAACGGCTCTTTCAATCGGGGCAGCGCTATATGCAACCGTACCGGCCGCACTATCGCGGTCTCGATGTGGACCGATTCTGGCGCGACATGGCCGCGGTCTTCGAACAGGCGGCCTTTCGTCCCAGCATCGCACTGGCGCCGCCTCCCGCCTCCCCGTCCCGAGGTCGGCCATGAATGAAGATCAGGCAGCCTTGACCGGTTTCGAGGGAACGGTGCGGCTGTTCCCATTGCCCAACCTCGTGCTCTTCCCGCACGTGGTGCAAGGCCTGCACATCTTCGAACCGCGTTACCGACAGATGCTCGGCGACGCTCTGGCGACGGACCGGCTCATCGGCCTCGTACTATTGCAACCGGGATGGGAAGAGGAGTTCGAAGCGGCCCCGGACATCGAACCGATCGCTTGCCTGGGCCGTATCGGTTGGCACGAGAAGCTTCCCGATGGCCGTTTCAACCTCCGCCTGCGCGGGCTGGCGCGGATCGGCATCACCGAGGAGTTACCCACGGACCGCATGTACCGTATGGCCCGCGCTGAGGTGATCCCGGACGTCGCCCCGGCCGACATCAAGCGCTTGAAGCTATTGCGGAAGAATCTGGCGGAGGCGGTGTTGCCGCGCTTCAGCGGCGACCCGGCCGCCCTGCAGCAACTGCACGATCTCTTCTCGGGCGACGAATCGCTCGGCCACCTTTGCGACGTGCTGTCGTATGCCTTGCCGTTGCCGCTGGAAATGAAGCAGGCCTTGCTGGGGGAGCCGCACGTCGATCTGCGCGCGGAGATCATGATCCAGGCGTTGAAAGTGTCGGCGGCCCGCGCCGAGCGCGTCTTCCCGCCGGCCTTCAGCAACAACTAAAGCAGGCCTACGCCGGCCGAACCTTACCCAGCCGGACGTTGAATTGCCAAGTAACGGTGCGAACTGTTGCCGCGGGGCCCCAAGCCGTCGCGAAGTCGGAGTCGAACGAATCCAGCGGTTCGTGACCGTTCGCCTTGAGGTAAGCGCGCGACGCCGACCAGGTGTTCAGATAGCCGAGGAATCGCGGCAAGTCGGTGTCCAATCGCAGTTGGCGCCGGTCCATTGGCAACTCATCGAAGGGAAAGGGAATGGTACGGTAGCCGGCATCGACCCATTCGCGGCCGGCCGGCCAGTAGGATCGCACCATTTCCTGGTATCGAGCCAGCACGGCATCGACCGCGCCGTTGACGCTCGGTTCGTAGTAGCAAGTCGCGGCGAGTATGCTCCCTGGCCGGCCGACGCGGCAAACCTCCCCATAGAACCGGTCCAGATCGAACCAGTGCAAGGCCTGAGCGACGACAATCAGATCGACGGAACTGTCCGGAAGCGGGCACGATTCCGCGCAAGCGACGAGGTATTCGACGTTGGGGCAAGGCGCGGCCTGTTGAAGTTGCTGGGGGCTGGCGTCGGTGGCGACGACGCGGTCGAAATAGGCGGCGAGGCCGCGGGCCGCCTGGCCATTGCCCGTGCCGCAATCCCATGCCAGACTGCGGTGCGACGGCAAGGCGGCAAGGCTGGCGAAGAGGTCCGCGGGATAGCCCGGTCGGAACTCGCGGTATTCGGCGGCAATCTCGCCCCAGTTTGCCATACCGAATTCCTTTGTGAAATTTGCAGGTTTGATAGCTTCCGGCCGTTCGAGCGTCTATACTCGGTAAAGCGCCTGTAAGAGCACTCTCGCGATAATTGTGCGCCTACGCTTATTCGGCTTGTCGATGACCACCCTCGTTCCTCGGACCCACGGACGCCAGACTACGGATCATCCGAGCGCTACTCCGGCCCCGGCCACCAGCCGGTCCTGGCTGACCCGGCTTCTGGCGGGCGAGTTCGAGCTTCCCGCCATCGCCCCCATCGCGCTGCCAGCGTCCGGAATCCCGGCCGAGCGGGCCCTCCTGGCCCGAGCCCTGGCCTGCCCCGATCTCTTTATTATCGATGTGGCGGAACGTACCGTCCGGGAACGGCTGCTGGCGAAGTTGCTCCAACTGGCCGCCGAACGCGGCGAACGCGTCCTCGCCCTTTCTCCCGATCCCGCCGCCGCCGATCGCCTCGTCGAAGCACTCGCGGCGGAGCGGGTGGCGCGGATAGTTCGCGCCTTGGCAGACGATGAGAACCCGCAACGGCCTATCGCGGGAGTCGCGCAGTTTACTTCGCGTTCGCAGGGCATCGGCCGCGCCGAACAGTTGCGCCGTGAGGCGGCCCTTGGCATTTCGGCGCTCGAAGCCAAGCTGTCGCGATTCGACCGCACTCGCACGGTGCGGACGAGGTTGGAAGAGATCGAACGGCAGCGGCGTGCCTTGCAAGCCGAGCGGGATGGCCTGGCAGATTCTAAACAAGTAGAAGCGGGAATCGCCGCGGAACTGGAAGCGATCCGGCTTCGCCGCGATGCGGCCCTGGCGCCGCTCGCCGCCGAGCGAGGCGTGCTGGCGGCCAAGCGAGCCGAGAAGGAAGCGGCGGTGCAGGCGGCCTGCGCCCAGGCTGCTCAAAGCAAGCAGCCCGGTTTCTTGGCCCGCCTGTTCGGGGCCAAGCCGACGGCGACGCCGGATTCGACGCTCGTCGGCGACCTCGAGCGCGAAGCTCAATCGCTGGCCAAGCGCGAGAATGAATTGCAAGCGGAGGTCGAAGCGGTATCGCGGCCGTTTACTTCGGAAATGGAACGGGCGATTGCGGCCGCGGTCGACACTCGCCGAGCGGTCCTGGACAAATCGCTCGCGGAGCTGGAACCGGAAGCATCCCGGCTGGAACAAACGCTCCGCGAGTTCCTTCCCAGGACCGCCGCCGACGACACAGTGGAATCGGGCACGCTGGCCGCCAATCGCGGCGACCTGGAACGCGAACTGGCGATCGCCCGCACCCGCCAGGAAGAACTGGCGCACGCCGGCCCCGACCTGGCGCGGCGGTTCCTCGCCGAGACTCAGATCGTCGTCGGCACGCCCGGCAGTCTTACTACTGATCCCGTCTTTAAAGCATTCGGCGAAACGCCGGCCTTTGGTTTTTTGATCCTCGATCACGCGGAAGAATTGACGGAGGCCGATTTCGAACCGCTGATGGCTTTGGCGAGCCGTTGGGTGCTGGCCGGCGACGCCGCCATGCCGGAGGAACCGCGGCCCCATCTTAATGGGCATTCCCATGGCCCGAGGCGTTCCCACCAACCGACGCTGCTCGCACGCCTGGCCCGCCGACTCGATGCCGAGCCGTGGACCATCGAGAACGATCGCCTTGTGTTTCGGCTCGTTGACCTCTCGCCGGACGAGCGCAAGGCACTGACGCGCGAGCCGGTGCTCGACCACCCGCACGTCGAGTTGCGCGTGGCTGCCGGGGCCGGCGACCCGGTTCTCGCGGAAATCGCCTTCCCCGCGGCCACGGCCGTCGTGCAAGCCAAGAGCTTCCTCGTCTCGCAACTGGGCGAAGTGCTGCTCCGACCGTGCGGCGAATGCGTTTGGCGGACGAGTGGAGAAAGCCTGATCGCGGCGTGGCCGCTTCTTGAGAGTGACGGCGGCGAGTGGGTGGAACTGGAAGCTGGTGTCCGCGAATTGATTCACGGTTGCGGTTCGGCGGCGTTCACGGCCGCGATCGCCTTCGAACGCTCCGCCGGTTGGACCGAGGAGCAAGCCGCGGCCTGGCTGCAAGAACATCTCCCCGCCTCATCGAATAGCCGACTCGCCGTGGTTTCGCGCCTTGCCGGGTCGCGCTGCTTCGTTTAGACTTGTCCTGCACGAGTGATTCAAAGCGCCATTCGTTTATGAGATTGCTCCCTCGCCGCGAGGTCGGTCATGCACCAACCTTCTCGCCGTCGATTTTGGCTCGGTTTGGCTCTGGCGCTGCCGCCCATCTTGCTGTTCCTCAATGCCGCGGCCGCACAGCGGATTCACCACGGCCCGGTTATCTCGCACCCGCGCGTCCACACTCCCGCGATTCCGCACACGATCGTGATGCCGCACAATCGCGTAATGCCCCACGGCGGACAGACGATTCATCGCGGCCCAATCTTTATCAATCGACTCAGTTCGCCGCGCGTGGAGACCGTGTGGGTCTGCACGAAATGCGGCCGGCGACTCGGCTCGGGCGCGATGCCGTCGTTCGTCAGTTGTCCGACGTGCAGTGCGAGTCTCCGATCGCTTCCCCCGTCGGCCGTGCGACAAGAAATGGAACGAGAACAAGCCGAGGAAGCGTCGGGGAGCGATCCGCTGATGATTGTGATCGCCGTGGTCGGAGGCATCATTGCCGTCGGTGGCGCCGTTTCGCTGTTTGTCCTGGCATTCCTAGTTTTGCGCAAGTAGAAGCAATTCGCGGAGCACCGAATGCCGCTGCCCCAGTGGAACAAGGAGTGGGAGAAAGCCGACCCCCTGCGCGGAAGGCCGGGTTGGAGTGGCCGCCACTACGTTCGCACGGCCACTACTGCCGCGCTACTCCTCTTGCTGGCATTCGGTTTGGCGCTGCCGGCGATATCGCATGCGCGCCGGGCCGAGGCCATGGCAAATGTCCAGCGCGATGCCCTTAAAGCCGCGTTGCGAGATCAAGCCATAGACGATGCAGTCCGCCCGTAGCGGAATCCGGTAGCATAACGACATGCATACGCGTGTCGTGGACTATCTGCGCGGCCTTCAGGACCGCATTTGTGCCGCTCTGGAAGCGGCCGACGGTGGGGCTCCCTTTCGCGAGGATCGCTGGGAACGGCCGGGCGGCGGAGGCGGCCGCAGCCGCGTTATTGCCGACGGCGCCGTCATCGAGAAGGGCGGCGTCAACTTCTCCGAAGTCTTCGGCGAACTGTCGCCGGACTTCGCCAGGCAACTGCCCGGCGACGGCACCCGATTCACCGCCACGGGCGTGTCGCTGGTCATTCATCCGCGAAGCCCATTGATCCCCACGGTCCACGCCAACTTTCGCTATCTCACGCACGGCTCCAGGTCGTGGTTCGGCGGCGGCGCCGACCTCACGCCCTATTATCCCTTCCACGAAGACGTGGTGCACTTCCACCGGACCTGGCGCGACGCTTGCGCGAGGCACGCCGCCGTTGCCGACCATGCCAAGATGAAGGCCGCCTGCGACGACTACTTCTTCTTGAAGCACCGCAACGAGCACCGCGGCGTCGGCGGCATTTTCTTCGATTACGCGGACGCTACCGAAGAAATGTTCGCCTTCGTTCGCGATGCGGCGGATGCGTTCCTCGAAGCGTATTTGCCGATCGTCCAGAGGCGGAAGGGCTTGCCGTTCACCGCGGAAGAGCGGTTCTTCCAGGAAGTGCGCCGCGGCCGCTACGTCGAGTTCAACCTGGTCTACGATCGCGGGACCATCTTCGGTTTGAAGACGGATGGCCGGACGGAAAGCATTTTGATGAGCCTGCCGCCGGTGGTGCGGTACGTTTACGATTACCGGCCGCCGCCCGGTTCCCGAGAAGCGGAGTTGACGGACTACTGGCTCAAGCCGCGCGACTGGGCGGGGGAATGAAGAGGGCAGTATAATGACCGTTGTCCTTATAAGGAGAAGTCGATGGTAACGGTTCGGCTTATCGCTGACATTCCAATGAATCGGCAACTCGTGTTGACGTTGCCGGCAGAGGTGCCGATCGAAGTCGGGAGGACAAGGATTGGGGGCTCACGGACTGTGCATCCTTCATAGCGATGAAAAATGAAGGCGTTTCCGACGCCCTGACGGCAGACAACCATTTTCGCCAAGCCGGTTTCAACGCATTGTTGTTACCTCACTCATAATTGAGGAGCCTGGATCATGGCGGTTCAACCGATTCCGGCCGGGTATCACACGGCGACCATTTACCTGATCGTGAAGGGGGCCGCCAAGGCGCTCGAGTTCTACAAGAAGGCATTCGGGGCCGTCGAGATCATGCGCTTTGAGATGGCAGACGGGAGGCTCGGCCACGCCGAGATGAAGATCGGCGATTCTCCGATCATGCTCGCCGATGAGTTCCCCGAGATGGGCCACAAGAGCCCGAGTACGCTCGGCGGGTGCGGCACGGGGATCATGCTCTACGTCAAGGAATGCGACGCGATGTATAACGCAGCGGTTGCCGCCGGAGCCACCGTCGTCAAACCGCTGGAGAATCAGTTCTACGGCGATCGCTCCGGCACCGTTCTCGACCCGTTCGGCCACCAGTGGACCATTTCGACGCACATCGAGGACGTGAGCGATGAGGAGATGAAGCGCCGCCACGACGAAATGATGAAGCCAATGGGCGGCGCCAAGTGATTGATTAGCCGCGACCCAACGGGGCGCGCGCGCCTTCCGCGCTCCCCGTTGGGTCGCGGCTAATCCGAGGAGTTTCCGGTGATACCACTGTCGCGGCGCGAGATGCTTTCCCGTTGCGGCACGGGTCTCGGCATGATCGCCCTGGCCGCGCTGGAAGCCGACGCCGCGGGGCCGGCACTCGATCCACTCGCGCCGAAAGCCCCGCACTTTCCCGCCAAGGCCAAGCACGTCGTTCACCTGTTCATGAACGGCGGCCCCAGCCAGGTCGATACCTTCGACCCCAAGCCGCTGCTCGACAAGCATCACGGCAAGCCGCTTCCCAACAGTTATCGCACGGAACGCAAGACCGGCGCGGCGATGCGCTCGCCGTACAAGTTCAAGAAATACGGGCAGTCCGGGATCGAGGTCAGCGAACTGTTCGCCAAGACGGCCGCTGCCCACATCGACGGCATGGCCATCATCCGTTCCATGCACGCCGACGTGCCGAACCACGAACCGTCATTGATGCTGATGAACTGCGGCGACGGCCGCCAACCGCGGCCAAGCCTCGGCAGCTGGGTGACATATGGCCTCGGCACGGAGAACCGCAATTTGCCGGGCTTCGTCGTCATGTGCCCCGGCGGCTATCCCATCGTCACCACGCACAACTGGCGATCGGCGTTCCTTCCCGGCGTTTATCAGGGGACGTACCTCGACACCAACAAGACAGAAGCAGAGAAGCTGATCGCCCACATTCGCAACTCGGAGCTTTCCGCGGCCCGGCAGCGCGACCAACTCGACCTCGTCAAGGCGCTCAACGACAAGCACGCCGCCGACCGGCAGCACGATGCCCAGCTCGAAGCGCGGATCAACACTTTCGAGCTCGCGTTCCGCATGCAAACGGAAGCCGCGACCGCTTTCGATTTGTCCAAGGAAACGAAGGCGACGCG
Organism: Urbifossiella sp.; assembly: GCA_035571955.1. Classification (GTDB taxonomy): domain Bacteria; phylum Planctomycetota; class Planctomycetia; order Gemmatales; family Gemmataceae; genus Urbifossiella. Next base: position 1,499 of record DATNBQ010000125.1, on the reverse strand, counting down.
CGATCGTTACGGCGACACCGTCCACGGCCGGCAGCTGCTGCTGACGCGGCGACTGATCGAGCGCGGCGTCCGCGTTGTGCAAGTCTGGAGCGGCGCCGGCCAACCGTGGGACAACCACGACGGCCTCGAAGCCAATCACCGCAAACTCGCTGGACAGTGGGATGGCCCGATCGCGGCCTTCCTCAGCGACTTGAAGCGGCTCGGCCTCTTCGACAGCACGCTGCTGCTGTGGGGCGGCGAATTCGGCCGCACGCCGGTCGCCGAATTCCCGGCCCTCAATGGCCGCGATCACAACCATTACGGATTCACCTGCTGGCTGGCCGGCGGCGGCGTCAAGGGCGGCATCGCCTACGGCGCTACCGACGACTTCGGCTTCAAGGCCGAAGAGAAACCGGTCCACGTCCACGATCTCCACGCCACCATGCTGCATCTGCTCGGCTTCGACCACACGAAGCTGACGTATCGCTACGCCGGCCGCGACTTCCGGCTGACGGATGTCCACGGCAGGGTGATCAAGGAGTTGATTGGATAGGCTCGGCATTCGTGGTAAGATGAGGCCAAATCCGATCGAGGAGCCGGACATGTCGCAAATTGTTGCTACCCCCGAGATGGCCAAGCAGCTGGCGGAAGCCAGCGGTCCCGTGATGATCGTCAACGGTGAAGGCACGATGATCGGGTATTGCACTCCGGTCAGATTCCCGCACTCGCCTTACCCGCGCGAGGAGATCGAACGCCGCCGCGAGGAAGCGCGCAAACATCCCGAACGCCTCAAGACCACGGCAGAAGTCCTTGCGCACCTCCGCCAGCTTGAGGAGGAGAATAAGTGACTTATACCGTGAACTGGACGGCAAACGCGCTTCAAGAGCTCGCGTCTGTATGGATGGCAGCCTCGAACCGAAATGCCGTGACGCACACCGCCAACGATATCGATGACATCCTCGAAGTCTTCCCATACACGGTTGGCGAAAGTACGTTCGACATCGTTCGCGAGTATACGCGTCCACCACTCGGCGTCGAATATGAAGTCAACGATGCAATCCGTCGAGTCGTGGTTTTGAGTGTTTGGAGTACCGACACCGGCCGCCCGTCGCCGACCGGAAATTGATTCAGGCGAAGATGGTGCAACAAATGACGCTCATCAGATTCCCAGCGAGGTCTGGCGGCGCTCCGCCGCGAATTGGGGCCGGCTGGCACGATCCCGTTTTTGCAACAGTTCGAGATGGGAAGCGGGGACTATTCCCGCGATCGACATGCCTGGGTGGATGCCCATTCGCTCGACGACCTTCGCAAATTCGTCGGGCGAAAACTCGCTACGAAAACCAAAAACAAACCACGGAAATCTTCGCGAGAAACTCCATGACATCGTTGCCGCACTTGATCGCTCGCCGGTGGTTTCTCCGCGATTGCTCCGTGGGGCTCGGCGCGATCGCTCTCAACGGCCTGCTCGGCGAGCAAGCTTCAGCGGCGCCGCACTTTGCGCCCAAGGCCAAGCGCGTGAT
>DATNBQ010000124.1:0-3393 GCA_035571955.1 Urbifossiella sp. | reverse complement strand
CCGCAAAGAACTGGTCCGCCGCGGCGCCGGGAGCCGCAACCTCGTCCTCGCCCGCTTCGTTTCCGGGAAGTACAACGAGGCCGGCAAGCTGCTCGCCCTCGGTCTTCTGCAAAGCTTCTGGAACGCCGACGTCGAGGACTTCTTCCGGCTGCAGATCAACAACGATTCCGCAGACGTGCGCCGCCTCGTGGTGGAAGCGCTGGGCATGTACGCCAAGCCGAAGGACCCGCGCGTCGAGAAAGTCATCGTCAAGGCGCTCGGCGACGCGAACCCCGGCGTCCGTCGCGCGGCGGCATTGACCCTGGGCCGCCTCGGTTCCACCGATGCGCCCGGCCTGCTCGTCAAGGGCTGGCAAAAGGAGAACGCCAGGGATCCGTTCCTCAGGGATGCCTACATCCGCGGCCTGGAGCGGCTCGGCAAGCCGGGCATCGATGCCCTGTTGGCTCTCGCCGCCAGCAGTGACAAGGGATTGTCGCAATCGGTGGACGCATTCGTCACGCTGCGGTCGCGCGAAGGGGCCGCCGCCGTGCCGCAACTGCTCGCCAACCCGCAGGCCAGCCCGGCCCAGCGCGAAGCCCTCGTCGCCTCTTACAACAACTACCAATTCGAGCCGCCGATCTCGCTCGATCCGCTGGCCAGCTACCTGGCATTGCACCCGGACGAGTCGCCGGGCGTGGTCGGGGCGGCGGTGGAAGTGTTCGCCGCCAGCCCGACGGGCCTCGATTCGCCCAAGGCCAGCCAGATTGTGCTGGGTCTGTTATCCCGTCCGGACGCCGACGTGCGAATGGCGGCGATTCGCGCCGTCGAGGCGGCCCGCCTTAACGCCGCCGCCCCGAAGTTGCTCGAACTGCTCGCCGACGCTTCGCATTCCGCCGCCGAACGCGCCGTGCTCATCAAAGCTCTCCGCGTGTTGAACGAGAAGCGGGCGGTCAAACCGATCCAGGCGATCCTGGCCTCCAACGACCCGGTGTCGCTGCGGCTGGAAGCGTTGCGAACCCTGGCGGCCCTGGACATTGCCGCCGCCCGCGCTGCCGCCGAGAAATTGCTCGGCCAGCCGGAAGCCGCGCTCGTGTCCGAAGCGGTCGTGCTGCTCGGGGCCACCAAGAACGGCGCGAAGTTGCTGGCGGACAAGTACATCGCCAAGTCGCTGCCGCGCGAACTCTTCCCACAGGTCATCGCCGCCCTGCAACTGCATCCCGGCGACGCCGCCATCGCCAAGCTGCAAGCCGAGGTGTTGAAGGGCGGCCTGCTGCTTTCCTTGCAACCCGGCCAGGTCGACAAGATCCGCGGCTTGGTTCAAACCAAGGGGAACGCCCAGCGGGGTAAGGAGCTTTACCTCAACACCAAGCTGATCGCCTGCGCGACCTGCCATCGCATGGAAGGCGTCGGCGGCAGCACCGGTCCGGACTTGAGCCGCGTCTGGGATACGCAAACCGTCGAGAAGTTGCTCGAGGCGATCATCGACCCGAGCAAGGAAATCAAGGAGGGCTATCAGGCGTATCGCATTGCCACGCTGGATGGCCAGGTGCTGGTCGGCCTGAAAGTTTCCGAATCGCCGAAGGAAGTGGTGCTCCGCGACGCCAATGGCCGCGATGTCCGCATCATCAAGGAAGACATCGAAACGATGGCGCCCTCGAAGTTATCGCTCATGCCGGACAACGTGGTGTCGCAACTGAGCTACGACCAGTTCATCGATTTATTGGCGTTCCTGAAGAGCCGGGGAGAACAGGAATCGCTGCGTGGCCAGGTGGTCGCCTTCAGCGTGGCCAACGGCTTCACTGCCGACATGAAGATGGCCCGGCCCGAGCAACCCAAAACCGGTTCCAAGTGGGATGTGCTCTATGCCGACCCGAGCGGTTCGGTCGATCTGAAGCCGGCGTTCCCTTCAGGCACTCCGTCCGGCGTCTACCTGCGAACTTACGTTCACTCCGCGAAGGGGCAGACCGTGACGGGTGCGATCCAGGCCGAGGGGGCCGTTCGCGTCTGGGTGAACGATCAGGCGGTGTTCGACGGGGGCAAGTCGCCGTCGGCCTCGTTCTCGGCGCCGCTGAAGCCCGGCTGGAACGCGGTGCTGATGAAAGTGACCAACATGGGTAAGTCGCAGCGCTTCGGCCTGCGCTTCAAGGGAACGGAGCTTCGCACCGCCGAAACCCCGGACCGATAGTGCGCGAAGCCGCAAGCGGCTTCGCGTTCCGCCTTGGTGGCACAGGCATTCCTGCCTGTGCTCCGTGACTTGTACAGGTAAGAATGCCTGTGCCACCAAACACGAATCGGCTTCGCGCTACGCAAGATCCACGGGGCCGGTTCCTTCCAGCGCGATCGCGGCGGCGAAGCCGTCGGCCGGCGACCAGTCGGCGACAGCCCACCCGTCGCCGGCCAGCGACGAATGCCGCACCGCCAGCACGCCCGGCCGCTTTGCCGGGTCGAGTTCCACATCGAAGCCATCCAGATACTGCACGCTCGCCCCGGCCGCTTTGATCACCGCTTCCTTGCAGACCCAACCGCGGAAGAACGCTTCGAGCCGCCGTCCCCGCGGCAGGCACCGATACGCCGCTTGTTCCAAGGGCGAAAAGAACCGGCCCACCAACCCGTCGACATCCGGAATCGTCCGCACCTGCTCGACGTCGACCCCGACGCGCCGCGCCGCGATTGCGATGATTCCCAGGCCGTGCGTATGGGTGACGTTAAAGTGCAGCGTGGAACCGGCGAGTACCGGTTTGCCGTTGAGGATGTATGTGATCGGGACGGCGTGCGGAGATGTCCCGAGGTAGCCGCCGAGCAATCTCCTCAAGAGACCGCGGCCAGCGAGGAACTGCTCGCGGACGGTGCCGGCCCGGTAGCGTGCCGCCCGGTCGCGCTCGTCCGGGGTCAGCAATGCTTCCAGTTCTGATAGCGGTAACGGCAATTGCTCGGGATTCGCGACGAAAAGATGCGCTTCGTCCGCGGCCGGCCAGGCCGAGGGAAGCGTCAGCGAACAGGGCAGCACGACGACACGCATGGGAATGCTATTGTATCGCGAGCCCCCTCCGGTGCTTCGGCCCCACGTCATAATAAATCTCCAATTCCCACTTGCCTCGACCTCGTACTGCGAGTAGCATCTTTTTCCAGTATGGGTGTCGGACCCATACCGGCTCGCCCAACACCTCGCTTCTGGGACGTGCCAATGAGTCGCTTCTCTGGATGGGCTCACGGCCTGTTCGCCCCGACGCAGACAATCAAACATTCGCCCCCCCCCTTGGAGCATCCGCTACCGCCCACGGGTTGAAGCCCTGGAGGGCCGGGACAACCCCTCACCGGTGTGGACGGACTTGGCGGGAGACAACCAGTTCAACAACCCGGGTAACTGGGACAACGGCTTCGTGCCTGGGCCGGGCGACTACGTGCTTTTCAAGG
>DATNBQ010000123.1:0-2447 GCA_035571955.1 Urbifossiella sp. | reverse complement strand
TTGAACTCCGGACTGCGATTCGTTCGTGTCTTGCGGGCCATGATCCCTCCGGGAACGGTCGGCCCACCCATAGCCTTCAGGTCGCTCGAATGCCAGTCAGACTAACTAAGCCCGTGGTCCAGGAATTGGGGTCCACTACATAGCGACGGCTCTGACCCATTTTGAAACTCCATTAGGTCGCCCCGTTTTAGAGCAAGGTTACCGCGAACTTGGCCTTGTTGCGAGTCGAAACCTGGCGATTGCGCCCTGATTCCGGTGCGTTCGGAGAATCAGGGGGCTCACGCCCCCCGCTCGCCAGGATGCAGCGAAACGCATAAGCCCCCTGGTTGCCGGTGCGTGCGGAGAATCAGGGGGCTTACGCCCCCCGCTCGCCAGGCTTGGGATACAGCGGAACGCCAGGAATCGTTGGCACACCACTTCCCGAAATTGCACTAGCACGAGTCGGGGAAGATGGCGTAAACAGGGTGCTCCGAGAAGCCAGGATGGCTGCGTGCTGGAAAGGAAGCCCATGCCCGCCGAACCGCTGATTCATGCGACGGCCATCGTTTCACCCGAGGCAAAGCTCGGCGCGGGCGTCCGCGTCGGCGCTTATTCCGTGATCGAGGGGCCGGTGCATCTCGGCGACGGGTGCGTGGTCGAACCACTGGCCCGTTTGATCGGGCCGGTTTTCGCTGGGCAAAACAATACCTTCGGCTCGGCCTGCGTCATTGGCGGCGCCCCGCAACACACCGGCTACAAGGGCGAAATCACCGGCATCGAGATCGGCGACGGCAACACCTTCCGCGAACACACCACCGTCCATCGCGCCATGCCGGCGGGAACCGGCCCGGGCGACGGCGTCACCCGCATCGGCGACGCTAACCTGTTCATGGTCGGCTCCCATGTCGCCCACGATTGCCGCGTCGGCAACAACTGCATCTTGGCGAACTCGGCACTGCTGGCCGGTCATGTGGAAACCGGCGACCGCATCTTTCTTTCCGGGAACTCCGCGGTGCATCAATTCTGCCGCGTCGGCCGACTGGCGTTCCTCAGCGGTTCGTCGGCAAGCAGCAAAGACATCCCGCCATTCTGGGTCATGCAGGACGTCAACCGCGTGTGCGGCGTGAACGTGATCGGCATGCGCCGGGCGGGCGTGCCGACCGTGGAAATCCAGGCGGTTCGCCGCGCCTTCCGCTTCATTTACATCGAACGCATGACCGTCTCGGCCGCCCTCATGCGCATGGAAGCGGAACTGGGCGGCGTGGCGACGGTCCGGGAATTGATCGACTTTATTCGCTCGTCGAAGCGCGGCATCTGCGGCCCGGCATACTTCGACAGCAATGCGGCCGACGCAACCGCGGCGTGATAACAGCACAGGCAGGAATGCCTGTGCCACCAAGGCGAATCATGGAGCGTTGGGATGCGGTGGTGATTGGCGGCGGGTTTTACGGCCTGTACCTCGCCGAGGTTTTGGCGAGCCAAGCGCCGCGGGTGCTCGTATGCGAACGCGGTGCGGCTCCCATGCAGCGGGCCAGCTACGCGAACCAGGCCCGCGTCCACAATGGCTACCACTACCCGCGCAGCGTGCTGACGGCCCTGCGGAGCCGCGTGAACTTCCCGCGCTTCGTCGCCGAGTTTCGGCCCGCGGTGCAAAGCGGCTTCGAGAAGATTTACGCGATCCCCCGGTACGGGTCGAAAGTGACGGCGGAGCAGTTCGCCGAGAGCATGCGCCGCATCGGCGCCCCGATCGAAACGGCCGGCATCGCGGTGAAGAAATTGTTCGACCGGGCGCTCGTCGAGGATGTCTTTCGCGTTCGCGAGTTCGCCTTCGATTCGACGGTGCTGTGCCGTTTGATGCTGGAACGGGTGCGGCGAAGCGGGGTGAGCATTCGCGTGAATACCGGTGTGGAGAGGGTCGAAGCGAAGCCCGGCGGAATGGTCCGCGTGCAAACGACCGAGGGCGAATGCCTGGCCGGCGCCGTCGTGAGCGCGGCCTATTCGCAGACGAACGCCATCGCGGCGGCGTCCGGGATCCCACTGATTCCGCTCAAACACGAACTGGCCGAGATGGCGTTGGTCGAAGTGCCGGCGAAGTTGCGCGGCCTCGGCATCACGGTAATGGATGGTCCGTTCTTTTCGTGCATGCCGTTCCCGCCGCGCGGTCTGCACACCCTCAGCCATGTGCGCTACACCCCGCACGGGCACTGGCTCGATGGCGAAGCATTGCAGCGGCCGGCTTACGAGGTGTTCGATGCTGCCGAGAAGACGACGGCGTTCCCGCACATGGTCCGCGATGCGGCCCGGTTCCTGCCCGAACTGGCGAAGTGCGAATACCGCGATTCGCTGTGGGAAGTGAAGACAGTGCTGCCAAGGAGCGAAAGCGACGATTCGCGGCCAATCCTGTTTCGCCCGCACCACGGCATCGCCAATTATCACGTGGTGATGGGCGGCAAGATCGACAACGTCTA
>DATNBQ010000122.1:0-7561 GCA_035571955.1 Urbifossiella sp. | reverse complement strand
TTGAACTCCGGACTGCGATTCGTTCGTGTCTTGCGGGCCATGATCCCTCCGGGAACGGTCGGCCCACCCATAGCCTTCAGGTCGCTCGAATGCCAGTCAGACTAACTAAGCCCGTGGTCCAGGAATTGGGGTCCACTACATTGGTTCTCACCGACCTTCTCGGAAGCACAGATTACACCGTCATCGAGCGGTGACTTGGTTTGGGAAGGAGACGAGCCTCGCCCTAAACATAGCCCCAGGCTGGGCAACCGTGTTTCCCGAGCGGCCATCCGGGCGTCGGGAGCGTTCCCCCACTCCGGGAACTCGAAGGTGATGAGCCAGGAGTGCCCGGCGTCCCGGTCGCTTGCTGCTGTCCCGCTATGTCGGCGTGGGTGACCGACGAACTGGCGGCCGCGTGCGAAAGCACCTTCACGGTGGGCAGGGTGAAAGCCCTGGATGCCCGAACCAAAAACCGGGGCCGGTCAATTCGTACAGCGGCTCCAGGGGTCGGTGCGCTACCGCTTCACCCCAAGAATGACCGGAGACGATTGCTGTGAGCGAGCGAAGGTGAAGACGCGGCGAGCGCGCTGCTTGCCAGCACCAACTGGCGCGAGGTCCTTGCCGGCCGGCCATCAACCCGAGGGGAGGCCAAGCCACGGCGGCGATCACCAGCGTTACCTTGCGGTGCCGGGGTTGCGGGACCAGACGCGGGGGCCGAGAAGGAGTAACCCTCGCTGCCTCCTGTGCTGAGGCATCTTTGACCGGATGCCGCTCGCGTTCCTACTTTGCCGACGCTCGATGCGCTCGGTCGCGACTTGCTCGCGATCCCACGATGGCGAATCGCTGTTTCCCTGGCTTTGCCGTTCGTCCTCCTCGTCGGCTACTTCCTCGCGGCGTCGACTGGCTGGTGGGTTCCCGCCGCGATAGCCATCGTCGCCCTCAGCTTCCTCACTTACGGTTCGATCTCGCACGACTTGGTTCACCGTTCGCTGCGATTGCCGCGGCGATGCAACGATTGGCTGCTGACGGCCATCGAACTGCTTATGATCCGTAGCGGAAGGGCCTATCGGCTGGCGCACGGGAATCATCACGCTCGGTACCCGGATGCGGCGGATGACCCCGAAGCGGCCGCGGCGTTCGGCAGCTGGAGGTTCGCACTCGCCGCGGGCCCGCTTTACTTCCCGCGGTTGTGGTTCTGGGCCTTTCGCCGCTACCCCAACCACCGACCGCGACTGGCGCTCGAAGCGACCGCGATCGCCGCACTCGTTATCGCAGCGACGGTTCTCGCAATCCGAAGCATCTCGTTCGCGCCACTGATCTACGTCGTTCTTGTCCAGGCGGGCACCTGGATCGTGCCGTTGGTCACGTCCGCCATTCCCCACGACCCGCGCGGCCGCGGGCCGCTGTTTCAAACGCGCCGCTTCCGCGGCGCCGCGATTCGCATAATTGCGCTGGAACATCTCTACCATTTGGAGCATCATTTGTATCCGGGCGTGCCGCATCACTCGTGGCCCGAACTGGCGCGGCGACTCGATCCCATTCTCGACGCGGCCGGTGTTCCGATCGTGCGGCTTGCCATAAGGCCTTTCTCATGCAGCATCGTGCATCTCCGGGGTTGATCGGCCTCTTGATCTTCGATGGCCGGCCGCTCTTGAGCGCAGTCGGCTTCGGCCTCGTTGTGGCCGGCGGGTTCGCCTTATTCATCGCCGGGCGCGGCGAATTGCTGCCCCACGACATCGCTTACCTCGGCCTCACGCCGCAAGCCCTTTGCGAACTGAACGAGTGCCGCATCGTTCACTTCATGATGCACGATCGCGTGTCGTTCGGCGGATCGCTGATCGCCATCGGTGTGATGTATCTGTGGCTGGTCGCCGGTCCGATCGCGTCCGGGCAGCGGTGGGCGTGGAGCGTGCTCGCGGCCAGCGGCGGCATCGGCTTCCTCAGCTTCCTCGCCTATCTGGGGTACGGCTACCTCGACACCTGGCACGGCGTCGCCACCGCGGCCCTGGCGCCGGCTTTCCTCGGCGGGCTCTTCCTCACCGATCGCCGGATCGCATGGCTTCCCGAGAAGCCGTGGACGGCCTGCTTCACGCAAAGGGAATTGCTCCGCCGCGGCCTGCTGCTCGCGACCGCCGTGGGAATGTTCTCCGGCGGAGCGACCATTACCATCGTCGGCATGACCGCGGTCTTCGTTCCCGAGGACATCGCTTATTTGGGAATCGGCCGGGCGGAGATGAACGCGGTGAATCCGCGGCTGGTGCCTCTGATCGCTCACGATCGCGCCGGCTTCGGCGGAGCGGTCTGCTGTTGCGGGACGATCCTCGGCGGCTTCGCGCTGCGGACGAACTGGGACCGCGCCGCCCGGCAAGCCGTCGCCGTCGCCGGAATCGCCGGGTTCGCCACGGCCATTGGCGTCCACCCGTGGATCGGCTACATGGATGCCTTCCACCTGTCGCCGGCGGTGCTGGGGGCGGTCGCGTTCGCCGGCGGCTATTGGCGCATGTCGCTTTCTCCATTGGGTCGGGAGGAATTGCTCCGGTAGAATGGCGGCATGGGATCTCTATCCTTGCTCGATCCAGGCCATAAGCCCCGATTGCGGTCATCGCTGGCAGCCGAGCCGCACGACGAGGGCGTCCGCCTTTTCGATCAACTCCGCATCGGCCGGCCGATCCAACTCACCGGGCTCGGCCTGGAAATCGTTCGCCGCTTCGACGGCGACAGCACGCTGCGCGACGTGCAAGCCGCCATCACGCAAATCAGCGGGCACATCGTGCCAATGGAGATCTTCTCGTCGCTGATCGCGGCGCTGGATGAAGCGCTCTTGTTGGAGTCGCCGCGGTTCGCGGATCACATCGGCGGGCCGGTGCGCAAGCCATCGTGCATCGGCTGCTACGACGCCGACCCGAAGAAGATGCGGGCCCAGTTGAAGACGCTGTTCACCGCGCCCGGCGGCCCCGGCTTACCCAAAGTCGACGGTAAGGGGCGCAACGGCAAGCTCCGCGCCGCCTTGCTTCCGCATATGGATTATGGCCGCGGCAACGTCACTTACGGATGGGGCTTCAAGGAACTGATCGAACAAACCGATGCGACGGTATTCGTTATCGTCGCCACGTCGCACTACTCGGCCCATCGCTACACTCTCACCCGGCAGAGTTTCGAGTCGCCGCTCGGCGTCGTCGAGACGGATCAAGCATACGTCAACTGCATCGAGCGCGAATATGGCGAAGGGCTCTTCGACGACCCGGCGGCGCACATTCCCGAACACTCGATTGAACTGGAAGTGGTGCTATTGCAATACCTGCTGGAGAAGGTGCGGCCATTCAAGATCGTGCCGCTGTTGTGCGGTTCGCTCGGGGATAGCGTGCGCGGCGGCTCCTTGCCGAACAAGAAGCGGGATGTCGGCCGAATGATTCGGGCACTGAAAGCGGCCGAGGCGGAATGCACCGAGCCGGTTTGCTATTTGATCAGCGGCGATCTGGCCCACATCGGGCCGAAGTTCGGCGACGAGGCCAAGGCCGAGGGGGCATGGCTCGAAGCGAGTCGGAAGAAGGACGACGCGATATTGGAGATGATTGCGAAGGCCGACCCAGCGAGCTATTTCGAAACGATCGCGGCGGAAGGAGACGCCCGACGCATTTGCGGCCTGCCGCCGACTTATTTGACGCTGGAAGCGACGCGCCCGAGCCGCGGCAAGGTGCTCCATTACCAGCAGTTCGTGCATCCTGAAGGACACGAAAGCGTCAGTTTCGCGGCCGCGACATTCTACGATTAGCCGCGAGGCGTTCTCAAGTTTAGCCGCGAGGCGAAGCCGAGCGCTCTGCAACGCGCTCGCGCTAATCCAGCCGCATCGCCCACCAGGCAATCGCCAGGAATACCACACCGAAGCCCAATAGCACCGCGCAACTCGTCGCCACCACACTCAGCTCCGGTTGCGGATTCACCAATAACTGCGCGTAAGCATCCAGCGCCCAGGCCTGCGGTGTCACCAGGCTGGCCTGCTTCATGGACTCCGGCATCAAGTCGCGCGGCATCAGCGAGCCGCTCACCCCGCCCAGCACCAGGACCAGCAGCGTACCGTAAACGGCGACCTGCGTCTCGGTGCCCGACACGCTGGCCACCAGCATCGCCAGGCCGACGGCGGCCACCGAAGTGCATACCACCACGGGAATCAATAGCCACGGGTCGGCGCCCCAGTTCATCCCGAATACCAGTTTACCGGCAATCAGTAGGAAGAAGCCCTGGAACAAGGAGACGGCCAGGCAGGGCAGCAGTTTGCCGAGCAGAACCTGGCTGCGGCCGAGCGGGGCGAAGCGCAGGCGGATCAGCGTGTTGTGCTTCCGTTCCGCGACGAACAGCCAGCCGACCGTGAGCACCAGGAAGAACGCGAACATGACGGTGTAAGACGGGACGAGCACTTGGTAGCGGATGGCGCCGCGTTTCAACAAACCGGAGCCATCGGAATCGGTGAAGGTCTCGCGGTTCTTGTCGGAGCCTTCGCGGGCGGCGGATCGCGTCAACCCGGCCCACGTCTTGGCCGTGAAGTTGTAATTGCTGAACACCTCTTGCAGCGTTCGCGTAATGGAGGAGCCGACGAGCGGCAACTTGCCGAGATACTCGAAGGCGCGGCCGATCATCCACGGCACGACGACTCGCAGCATCGTCACCTGGATCACTTGCTCGATCACCGAAGCGGCCACCGGTTGCGTCGGATCCTTCAACAGCGTCACGCCGATGACGCGGAGGCGAACGCCGTCGCGGCCGAGCGGATTCAACGGCGGCGGATCGGCCTTCGTCAAGAACGAGCAGCGGTCCATCGCCGCGCTGAATTCCGGGTCGAACACGATCACGGCCGGCCGCTTCCCCTGGGCGACCAGGCGTTCGCCCTCGGCGCGGCCGGCGATCGATTCGATTCGAATGTCCGGCGTCGCACTCAGGTCGTCGATCACCACTTCCGACCAGGCCTTGGGCGGGAAGTTCGGATAGGCCGGGAGGCCGCCATCGAGGTTGACGATGGAAATGCGGAGGCGGTCGTCCGGCGTTTGGCCGAAGCTTTCGCCGAGCGCCAGGCCGAGAACGAGGACGAGAACGAGCGGCATGAGCAGAAGGATGATTGCCGACCGCGAATCGCGGAGCAAGAGGCGGAGGTCCTTGGCGGCCAATGTGAAGATGGGCATGATGGGAATTTATGGGGGCGGCAGTCCGCATTCCAGAATGGTCGCCGTTCCCATGGGCACGATGGAGCAGGGACCCACTTCCGCCGGGATCAAGAGCACGTCGCCGCGAGCCAGGCTGTCGGCATTCCCATTCCATTCGATCGCACACAGGCTGCTCGCTTCCAAAACGACCAGCATCCGGCATTGCCCCGGCGATCCGACTGTGAAGCGGCGGTCGCTGCTGATGCGGTCGAGGGTGAAGTAACGGCAATCGACGAGGCGTTCGCGGCGAACCCCCGCTTCCTCGACCACGCTCGGTTGCACCGCCCGGCACGGGCCGCTCGCGAAGTTGGTGACCGTCAGGCCGTCCTCGACGTGCAGTTCGCGCGGCAAGCCGGTTTTCGCATCAACCCGGTCCCAGTCGTAAAGCCGATAGGTGATGTCGCTCGTTTGTTGGACTTCGAACAGCAGGATGTCGGCCCCGATGGCATGGACCGTACCGGCGTCGAGGAAGACGCAGTCGCCGGGCTTTGGAGTGAAGCTGTGCAGCGTGGCTGGCGTGCTCTTAGCCGCGAGGGCTTCGCGGAAGTCTGCCGCGGTGATGCCGGGTTGGAAGCCGGCATAGATGCGGCTGGTCGCGGGGTTCGCCTCCAGGATCACCCACGCTTCGGTTTTGCCGAGAGCCGAGGGGTGCCTGGCTGCGGCCTGCTCGTCGTTCGGATGCACCTGGACCGAGAGTTCCTGGCGAGCGTCGATGAACTTGAGCAAGAGGGGGAAGCGGCCATTGCTGAGGCGGGCAGTTCCGAGGATGCGGTCGGATTCCGTTGTCAGGAGGTCGCGAAAAATGGCGCCGGCCAAGGGGCCGTTGGAAATGCGGCTTAGGCTGCCATCGACATCACTGAGCACCCAGGCCTCGCCGATTGGCGATTCCGGTGTCTGCGTCCGATTGAGAAACGCGGGAAGTCGCTGGCCGCCCCAGAGGTTGTTCTTGAAGATCGGCTCGAACCGCAATGGATAGAGCGGTGGGCGCGATATGGGTGCGGCCATGGGAGAATGCTATTTGCGATGGCGAATTTTCGCGCGCATCCGCCGCTTCTTGCGTCCGACTTTTCGCCGTCCTGTGCCGCGCCGCCGGGTCGCCATAATCCCGTCTCCTCAACCGCGCCTGGGTTAGTGGGAATTATCGATCTTATCCACGGGTGCGGTCGCGGCAAGTAGCGTCGCAAACCCGCGAGCGGCTTTGCGACAACAGGCTCGCCGCAGTCGCGGCGATTGATGCGAAGTGCCCGAGACTTGTCCGCACCCGGTCGCTTCCTATACTGTTCGTTTCGCGGCAACGGGCGCGGGAACCATGCGGTTTCATCTGATCGATCGAATCGACGGCTGGGAAGCGGGCAAGTCGTTGCGGGCGGCGAAATTCCTGGCCCTGGGGGAAGAATACCTGGCCGACCACTTTCCACGCTTCCCGGTGATGCCGGGCGTGCTCATGCTCCAGGCCGCGGTCGAAGCCGCTTCCTGGCTGTGGCGGGCCAGCACCGACTTCCGCCATCCGGTCATCGTGCTCCGCGAAGTGAAGAATGTGAAGTACGGCACGTTCATGCAACCCGGCCGCCGCATGGACATCGCCGTTGAACTCGTGAAACAGGACGGCGACACCGCTTCGTTCAAGGGCAAGGGGAGCGACGACGCCGGGCAATCGACCATCACGGCCCAGTTCGTGCTTCACGGCTACGGCCTAGCGGAGCGCGGGCCGGCTGGTGCCTCGGCGGACGCGAAGTTGCTCGACCACTGGAAGTCGCGCTGGGCATTATTAACCGGGGAATTGGCGAAGCGGCATGGTTAGCCGCGACGCGCAGCGGAGCGCTCGGTTCCGTGGAGGTTGGATGACACTGAAGGATCAAGTGGCGCTGGTGACGGGCGGTAGCCGAGGGATCGGCCGGGCCATCGTGCAGGCCCTGGTTCGCGAAGGTGCGAAGGTCGCGTTCGTCTACAAGGGGAGCCGGGAGGCGGCCGAGGCGCTGCAAAACGAGCTCACCGCCGCTGGTGGAACCGTTAAAGCCCTTCAAGGCGACGTGTCCGACCCGCAAACCGCCCCCGCGATCATGGCCCAGGTGCTGGCGGAGTGGGGCCGCGTTGATATTCTGGTTAATAACGCCGGCGTGATTCGCGACGGCCTGTTCGTTCGGATGGACCCGGCCCACTGGAAAACCGTGCTCGAAACGAACCTGGACGGCACCTTTTACTTTTGCCGGTCGGTTGCCGAACAGATGGCGTTGAAGCAGCGGTCAGGCCGGATCATCAATATTTCGAGCGTGGCGGCGGAGCACGTGAACGCGGGGCAGGCGAATTACGCGGCCAGCAAGGGGGCCGTGAACTCGTTCACGCGGGCGCTGGCCGTGGAGCTCGGCAGCCGCAACGTGACGGTGAAC
>DATNBQ010000121.1:0-8770 GCA_035571955.1 Urbifossiella sp. | reverse complement strand
ATGACGATGCTCCTTCCGGGAATTGAGCCGTAAAAAGCGTAACATTCCCGCAAGAATGGTCAACCGAATGCACGCCGAGCATCGCTCGACGGTCCGAGGCTGAGCCTCGTTAGCGTTACCCATAATTGAGACGCTTACCCGAGGGAGGAGGGAGGAACCGGCGTTCAGCGCACACGGGGAGCGAGGCGCTGCCAGATGGCCCAGGCGCGGGCGGGCAGGGTGCCGGCGTCGGCGGCTAACTGCGCCACCAGTCGGCGGTAAGCGCGGCTGGCGCCGGGCGGAACGGCCGCCGCCGCGCACGAACCGGTCGCCGTTCGCAAGTGATCCTTGGCTTCCGCGAAGGCCGCCGCCTTCCCTTCCGGCCCGGCCCGCTGCACCATCATCGCCGCCTCCGCCATCGCCAGGATCAAGCGCGTGCCATCACCGATTGTCACGGTATCGATCTTGGAAGCGTGGCCGGAGGCTTCCTCGACTTGCCGCGACAGCGCGAGATCGAGGGCCAGCCAGGCGCGGAAATCGGCCAGGATGTCGTCGGCCCCGCCAAGGCGGACCGCTGCCCGGCAGGCATCGAGGGCCTTGTCGTCCTGATCGAGGGCGCGGTATGCCAGGGCGAGCGGACGAAGCATCCAAGCTTCGAGCCCTTCGCGTTCGCGGTAATCGGCGAGCCACGCGGCCCCGAGGGCATAATGCCCGGCGGCGACCAAGGCGGCCCCGGCCTGAGCCCACGAATCGTCGTCGGAGCGGAGCACATCGTTGTACTTCTGCACGATCCCTTGAACCGGCTTCTTCGTTTCGGCGACGGCCCAGGCATAGGCCAGCACCGCGGCGCGGCCGCCGGCCACGTTCCGCGATAGCAGTTCCGGCAAGCGATCGGCGATGGCGTCGAACATCCCGGCCGCGGCGGTCCGCTCCGCCCACAGCCCAGCGAGCACCGGATTGGCCCCATCGGCGAACGCCAAGTCCTTGAGTTCGAGCGTCAGTTCCGCGCCGCGCCGCTCGAGGTCGAACGCCGTGATGGCTTCCTTGAGCACGCCGCGGAGGACGCCGAGTTCGCCGGCCAGTTCCCGGAAGTGCATCACCGCTTGTTCGTGTTCGCCCTGCCGGCACGCCACCTGAACGGCGCGGAGGCGGACGAGCGGGCTATCGCTGTTGTCGCGCAGGACGGCCAGTGCCCGAACGGCGCCGGCCAGGTCGCCCGTCGCCAGTTGTTCCGTGATGAGGTTCAACCCGGCGGCTTCGAACGTGGAATCGAGTTCGAAGGCCTTGTTGAAATCGGCCTGGGCGCCGCGGCGATCGCCCAAGCTGCGCCGCGCTTCGCCCCGGTAAACGTAGGCCACGGCGCTCGTCGGTTCGTGCTTGACGAACTGCTCGGCGGCTTCGAGACACTCGCGATGGCGGCCGGCCATGTCGTACCACGCGGCCAACTGCCGCCAACCGAGAATGAAGCTGGGGTCCTCGGCGACAATCAGCTTCATGGCGGCGATGGCGCGTGTCCGGTCGCCGCGTTTCGCTTCGATCCAGGCGGCCCGGCCGCGCAGTTCGACCGGAGGTGGATCGCCTAGTTCGGAAGGCCGGCACGCGGCCAGCGCTTCCTCATAGCGTTCCAGGTTCGCCAGTTGCTCGGCCTTGGAATCGTATCCGGGAACGAAGCGCGGATAAGCCCGGATCGCGGCATCGGCGGCCCGCACCCGCTCTCCCGGCTCGGCTTCCTGGCCGTCGGGCGAATCGATCCAGAAGATCGGCGCCCACGGGTGGAACGGGCCGCCGCTTTGCCACGATTCGCGCAGCACCCGCAGCGACCGCTCCTCCCACCCCGCCTCGCGCATCTCCGCGAGCCCGGCCTGCAAGGGGAACGGCGACTGCCCCGGCCCCTCGCACACCTCGGTGAACGCCTGCACGGCGGCATCAGTGTCGTTGGTCTTGCAGGCGAACTGAAGTTGCTTCACCGCGACTTCCGGCCCGTCCATGTGCTCTTGCAGCACGGCTAGGATTTGTCGGGCCTCGCGGAATTCCTCATCTTCGAGATGAGCATCGAAGAGGGCAGCTGCCGCGGGCGAATAGTTGGCGGTGATCTTGAGGGCGTCGCGGAGGTCGGCCTTGCCGCCAGAGCGGTCGCCGGTCTGAATTTTGGCTTCGCCGCGCATGGTGAGGGCGACGGGGTGGCCGGGTTGGAGGCGAGCCAGTTCCGATGCCGCCTCGAGATAACCCTCGGCACGACCCGTCTCGTTGTACCACTCGGCCAGTTGGTGCCACCCCCAAACGTATTTCGGATCGACGGAAACGAGGGCTTGCATGGGCGGAATGGCGGCGGCGTAGTTGCCGCGCCGGGCCTCGACCCACGCCGCCCGCCCTTGCAACAAGAGCGGCAATTCCGGGGCTTGTAATTGCACCGGCTTGGCGGCGGCGAGGGCCTCGTCGTAACGGCCCATCTCGGCCAACCGCTCGGCGCGGAGATCGTGGGCCTCGATGTTCTTCGGATCGAGAATGACGACCTTATCCAAAGCCGCGAGCACCTCGTCGTTGTGCCGCGGTTGCTGGAGCAAGCGGGCGAGGCGGAGCCAGATGCGGGGGTCGCCGGGGCGTTCGCGGGCCAGTTCGCGGGCGAGGTCCACGGCTTCATCGGGAACGTCCAGCCGTTCGGACCAGGCTTGCACGAATCGCCAGGCCCATTCGTAACCGGGTTCGTGGCGAAGGGCCAACTTGGCGCGATCGAGCGCTTCGCGCGATTCGCCCTTCTCCCAGAGCCACTCGGCGAGGAAGCCGTGTGCCATGGGATCGAGCGGCGAGCGGGCGACGTTGCGGCGGAGCACGGCGATGGCATCGTCCGCCTCGCCGGCATCTTCGAGCGCCTCGGCCAGTTCACGAGCCGCCGGCGACCAACCGGGCGCGATTGCCACCGCTTGCCGCAAGGCGTCGAGGCGGCCATCGGCGTTGCCGAGCGCCTGGCACACTTGGGCGAGGTCGAGCCAGAGTTTGGCGAGAAGGGGGAAGCGGTGCGTCGACTCGCGGGCCAGTTCGTGCGCTTCCTCCAGCCGGTTCAGGCCGGCCATCTGTTGAACCGCCGCGGACCAGGTTTGCCACAGGTCCGGCCGGCGATCCAGGAAATCCTGCAGCGTTTCGAGCAATTCGAGATGCTCGTCGGCCTCGGTGAAGACCTGATGCGAGAAGGCGACGAAGGCGATGAGCCCTTCGCCGGTGTGCGGTTGGCGGCGGAGTTCCGTTTCAACGAAGGCGAGCGATTCGCGCTTCTCCTCGCGGCCGCGGCTCATCTGCACCAGTTCGCCGATCAGCAGTTCCTGATCGATGTTCTTGCGGAGGCCGTCGCGGAGGACGTTGATGGCGGCCTCGGGGCGATCGGCGCGGCGATGGACCTGCGCCGCCACGCCATGATGCCAGGTGTGCGTCGGCTCCAGTTCCTGCGACT
The DNA here is from genome assembly GCA_035571955.1 of Urbifossiella sp. Taxonomy (GTDB): domain Bacteria; phylum Planctomycetota; class Planctomycetia; order Gemmatales; family Gemmataceae; genus Urbifossiella. The sequence goes on along the minus strand of DATNBQ010000121.1, from coordinate 5,346 downwards.
TCTGTACCGCGTCGTAGGCGCTTTCGTGCTGCTTGCGTTCGGAATGGAGGAGGGCCCGCTGCCGCCATGCCCAGGCATCCTCCGGGCAATCGTCGAGAAGTTGTTGCAGCACGCGATCGGCATCGGCCTCCGAATCGCCGGAGAGGAACTCGGCCTGCAACTTGCCAAGCGGGTAGTAATGGGGAAAGCGCTGGCAGGCCTGGGCCAGGTGCGTTCGCGCCGCGGCCCGGCCATCGGTTTCGTTTAATATCGCGACCGCGCTGCGATGCCCCTCGACGGAGGTCGGTTCGAGCCGCACATATTCGAGGGTGTGCAGCGCGGCGGCCCCCAGGTCCGGGGTGATGCGGGCAATGCGGGCAGCTGCCTTGACCCACACGGCTGGCGATGCCAGCGGCTTCGCGGTTTCAAGGTCGTCGTGGGCTTCCTCGCTGCGGCCGAACGAGGCGCGGCATTCGGCGCGGAACAGGAGTAAGTCGCCGAGTACCTGCGCCTCGCGCTGGCCGCGGTTCGACGACTTCAACTTGTTGATCGCCTGGTCGAGGGCGGCGGCGGCTTGTTCCGGTTCATCGCGGTCCATGAGCGCGCTGTACAGGGCCCGCGTGGCGGCCGGGATGGGCGTCGCCGCCCGGCCGGCCCGCTGCTGGAACAACCGCAGCGCTTCCGGCACCTGATCCGTCGCCCGCGCCGCCCGGAAATAGGCATCCGCGAATTGATCCTCGCGCTCCTCCAGCACGAATGCGAAGCGGTAAATCTCGGCGGCGTCCGTGAAGCGGCGATCTTCCCACCACTGCGTGCCGAGCAGGAAGTAGCCGGCAGCGGCCGCGGGGCGAATCCGCACCGAACGCCGCAGCAGCCATTCCGCCTCCGCCTGCCGGTGCGGCATCGGCAAAAGCACCTGCGCCAGCGATTGCATCAAGAGCGATTCGGCATCGATGGAAGAGCCTTCGGCTTCGAGGATTTCCAGCCGTTCGACCTGGCGGTTCAACTCGCGCAAGACGTTGACCTTGGCCATCACGTAGGTCGTGTTGCGCGGGAAGTCGGCGAGCAGGCGTTCGACGGCGGCGAGCATCTTGACGGGGTGGGCGTCGTAGCGGGCCAGGGCAAGCGTGCCGAGTTTGGCGAGGCGGTGGCCGGGGAAGCGTTTGTGCAGTTGAGCGAGCGCCGCGGCCGCCGCCTTGCGGTCGTGGGATAACAGCGGTCGTTGAACGTCGTAAAGGGCGTCGTATGCCGCGGTGTCCGGCAATGCCAGTCCATCGAGCCCCGTCGGAGCCGCGACCGTCAGGGAGCGGTCTTCAACTTGTCGCTCCCTTACGGTCGCGGCTCGGTTATCGGGAACGAGCGCCAGGCAGCGCGGGCCGGTCGCGGCGAAGCGTTCGAGGAACGGCGCGAGCGGCGCCTCGGTGGGGCGGCGCTCCGGCGGTTCCGCGAAGAAGAGCGTCTGCCGCACCCTATCGACGCCAATCGCCAGCCGCGGCTGCGAGTATCCCGCTTCCACAAGCGACGCGATGAACGGCACACCGCGCTGCATCAGTTCCAAGGCCGCGTCCAGCGTCAGCGTGAACTCGATGGTCTTCCAGCCGGCCCGTTCGGCTCGAAGTCTCTCCGCCGCGTCGGGCAAGCCATCGGCTGGCGGCGAGCTATCCGCGGGCGCACCGGGCAGCGGATGCTTCCAGAACCGCTCGATCATCTCGTAAACCGTCGCCGAAGATCGCTCCTTATCCCAATCCAGGGGAAGCACGATTCTGGTCTCGGCGCTTCCCTCGGGTCGGTTGGCGATCGCCTCGGCGAAGTTCGTGTAGAAATCGTCTTCCACTGTACGGGCGTGGCGTTCGGCCTCGGCCCATTGGCCGCGCTTATATGCCAGGTCCGCTCGCCGCGCCGCCAGCCAGCGCCGCGCTTCCTTTTCCATTAACGGGCAGAGTTCCTCATAGCGCTCGAGGCTCGCCGCGGCATCATCGAACAGGCCGAAATCGCTTTGAATGGCCGATAGCTGCGCGAGCACCAGGCCGCTTTCCAATTTGCCCGCGGCCTCGGTGAGGAAGTCGAGGGCCTCGCGATCGCGGCCGAGCCGGAGCAAGAGATGCGAGACGGCCTGGATGCCGGGGCGGAACCACGGATGCAGTTCCAGTGCCCGTCGCGCGGACAGCAGCGCATCGTCGAGGCGGTCGGCCAGTTCATAACTGCTGGCGCGTTCCACCGCGGGCCAGGGCCGGTTCGGGGCCACGCTATCCGCCTTGTTAAGCCAGCGTTCCGAGCGGTCGAAATCGCGGAGTTTCGCGGCGACGAATCCTTGCAGCGACAGCCAGTCGGCATAAAGTTCGGGCGGGGCGTCGGACCAATCGGGATGTTGACGCTGGAATTGCCAGGCGGCGAGCGGGCCGAATCGTTCGAGGCGGTAGCGGGCGTGATAATAGATCGCTTCGGGATAGGCCGGCGACGAGCGATAAGCGACGGCGTGGAGTTGCCGGCCGAGGCGCGGGGCGCCGAGTTGGATCGCCAGCCGACCGCCGATCAACCGGGCGGCGGGGCCGTTCCAATTGCGGAATGGCCCGAACGGCGCCGCCGCCGCGTACGCTTGCCGGTAATGCCCCCGAGCGTAATGCTCGCGGATGCGTGCCACGTCCACGGGTGCAAGGTCCATCGGCAGGCCCATCACGCGGTCGGCGCGTCGGCCGGAGCGGCGTCGGCGATTGGGCTAAGGTTGCTGATCATGTTTCCTAACTGCGTCAGTTTCGTGCCGAACCGGTCGAGGAATTCGGTCAGCACGAAATCGTCGCCGAGATCCTCTTCCACTTCCCGCATGCGGCCGAGCAAATCGCGAATCAGGACGATGTAGGCGCGTTCGAGCGTGGGAATGGCCTGTTTGCATTCGCCGCCGATCTCGGGGAATTCCTCGGACCAGCGATTGAGAAAGGCCCGCCAGCGGGCGAGGCCATCGGTGGCGGCCAACTGGGCGCGCAGCAATGTCACTTGCTCGCGCTGCACGTCGATCATCTGGCGGAGCAGGTCGGCCAGTTCCGCATTGGTGGGCGGCAGCCCGCCGGGCAAGGGGGTCGGTGTGACGTACAGCGGCGCGTTCATGAAGTCGCTCGGGGCAGGTGTCTCCGCGAAATTATACCGCGGAACGCGGCCGGTGGAATACCCCGGCGCCAAGCCGCTTACTGAGCGGCAGGAAAGCAATGACAGGGCGGGTGGGGGTTGCGGCACCGCCGCTCGAAGTAGAATAACGCGACCATTGCCCGATGAAAGGATTGCGAGTGACCGACACCAACGCACCGGCCACGCCGCCCGGCCGCACACCCGGCAAATACGTCATCTATGCCATTGCCATCTTCGGCATACTTTTCCTCGGCGGGCTCATGCTCGTGGCGACGCAGCTCGAACCCGCCGCCAAACGCTTCCACGATAAACATCCGAAGGCCACGCAAAAAGAGTGAGCTTTACTGGCAGCCAGCAAAGCAACGACAACGAGGCAACCAGTCACTCTGACCCTCTCCCCGTCGGGGAGAGGGTGGTTTGCGAGCGCAGCGAGCAAACCGGGTGAGGGGCAGGATTCGTGTAAGAAGACCCCTCACCCGCAATCTCGCTGGCGCGAGATCGCGGCCTCTCCCCAACGGGGAGAGGCGTGGGGCTGGCTGGGTCCACGTCATTGCTAATCCGACTGCCAATGGCCGCTTGCCTCCGTAAACCAAGTGCAATCCCATTTCTTTCGGAGATGCCGCGATGCGCCGCACGCTGACCTTCGTCGCGATCTGCGTGTTCACGCTAACCGGAGGTTTACACCTCCGGCTCGCCGGCGCCCAACCACCCGCCCGCACCCACGACGTCACCCCGGACGATTACGCCTCGGTCGCGCTCATCACGGAACTGGCCGTCTCGCCGGACGGCAAGCAGGTCGCCTACTGCCTGGCGACGTGGGACGTGAAGGCGGACAATCGCCGGACGGACTTGTGGGTCGTCGCCACGGACGGCCAGGGGAAGCCGCGGCAACTCACCCGGGATCGCGCCAACGACCGCCATCCGAAATGGTCCGCCGACGGCAAGGCGATTTACGTGCTCGGCAACCGCAAAAAGGACGGCCAGAAGGAACCGCCGTTCAACGGTTCCACGCAACTCTGGAAGGTGAACGCCGAGGACGGTTCCGCCAAGGCAATCACCAAACATGCCGGCGGCATCACCGGCTTCGATTATGCCCCGAAGGCCGACGCCCTTTATTTCACCATCGACGCCGAGCAGACGGATGCCGACGACTTCTCGAAGCTGCGGGAAAAGTACGGCAAGCTGACTTACGGCCACGGCAAACGGACCGTCTCCGAACTCTATCGCATCAATGACGGCAAACCCGAGAAGCTGATCGCGGACAAGCGCTACATCCGCGAATTCGCAGTGACGCAGGACGGCAAGCGGATCGCCATGATCTCGGCCTTCGACGACACGGTGCTGAAGTCCGAGGGCGAATCGCGCGTCGACATCTGGAATCAAAAACCTGGCGAGCCGGCGACGTCAGTCGCCGGAGTCATCACGACACCGCCGACGGATGTGTATCGCAAGAACGCAGCCAGCCCCTGGGCCTGGCTGGAATCGCTAGCGTGGAACGAGGAGGGAACACGCTTCGCGTTCTGCGCCGTGTTCGACGGCTATCCCGCTGAGATTAACATTGACACTTTGAAGGAAGAGAAATGGACCACTCGGCAGATGGATCGGCCCAAAGGGATTCATGTCCGAGGGTACGGTTCACCGCTCAAATGGGGAGATGAGGAGGATCTCGGCAATGCCCTTTTTTACATCTCAGAACGAGGAGCGATGACAAACCCGGCCCCGTACATCCCAGACCTCAAGGGCTTGTCAGTTAAGCCAGGAGAGTTCCGGATCGTCTGCAACGCATTCGACCTAGCGGAGCCAGCGGGTGGTGTACTCGTCGTCGGTTCACCCGGCGAGATGGGTAGATTGAAGTTTTTCGACGGGCTGAAGAGGGTGCTTCTCGTCGATCCCAACTCCCACACCGCTACCTGGAAACTACCCTCAGTCTCACACATTACTTGGACTGCCCCCGATAAATCCTCCGTTGGCGGGGTGCTCGAACTTCCGCCGGGTTTCAAGAAAGGCGACCGCAAACTCCCGCTGGTCGTCGCCATTCACGGCGGGCCGACCACCGCATCCCACGCCGATCTCGAGTTCGACCCGCACAACGGCCGGCTCTATTTCTCCGCTGCAGGCTACGCCGTGCTCTGCCCCAACTACCGCGGATCCACCGGCTACGGCGACAAGTTCGTCACCGATCTCATCGGCCGCGAAAACGACATCGAGGTGAAGGACATTCTCGCCGGCATCCAGCACCTCATCGAC
>DATNBQ010000120.1:0-6122 GCA_035571955.1 Urbifossiella sp. | reverse complement strand
ATGACGATGCTCCTTCCGGGAATTGAGCCGTAAAAAGCGTAACATTCCCGCAAGAATGGTCAACCGAATGCACGCCGAGCATCGCTCGACGGTCCGAGGCTGAGCCTCGTTAGCGTTACCCATAATTGAGACGCTTACCCGGTGGTGTTCGACTTACCGGAGCGAACCGTCACCGACCAGCCGATAACATAAACCTGCCAACATTTCCCCGGCTCGTTCGTTATGTCCCCATGAGGCCAATCGCATGATCGGTGGGCTCCCGGCCGCGGCGGCGGCCATCGCGCTGACTTGCTTGTACGCACTCCCCACGCGGGCCGAGGCGCCGGCGAAGGGAACGTGCCGCTTCGAGCCGGTTGCCAACGAGGCGACCGCCGTGCCGGAACGCTACCGCCTCTCGGCGCGAAGCTTCGAATTCACCCTGTCGCCGCGGCTGGAAATGCGACACAGCGGCGTGACGGTTTACAACCTGGCATTCCCGTCGCCGGTGAAGTCCGAGGTGCCGGAGAACGACACCGTTTATGCCGAGTACTTCGTACCGAGCGCGGCCAGTGCGGCCCATCCGGTTCCGGCCGCGATCGTGCTCGACATCCTGGACGGGGCCGCCGTCGTCGCCCGCGGCGAAGCGGTGTGGCTCGCCCAGCACGGCGTCGCCTCGCTGTTCGTTCACATGGCGCATTACGGGCCGCGGCGGCCGTCCGGCAGCAAGGTGCGGCTGCTGTCGCCGAACGTCGAACGGTCGCTGGCGGCGATCCGGCAAACGGTGCTCGATTGCCGCTGCGCGACGGCGTGGCTCCTTAGCCGGCCGGAAATCGACGCGGCCCATCTCGGCCTCGTCGGCACAAGCTTGGGGAGCATCGTGGGAGCGAACGTGGCCGGGGCCGAGCCGCGGTTGAAGAACGTCTGCCTGTTGTTGCCGGCTGGCGGGCTCGTCGATGCCCTGTACGACCACCCCAAGGCGAAACCGTACTTACCGCTGCTGGAACTGGCCGGCGGCAAGACGAGCATCAAGCGGATCATCGCCCCGGCCGACCCGATCACTTATGCCCCACAATTGAAGGAGCGGAACCTGTTGCTCATCGCGGCGAGTCGCGACGACGTGCTGCCGCCGAGCGCCGCCAAGGCGCTCTGGGAGGCGAGCGGCAAGCAGCGAATTATCTGGTTCAACGCGACGCACGTCGGCGCGGCGGCATTCGCATTACCGGCGCTGCAAGCCGTTACCCGGCATTTGAAGGATTAGCTGCGCGGCGAAGCCGAGCGCGGGTTGCCGACAAGGTTAGCCGCGAGGCGAAGCCGAGCGCGACACATACGATCCACAATTGCGGAGGTTCAGTCATGGTGCGAATGTTAATCGTGTCGGCGCTGGCAATCGCGCTGGTCGCGGCCCCTGGAACCCGTGCCCAGGACCGACCGGGCAAGAACGATAAGCGCGTCAAACGCATTCGCGACATCCAAGTCCTTTCGGACATTGATCTCAAAACCACGCCGCTATCGGATGTGCTCGCCGATCTTTCCAAGAAGGCCAACGTCACTTTCGTTCTCGGCAGCCAGGCGGCGGCCTTGAAACAAGCCAAGGCGACGAAACTGGAGAAACCGAAGCTCCCGCGCCAGTCGCTCGACGCATTCTTGAAGGCCTATATGCCGGCACTCTCGGTCCCCAATGCGAGCTACGAGATTCGTCCAGATTACATCGAGATTCGCGCGGAACAGAAAGCGGACGCACTGAATCCCGCCGGGCACATCGTGGATGTCCTCCACAATGAGCGAATCAATTACGAAAAGGATCTGCAAACCACGCCGTTCAACGAGGTGATCGGCGACTTCGCCAAGAAGTACGACATCCCGTTCATCGTTGACAAGACAGCGCTCGGCGACGCCGCCGCCCAGCTCGACACTGCCAAAGCCGAGAAGCTCTCGTTAACGAGCCTCAACGGCTTACCGCTGTCCACATTCCTGGACGTATATCTGCGCGCCTTGCCGCTGGACGCTCATATCACCTATCTCGTACGAGCCGATCATATCGCCATCACCAGCCACGAGCAGGCGTCAAAAGTCAGCGGACTTCAAGAAGCGTTCGAGCAAGCCAAGGTATCGAAGGACGCCGCCAAGCTGGTTCGCGCCGAGGCCCGCTTGAAGTTGCCGCTCGTCTGCATCGACGCCAAGGAACGCTCGCTTTCCGCCGTGCTCGAAGATCTTCGCCGCGTCTACGGCGTAAACATCGTCGTTCCACAGGGCGCCCGTGAGAACGCAAACTCCATCATTACAATGCGCTTGCTCAACGTGCCGATCGATACGGCCCTGGAAGTGCTCGGCCCCTGGAAAGTCATCCGCAAGGGAAACGTGTTCATCCTGACCGCGGAGGCCGGCGCGTAGGGCATGCATTCCTGACCTTGACGCAATCACAGGCGGAGATATAAGCGATTATCTCTGCGTGGAGTTCGTCATGGCCATCGCTCGGCTTGTCGCCGTCGCCCTGCTGGCGTTCGCCTTCTGCGGCTGCAAGGCCTTCAAGGACGATCCCATTTGGGGCGATCACCCGTGGCAGCCGGGAACCGGCAAGCCGGCTGCGATGCGGTCGTCGCCCTAAAACCACTTCAACTGGCTCCGTTTCTTCGTAAACCGAGAGCGTGCCTCTTTTGAGGAGCCAGCCATGTTTGCATTCGCGTTGATCGCGGCGAGTCTGCCGCCGGCGCCGCCGCCGCGAGAAAAAGCCAGCACCGCCGCCGAAGCCGTTCGCAAAGCACTTCCCTTGCTCGTCCAGGCCGCCGAAGGGCACGTCGACCAGCGGACCTGCTTCGCCTGCCACAATCAGGCTTTGCCGATGCTGGCGTTCGCCGCCGGCAAGGCGCGCGGCTTGTCCCTCCCAGCCGACACAATCAAGAACCAGACCGAGCACATCGCCTCGTTCATCGCCACCAATCGCGAGAAGTTTCGCAAGGGCGAGGGAACCGGCGGCGCGGTCGATACCGCGGGTTATGCGATCTTGACCCTGGAACTGGGCGGGTACAAGGCGGACGCCAATACCGAAGCCGTGGTCGAATACCTGTTGAAGACGCAGCCGGGCCGCGATCACTGGCGAACGACATCTCACCGTCCGCCGAGTGAGGCCAGCGAGTTCACGCCGACCTACCTGGCCCTGCGCGGCCTACGCCACTGGGGCACCGCCGAGCAAAAGGAACGCGGCGCCAAGCGCGTTGAGGCGGCCCGCAGTTGGCTCGTCAGAACCAAGGCCAAGGACACCGAGGATCGCGTCTTTCGGCTATTCGGTTTAAAGGAAGCCGGTGCAAGCGAGAAGGAGATCGCGGCGGCGGCCTGGGAACTGTTAAAGACGCAGCAACCCGGCGGCGGCTGGCGCCAACTCGATGGCATGGAGCCGGACGCTTATGCCACGGCGACTGCCTTGGTCTCGCTCCACGAGGCCGGCGGTCTGAGCACCGAGCATCCGGCCTATGGGCGCGGCGCGGCGTTCCTCGTGAAGGCCCAGCGGACTGACGGCTCCTGGTATATCAAGTCGCGATCGAAGCCATTCCAGCCGTATTACGAGAGCGGCTTCCCGCATGGCAAGGATCAATTCATCTCGTCCGCCGCCAGCGGTTGGGCCGCGACCGCGCTGATATTGTCGGGGAAACGGTAGATCTTCAGAATTCAGGGCTAATTACTCCGGTCGCTCACGCTCCCGGCTCGCCAGGCTTGCGACATTTCGCCCGTTTTCCAGAACCGGCTTGTTTCCATTCGCCGATTCCGATTACACAGGGGATTGCTTTCGCTCGCGGAGCCACCATGCCGAAGCGCGTGGGCCGATCGTTGCCGATCACGCCGTATCGCCGGCTCGTGACGGATTTGATGCATTTCAGCCAGCAGGTGCCGGCCGTGACGGCGGAACGGCCGATGGACCTGAGCGCCTTGACGGCCGCGCGGTCCGTCAGCGCCCCGCGCCCCAGTTGGACCGTGATCTTCAGCAAGGCATACGCCATCGTCGGCCGCGATTATCCGGAACTGCGGCGATCGTACCTCAAATTCCCCTGGCCGCGGCTCTACGAACATCCGCACAGCATCGCCGCCATCAACATCGAACGTCGATTGCCAAACGAAGATGTGGTGCTTTTTTGCCTGATTCGCAGTCCGGAGTGCCGTTCGTTGGAAGCCATGGAAGCGATGGTGCGGCATCACCGCGACGAGCCGGTGGAGAAGCTCCGCTGCTTCCAGCGCTCCGTGGGAATGAGCCGGATTCCGTCGCCCTTTCGTCGCTGGGTATGGTGGACGGCCTTGAATGCGATCGGCCGACGCCGCTGCCACAACTTCGGAACCTACAGTGTCTCGTCGATCGCTTCGCAAGGGGCGGGCTTGCTCACCTTGGTGCCGATTCTCACCTCGGCATTGCACTACGGCCTGTTCGAGGCCGATGGTCGGTTGAACGTGCGGATCACGTTCGACCATCGGGTCATGGACGGCGCCGCGGCGGCCCGCATCCTCGTCGACCTGGAATCCGTGCTCAACCGCGAGATGGTCCGCGAACTGGCGGGATCGCGGCTGCAGGCCGCATAACCGAAACGATTGCAATAATCCGCCTATTCGATACCGCTTCACCGGCAAATCTTCTTTCGCCGTCTCAAGTTTCCCATTCCCCCTGAACTAGGTTGCATGCGGGATCGCCGCGCGCTCCCTTCGGGTCGCGGCTAACCGGGGAATGCCATCATGCAACGACAACGCCGCGGAACTGTACTGCCGACGCTTGGCGTTTGCCTCATTTCGCTGTTCGGGTTCGTCGGGCTGGCGATCGACCTGGGAATGATGGCGGTGGCGCGAACGGAGTGTCAGAACGCGGCGGATGCGGCGGCGCTCGTCGGCGCCCGCAATCTCAATAACCAGGACAATTCGGTAGACACCAATCGCGCGAATGCAATTGCCGCGGCGCGATCCGCAGCCAGGGCGAACGCCCACCTCAGCAGTTACATCCAGGACGCCGACATCGCGGCGATCGTCGCCGGGCAATACACCTATAACACGACCACGCAGCGATTCGCGGTCAGCTATCCCCCTGCTATCGCTGCAGGCGATTCGTGGTCCGCGATCCACGTTCAACTCGCCACCACGCCGCCCACCTATTTCATGCGGGTGATGGGTGTGACCACGATGCCGACGGGAGCCATCGCCACGGCGGTTCACCGGCCGCGCGACATGGCCTTCGCGCTCGATTTCACCGGTTCGATGGGCTGGTCTTCGCCCTTGAACTGGCCTTACATGAACGGCCCGCCGGGATCCCCGGTACCTATTCCAACCGAAGGACTGATGAACCCGGACCCTGCATATCCTAAGTTCGGCCACTACTCCCGCTACACTTTTTATCAAACCAGCGCGACGGATAACAGCGGCAGCGGCGCGGCTTCGTCCTCGATTGCAGCCCGGCCGAATCCACTTCAAATGAAAGGAAATGCCAGCGATTCGCAGGGAACCTACTATCCCACTAATATCACCATGACAACGAACGGCGGGCCGCCAATTATCGAAGACTTTCTGACGGCCCCCGGCGACCCGAGTTCTGTCGGTTCATCGACGCCGGTGAATAATGCGTTCAAGATGTGGAGCCCGGCGCAAACATCTCCCGGCGATCCAAGTTCGCTCACTCCGCCGACGTACGATTACAGCGGTTACAATGCGATCACGGCGGCCTGCCCGGCGCCGAGCAACTTCGACGTGCAATCCGACAGTCCGATTGCATATGTCGGGGACAGGTGGCCGAGAATCGACGGCACCCGCGGCAATCAGTCCACCGCGTGGAGCACTGCCGGCGCGAGCAGCTTCACAGATAATGGCGTTTATACATTAAAGCAGTTCCTTGGATACGATACGCCAGCCACCCGCGACCTGACGGTAATTACTTTGCCCGGCGGCGCCAAAGCCACGACGCTCCTTGCCGGAGGCAACACCCGAGATGGCGGCGACTCCGACGCCAATTACTACGATGCCATCTGGGAAAAGTACGGCTACGACCTCGATGTCGCATTCCTTCAGGCGCAGGCCGCGTTCGCTAACAAGACAGTAAAACTGCTGGCGGGAAGCACTTTCCAGGGCTTTTCAATGGGGCCGGGCTACTGGGGGAAGACGTTCTTCATCTGGCCGCCCGA
>DATNBQ010000119.1:0-3529 GCA_035571955.1 Urbifossiella sp. | reverse complement strand
TTGATGGAATACTTGACGAGGCGGACCGAACCGTCGCACATCACGATCATGACGCCGCCGGGATGCGAGCCGCCGAACCGCTCGGACCAAAACGTGGGTTGGGAGCTATTCGGGTGAAGGTCGTCGGGTTGAGGCACGACTTCGCCGAAGCGAACTTGATCCTGATCCCAGCCGGAGTTTACCCACGGTTCGTTGTCGCCGCCGGCCGTGCCGAGCACCGTCGGATGGCATTGCTTCTCGCCGACCATCACAGTGTTGGAAGTGCCGTCAGTGATGCTGGCGAAGGTGCGGGTTTGGTTGGGCGCCGTCCCGGCCGGCATGGTGAGAGTGGCCCACTGGCGAACGAGGACGCCCTGTTTGCCATAGGTATTCATGTCGTGGCCGCCGTTGCCGGCGTAGTCGCTGCGGGCCCCGTTCGAATAGACCGTCGGTTGTCGCCGCGATGGGCAATAGTAGATCTTGATGGCCGTGGCCGACACCGTGGCGTCGAGCGGCGCCGAGTGCACCGTGGTCTGTTCCACGTACGGCGTGATCTGGTAAAGCCACGACCAGCCCACGCGGTTGTCCGCGTTGCAGCAAGTCTTGGTCGGACCGTCCGAACCGGCCCACGGGAACTGCTTGAGCGAGTCGTGGTGGTTGTGGAACGCCAGGCCGATCTGCTTGAGGTTGTTGGTGCACTGCGACCGCGCCGCCGCCTCGCGCACCTTCTGCACGGCGGGCAACAAGAGACCGATCAACACGGCGATGATGGCGATGACGACGAGCAGTTCGATCAGCGTGAATGCGACCCGACGAACGCGCGGACCACTCATGGAGGAACTCCGGAAGCGGGCGACGCCGAGAGGATACACGTGCGAGCAAGAAGGGTAACTGACTTCACGGGTTATTCATCGAATGGGAATAACCTTCATGAAACGCTCATTATTATGACATGGGAAACTCGCGCGGCCAGCAAAAAAGCGAGAAAAATGGAACCAATTTTGGAGGGTTCGCGCGACGGAGAGCGTAGCCGCGACCCAGGGGCAGCGGGAAACCATCGCGCTCCCCGCTGGGTCGCGGCTATGCACTACTTAGAGCGCATTTCAGAATTACCCCCCACCCGCCATCTCGCTCCGCTCGATGGCGACCTCCCCCACAAGGGGGGAGGTGAAAGAACCTGGTTTCATACACCTCCCCCCTTGTGGGGAAGGTCGTCGCGTCGCGCAAGCGATGCGGCGGGTGAGTTTAATTTTGAAACGCACTACTTAATTTCGAAGTGGCGGTCGATGCCGCTGACGTTCCCCTGGCGGTCCTTCACGCTGGCGGTCAGCTTGCCGCGAGGTCCCCGGAACGGCGCTTGAAGCTCGAGTTCCCACACGCCGGGCACGGCTTGCTTAAACTCCGGAGCCAGGTTCACGCCGGCCGCGATGCCGTTGACCGAGAAGTCCGCGACCACCGTGAAGCTCTTCTCATCCAGGCCGCCATAGTCGGACATGCCGATGCGAATGCGCTTCAGCGGGGCGTTGGTTCCCAGGGCTGGAAGTGCGATGGTCAGCGTCGGCCGCTGGTCGTCGAGCATCCAGCCGAAGCCGGCTTTCCCCGGGTTCTTCGGGTCGAAGTCGAGATCGATGGGGCAACCGAGATCGATCCAGCGAACGATGGTGAGGCGGTCTTCGTCGGTCAGCGGTTCCACCGCGCCGGATTTCACGGCTTCAGGCGGAGGCATGCTTTTGCCGACGTAATCCAGGTCGGCGCGATTCCGGTTCGCGAGTGTGTTGGCGACGGGTTGCCCCTTGATCTGTAGCGTCCGCGGGTCTCCGGGCACCTTCTCCGTGGGGAAATCGTCGTTGTTCCAGCCGTCGAGCCGCCGGCCGTAAATTTTCCAGACCAGCAAACTGCGCCGACTCTGGAACATCCGAATATAGCGCGACGCGTTCTGGTTTCGCCACGAGCCGGCAATCGGCTTGGAGCCGAAGCGCGCGGCGGAATCCATTGCCAGGCGATAATACGTGCCGGGCACGTCGTCGCAATCGGGAAGGTTGACGAGCTTGTTGTCGTTCAGGATCGGTTCGCCGGCGTTGTCTCCGGAGAATTGAACCGTCGTATGACAGCGGCCGCAACTGCGGTCGAAGATTGGCTTGACGTCGCGGAAGTATTCCACGTTCTTGACGCTCGGCGAATAGCGGAGGCCCGTCTCGTTTTGGGCATCCCATTTCTTGCCCGATTCGTCCTTCGCCTTGGCAGTGAGGAGCGGCGTTTTCGCGGTGAGATCGAAGAGCGGATAATCGGGCTTCGCCGCCGCGGTCTGTTCGAAGAGCGTTGGTTTCTGGCTGTGAGCGTGGCAACCGCCGCAATCGTTGCGGATTTCGCCGGGCCGCAATTGATGCCAGGTCTGCGCCATGTTCAGGACCATGCCGCGCTTGTCGAGTGTCTGGAACGTAAACGCCGTGTCGGCGGGGATACGGGCGAGAAAGCTGGTGTCCGGGTTGCCGTCCGGATCGGTTGGTTGCTTCCCATCCGCGAACTTACGAACGGGAATCTCGCCGAGGATGCGGAGCCTCTCGTTGGCGTGGCTGCGGAACGTTCGGCCCGAATGCGGCCCCTTGTTCCGGTCCGTGGTCGGCTCCATCGCGAGGATGCGGATGGCGTGGATGTCGTCGTTGGAATAGCGGCCGGCGTCCGCCCCCTGGTTGAACCAGTTGCCGAACCCGACATCCTTCCCGCTGGGGTTGAACGGATCGAGGTCCTGGTAACCGGACGCGTCCTTGCCGGCGAATGCAGCCGTCACCGTGCCGGGCTTGACGACGCCGTTCGGGTAGCTTTCGCGTTTGTACAAGCTCGACGTGCCGATGAGACCGAACGGCGTGCCGGCGGGCAGGTGTTTGGAAAGCTTGCCGTCGTTGGCCAAAGCAACCAGGCGCTTCGGTTCGGCGATGCCGTGGATGCGCTGGTACGGCACCAGGGCCCGCGGCCACTGTTCGTTGAACCTCGGATCGTTCTTGATGAGGAGCATCTGGCCCGGTTCGTCGATCGGCTGGCCATTCTTGATGAGGTAGATTCCGCCATCGACGGCCGGGACGTGCACCGTATACCCGCCGTTAACGGGGCCGGGCGACCAGACCGCGAGCAGGTGGTTGTCCGGCGCACCGGAGGGATGCGTGACCTTGCCGATGCGCTGGGAATAGCGGCGGCCGGAATGATCCGATGGGCCCTCGTCGCTGCGGGCGAAGCGGGTCAGCGATTCCAGGCCGAACGGGCTGAACGGTAGGCGGCGAATGCGCGGCGAGCCATTATCCAGCTGGCCGTGGCGGAGCGGCGGATTCCGCGGGTCAGCCGTGTAACCGGGGCCGAACGAGCTTTGCCCCGGGGGGACATTGACCGGGAATTTGACCAGGCTGCCGAACCCGTTGGACGTCTGATTGTAGTACTCCTCGGCAACGATCGAACCGTCCGAAAGCTGCGTCTGGAAGTGGAAGGCGGTGGGGTTTGGGCCGGGGAGAAAGGCGCTGGCGAGCGGCCCCCAGTTCGTGCCATCCGGATGAATGCTCCA
>DATNBQ010000118.1:0-21261 GCA_035571955.1 Urbifossiella sp. | reverse complement strand
TTTTGTTTCAAGACCCTCGTTCGCACTTCGACCAGGCGCGTCATGATTCGATCTCGAGCGCGACGACTTCGAGTTCGCGGCCGCCGAGCACGTGCGGCGTCGACGCGCCGCAGACCCGACAGCGCAGCTCGGGAAAACTGGCCACTCGATCGCCATCGCAGCGGATGCAGCGAACGGTCACCGGGACCTCTTCGATACGAAGTACCGCAGCGGCCAGCGCCGTCTCGCTCTCTCGGGCCATTTCAAACGCGGACCGGAGAGCGGCGCCGACCACGCCGGAAAGCTGCCCGATCTTCAAGTGAACGGCGTGCACGCGCGTGCCGCCGCGCTCGGCAACTTCCTCCGCCGCCATCTCCACGATGCTCATGGCTATCGAGAGTTCGTGCATTGCTACATCGATTCGATCTTCACGTAGCGGCGGACATCCGGGCCGAAATGCCGCCACGCCAAAAAGACCATCCCGGCCGCGGCGAGTCCGGCCAGCCACCAGGCGCGGCTCGATGAATCCATATGGTCCTGGGACATGGAATGCGGCCGGTGCATCCACTCCGCATGGGATTCGTGCGGCGGCCGATGGCTCATTGCCGGCATCAGGTGAGGCACGTTGCGACCTCCTGCGACTTGAGAAGAAGCTGACCGACCAGCGATTCGATCATGGCGACGGCCTCCGGCACCGCGGCCCGAACTGCCGGGCTCAAACCCTCGGTGAAGTCGTCGTCGGGCGTGCCGGGGGAAGGTTCGCATCCGACCAGGAGCAATTGCCGGGCCGGAACGCCAAGCGATTCCGCCAGGCGAAGGACGCTTACTGGGTCCAAGCTATGCCCATCGACAGCGGATTCATCCGAATGCGCTTCGGGTTCGATTTCCAAGCAATAGAGCGTACCCGGTTCGCCGCCGCGGGGTACGGCATCAACGAGGATCGTTGCATCGTAACCACTGACGAGGGCCGAGGCGAGATCGAAGCCGCGGATGCCGAAATCCTTGACTTGAACTGCATCCGGCAATGGCCGCAGCGCGAGGGCCCTCACCACTTCCACGCCGAACGCATCGTCGCCGAAGAAAATGTTGCCGATCCCCGCGACGAGAATCCGCGGAGTCATGGGCATTCCTCCCCCCACGGTTCCACTTCGTGCGGAGCGAAGAAGAACTGATGCCCCGGTTGCCGCAGTCGGCCGAGGTCTTGCCCCGGGTCGGCATCGACCGTGACTGCGAGATAAACGCGGCCCTCGAAGTCTTGCTCCAACGCCTCGATGGTCGCGCTTTGGCCGGCCAAGGCAATGTCCAGAATATCCGCTCGGCCCTGGGGGCGAAGGCGGACGCGGTCGCCGATCCGCAGTTCGAACGCCCCGACGTGAACGCTCTCGAGCGTCTGCCGCTGGGCGGTCGGTTCCCAGTCGCCGGGCCCATTCATCGCATCATCCCGTGGAGGTCGAACAGTCGCTCGGCTTCGAGTGAAGTCGTTCGCTCGAGAAGTTGCCGGGCACGCTCGTCAGTAGCGGCCACCTGGGCTTTCTCTTCGTCGGTGAGCGTGAGAATCCGCAGTGACAGGATTTCGTCGATCTCGGTGCCGTCGAAGAGGTCGCCGGGACTCTCGGCGGCGAGTCGCGGGTAATCGGGCAAGATTATCGGCGCGGCGAGCATGAGATTGGCTTCGGCCTCATCTCCGACGAGCACGGGCCACAAACCGACGTTGCGGTACTCGGCGGCAAGTTCCCGCAGTTCCTCCGGCGGGTCGGTCGGCGATACGAATCGACCGCCTTGCACCCCGAGGAGTACATGGGCGGAGTTCAGCGATCGCAACAAGGCCCAGTCCCTGTTCGTCGGCTCCCGATCGGAGCAGCGGTTCTGAACGTCGATCGTGAGCCGAAAAACACGGTCTCGCAGCGGGGATGCGGACAGTGCGATGGAACCGACAACCGGCTGCTGCTCGCGGACGAACGCCGCGGGAATGAGCCCCGCTTCGCTGCGGAGCGGTTCGAAGGCGCGGCTCCCCGCGAATGCAAACGTCCGCAGACTCTCGCATCCAAGCGATTGCAATTCGCAAGGCGCGATGGCCACTTCGCGAACCACGGCCTCTTGCCAGCTTTGAAACAGGCGGCCATCGATGCGGATCGATTCGACAGGCGTCCCTGCGGCCGCTTCGTCCCAATCGGTTAAGGGCGGATCGAAACGTACGACCTGCCGATTGGTGAGGTGCAGGAAGCGCACGACCGCTTCCACCGCCGTGGTGGGGCCACCCTGGATCAGGCACTGCGTCCGATTGCTCGACGCTTCGCCGACGTACTCCTGTGGAAAAAGCGACCCGAAGGTCCAGCGCTGGCGGTTCTTCACCGATGGCCGGTACGGATAAAGAATGTACCCTTCGAAGAGCACGGCGTCGGCCAGTTTGTCGATGAGCGCGCGGTTCATGCGAGTGCCGCCTCGGCGAATGCTTGCTTCCATACCTCAACGGGAAGGCGATAGCAAGCTTCGCGATCCCACGGAATCGGGGCGGCTTGCAACCCGATGCCGGCCTCGTAGAAGATGAAGCCGCTGAACAGGAAGCGCAGCGGCGTCTCGCCTTCCTCCAAGGCACTAAAGTAAGCGGCCGCGGCACTCTCGGCGACAATTGGCACGCGCAGTTCCGCCGTCGTCTCTTCCTCGAATGCGGCAATTGTCGTCGTAAGGGTCGCCCACGGAATGCCGCGGACCGTCTGGCCCCAGCGTTCCGGATCGCCGAAGAGCGGGTACAAGCGTTCTTGCTCGGCGGAGGAGTAGCGCCGCCGCGCCGGCTCGATCCGAACCTGGCAGTTCAAGGCAATCGAGCGGACCGGCGCAGCCTCGCCCGAGGTCTTGAGAACGGCAACGCGGAACCCGATTGCTTCGGGAAGCGATTCCGCCGATTCGATACCAAAGCGCCATTGGGGCATTCTTACATCTCCGCTTTCAAGTCTAACCACAGAGGCACAGAGACACAGAGCAGACAGAGATAACCACGGATTACACGGATAAGAGAATAGACCGGACGAAAACTTAAGAGCTTTGTTTTTCTCGGTGTTATCAGTGCTATCCGTGGTTTTGTTTTTCTGCTCTGTGTCTCTGTGCCTCTGTGGTTAGTTCTTCTTGGCCTTCAAATCTGCGAAGAAGCTGTCGATCTCGGTCCAGACCTTGTCGCCGCCGGACATGCCGCGCCAGTGCAGTCGCAGCAAGCCGGCCATGCGGAAGCAGCGATCGATGCCGACGCGAAAGTAGTCCCGCTTCGCGCCGATGCGATTCACCAAGAGCGCTTCCACATCGGGTTCGAGGTTTCCCAGGTTCGGGTTGTCGGCAACGAAGTCGTTCCAGGAGTCGAGGGGTACCGCGGATTCCGTCGCGCCGGCCGGGCTCGGATAGACGGCCACCATGCGGCCGGCGTGCGAACTGAACTGGAAGAATGCCAAAGCGATCGGCAGGCCGAACGCCTCCCATTGCAGATCGGAAAGCCTGAGGCGTGTCAGATGGGTGGCGTCGCGCGGCACGCGGCGATACTTCGTTCCCTCGCGGTGGCCGAAGAGGATCGCGCACGGCGAACAGGCGCAGATGAGTTGACGATCCGCCGGGACGTAAAGGTGTTCGTGCTCGTCGGCAATCGCGGCACTGCACAATTCGCAGCGTTCGCGCGCGGCTTCCCGGCGGGCGTATTGCCGCAGGCGGGCCATCGGGCTGGCAGCGTGGTGAATCATGTCAAGGGTAACATCTGGCGGCATAGGCATTCTTGCCCGCGCGCTTATCGCTGGCACAGGCAAGAATGCCTGTGCCACCAAGATTCATGCCGGTGGCATGTGGGGCATCTTTGGGTTGATGGGTCCCTTGCCGCTCGCGCCGATGCTCGTGGAATCGCGGGCCGTGCGCTGGAAGCGCCAGTCGTTGCGGCCGGGCTCGCGCCCCTTCCGCTTGACCAGTTCTTCGCCGCGCGGCGTCCCCGATGTATGCGATGACTTTTGGGCCTTGGAATCGATGCGATCCATGACGAACCCCCCAGGATTGGGTGGCACCGGCTTCTAGCCGGTGTTGCCTCACTTGAACCGGCTGGAAGCCGGCACCACCCAGAAGCGAACACTCCGTGAGTTTCATAACACCGTCAAGGCGACGCGCCCCGCGGTTGATTCCGGCAATCCTTCGATCTCCACGCCGGTAATTTCCGGTGCCCTCGAACCAATCGCCCGCTCAATCACTGGCCGCCAATCCGGTGCGGAAGTTCCTTCCTCGGGCTCATATCGCAGTCTCGCGGCTCCATGAAACACGTCGAGCAACTCCAGCCCTGGAATGTCGCATCCCTCTACCGCTTGTTGCACGCGCTCCTCGACGGTCAGCGGGTGAAGGTCGTGGAGCACGAGCAGACCGCCGATGCATTCATCCTCGCCGCAATCCGCGAGCAACCCTTCATCGCGCTCGGCAATCCGCTCCATCAGGCGCTCCAGACCGTCGCGGTGCAACTCGAAGAGTGCCTGCGTGATCCGCTGCACGAGGCTTTTGGCCGCGGGGTCGGTCAGGCGTTCGGCCTCGCGGATCAAGCCCTCGAGCCGGTGCATCCTTTCCTGGAATTCCGCCGAATCGGGCGAATTCGCCATGGCAATCCCTCAACGCAACTGGGAGCATTGGAACGCTGTCACCCCTTCGCGCCCGGCCGCGCGGACCCGAGCATTCAACAGACCACAGACCTCTTCAAATGCCGTCTGCGAGGACAGCATCTCTTTCGAAATCCTCCGGCTTCCGCTCCCGGATGTCACAGTGAGATCGCCGAATGGTCCCACGGCCAAACCGGTGATGGCCCGATAAGGAATGGCCTCCTCCGTGAACGACCAGGGTTTTGGCAACAGCACGAAGGTTGGAGTGAAGACAATTCGGCGCCGGAAAAAAAGCCGATCGACTGCCCCGACGGCCGACAGAGCGACGCCTCCGATGCTGACAATCAACACGATCCAGTACGAGACGGGTGAGGTTTTTGGCGACGCGTGCGCGATTTCGGAAACGGCCAGTAAGGCGCAGAAGCTTCCCAGGAACAGGACTTGCGACCACCTGGGTTTGTACTCGTATGGTCGCTCGAAGACGTCCATGGCAGCGGTCTCGCTTCTTCGGTGGCGCAGGCATTCCTGCCTGCGCCTTGCTTTGCACAGGCAAGAATGCCTGTGCCACCAAAAAGAGGCCCTACTTGTGAGCGCCGAACATCGGCGTGTGGCGGACCTCGACGACCTTGCCCTGGCCCGTGTACATGTGCACGCCGCACGGCAAGCAGGGGTCGAAGCTGCGGACCGCCCGCATGATGTCGACGCCCTTGAAGTTGTCCGGGCCGTTCTCTTCGAAGATCGGCGTGTTCTGCACCGCGTCCTCGTAAGGCCCCGGAGTGCCGTACGTATCGCGCGGGTTGGCATTCCACGGCGTCGGCGGATACGGATGGTAGTTGGCGATCTTGCCGTCGCGGATGACGACGTGATGCGAGAGCACGCCGCGAACCGCTTCGTGGAAGCCGCAGCCATAAGCGTTCTCGGGAACCTTAAAATCGGTCCAGGTCCGCGTGTTGCCGGCGTGGAGCTCCTTCATGGCGCGTTCGGCGAAGTAGAGCGCCGCCGCCGCCGCGTAGGCCTGGAAGTAGCTGCGGGCCCGGTTCCGCTCGATGGCGTTCGACCACTCCGGTATCTTCCACTCGAACTCGACCTCGGGCAGCATCGTGGTCTTCGGCAGGTAAATCTTGACGCTATTGCCGGTCGCTTTGATGTAGCCGATATCGACGAGGCCCGCGAGCGCGGTGGACCAGAGCCGGGCGATCGGCCCGCCGCCGGTATCAAGCGCCAGGTAATCCCCGGTTCGCTTGTCGAACCAGCGCGGCGACATCACCCACGTATAGTTGCCGTTGAAATCCCGCTTCTGCGGCTTCGGCGTCGTCGTCTGGTTCCACGGATGGCGGATGTCGACGTCGTTGCCCAAGGGGTCCCTGGTCACGAATCGCCCCTTGTCTTCCCAGTCCTCGTAAAACGACGAACCGAGCAGGATGCGGATGTTCAAGTTGATGTCGACGAGGTTATTGGTGACGACCTGGCCATCGACGATGACGCCGGGCGTGACGTACATCGACTTGCCCCATTCGTTCATGTGCCGATACCGGTAATCGCAAACGTCCGGATCGTTGAACGCTCCCCAGCAACCGAGCAGCACGCGGCGGCGGCCCACTTCCTCGTAACCCGGCAGGGCTTCGTAGAAGAAATCGAACAGGTCGTCGTGCAGCGGCACCACCTTCTTCATGAACTCGACGTACTTCATGAGGCGGACCAGATAATCCGTGAAGACTTGCTGCGTGGGAACGGTGCCGATGCCGCCGGGGTACAGCGTGGACGGGTGCACGTGGCGCCCTTCCATGAGGCAGAACATCTCGCGGGTCAGCCGGCTCATCACGAGCGCTTCGCGGTAGAACTCACCGGTGAACGGATTCAGCGACGTCATGATGTCGGCGATGGTGCGGTACTTGTGAATATTGGCGTTCGGCGCCGCGGTCTTCTGCGCCTTGTCCCACACCTTCGGATTGGTTTCCTTCACCATCCGCTCGCAGTAATCGACGCCGACCAGGTTATCCTGGAAGATGTTGTGGTCGAACATGTACTCGGCGGCCTCGCCGAGGTTGATGAGCCATTCGGCCATTGGCGGCGGCTTGATGCCGAAGGCCATGTTCTGGGCATAGACGGCGCAGGTGGCGTGGTTGTCGCCGCAGATGCCGCAGATGCGGCTGGTGATGAAGTGGGCGTCGCGCGGGTCTTTCCCCTTCATGAAAACGCTGTAGCCGCGAAAGATCGACGACGTGCTGTGGCACTCGGCCACGCGCTTGTTGGCGAAGTCGATCTTGGTGTAAATGCCGAGGCTGCCGACGATGCGGGTGATCGGATCCCAACTCATCTCGACGAGCTGGCGATTGTCCGCGGTCTTGGCGGGACGAGGCATCGTGGCGGTCGCCATCGGGGTGCTCCTGAGAAGGTGATCCGAAGCCCACGGACGGCCGTCCGTGGGCTTTTCGCGCGAATTCAATGGGAGCCATTGCGGAGGCGAAGGGCGTCGTATGTGGCAACGGTGGCGGCGCCATAAAGCAGATGCTCGGCCAGTGGGGCCGCCACTTGCTCCGCCGATTGCCGCCAGATCGGCCGCATCAATCCGGTCGCGGGAAGCCAGCCGAGATAGCCGGCGGCCCAACACGCGGCCCCGAGCAACATGCCATCCGAAAAGGCATTACCGCCGTGCGGCCGCAGCACCGCATAGAGTGCTCCGAACGACATGCCGTAACCGAGGCCGAGCATCGCCGCTGCGGCACTCTCCGCCGATTCCGGAATGCGGGTCCGGGCCGACTCCGGGAGCAAACGCTCCGCCTGTTCGACCATGAACTGGCCGGGTTCCTGGACCACGGGGGCCGTGGCCAGCGACCGCATCTTGTCCATGGCCTTCATCGCGCCGCGCAACGCGATGGTGCCGGCCAGGCCGCCGACGGCGCCGATCGCCGCCCGCGCCAGCAAGTTACACATCCCGCTCATGGTCACGTTCCTCCGCGGACCGGTGTCTCTTGCTGGCACAGGCATTCTTGCCTGTGCTCTGAATGTGTGCACAGGCAGGAATGCCTGTGCCACCAAGAAGAAAACTAATCCTTTATGGTGGTACCCACGGCGGCACTTCGCGAATGGCCGTTGGCATGGCCGTTGCCGTAAGTCGTCGGGTGGTAGCCGGTCTTGAGTTCGCGGCCCGTCTTCCGCCACTTCGGTTCCTTGTTGGCCGTGTGATTGGTAATGGCCCGCAAGCTCCGGATCACTCGGCCATAAACGTTAATGGCCATCGACGACACGCTCGCCCCCGGCGGCTCGTCCATGAACGGCATGAACTTGTCCGGGAAGCCGGGCATGGTGCAAGCGATGCAGATGCCGCCGACGTTGGGGCAGCCGCCGATGCCGGCCATCCAGCCGCGCTTGGTCACGTTGCAATTGACGACCGGCCCCCAGCAGCCGACCTTCACCAGGCACTTCGGCGATCCGTATTCGTGGGCGAAATCGGCCTGCTCGTAGTAGCCCGCCCGATCGCACCCTTCGTGGACCGTCTTGCCGAAGAGCCAGGTCGGGCGAAGTTGCTCGTCGAGCGGGATCATCGGCGCGAGCCCGGCGGCCTGGTAAAGCAGGTACAGCAGCGTCTCGGTCATGTTGTCCGGCTGCACCGGGCAACCGGGAACATTGACGACGGGGAGGCCGGTCTTGGTGCGGAAGTTCCAGCCGAGGTAATCGGCGAGGCCCATGCAGCCGGTGGGATTGCCGGCCATGGCGTGGATGCCGCCGTACGCGGCACAAGTGCCGGCCGCGACGATGGCGAAGGCCCGCGGCGCCAGTCGGTCGATCCAGGCGTTCAGGGTGATCGGGTTGCCGTTCCTGTCGTTGCCCATCGCCGCCCAGTAGCCTTCCTCCTTGATGGCTTCGTTGGGAATCGAGCCTTCGATGACGAGAACGAAGGGGGCGTCGAGGCGGTCCTCGGCGGCATCGTGCCACACCTTCATGTAGTCGTCGCCGCCCTGGGAATAATCGAGAACGCGGTTGTGGAGGTGAACTTTGGGAAGGCCGGGAATGGCGCCGAGCACGATGTCCTCGATGCTCGGTTGCGTGGCCGCGGTGACCGAGATGGTATCGCCGTCGCACCCGAGCCCATCCGGGCTCCACAATACGTGAACTTCCTTGACCAGCGGCTCTTTCTGCGTGATGCGGCCATAAGGGGCGGGTGCGTCCGGCATGTTGAAACTCCATAGATAGCCTTGGTGGCACAGGCATTCCTGCCTGTGCGCTTTTAGCCCGAACAGGCAGGAACGCCTGTTCCACCAGGGATTCACTCAACCCACGAACAGTTCCCGCTTCGGCGCTTCCGGCATGGCCCCGCTGGCGTGCCCGTACTTGATGATCGCCACGAACAGTGGGCCGCCCACGGCATTCCCCAGCGTCGTCCACAGCAAGAATCGCCCGTAATCTCCCATGCCGGCGCCTTGACCCGAAAGGACCCCGGCCAGCACTTCCACCGAACCGACCACCACGTGATGCAAATGCGCGAAGCCGATGACGCTGGCGATGATGGTGGTCAGGGCGATCTGGCTGATCGTGTCGCGGGCCGCCGTCACCAGCCACGAAAGCAAGCCCATCAACCAGCCGGCCAGCAGCCCGCTCAGAAAGATCACCCCTCCCGGATGATTGGTCATGGACGAGGCGATCTCGCCGAAGACGCGCGGCTCGACAACCCCCAGCTTCGGCCCGATCAGAACGGCGAGCAGGGCAAAGATCGCGGCGCCGATCAAATTCGCCACATAAATGATGGCCCAGATTCGCCCCAGGGAAGCCAGCGTCGCCTTGCCGCTGAGGACGGGGAGAACGGCCAGCGTCGTCTGCTCCGTGAACAACTCGGAGCGGCCGATCACCACGAACACGAAGCCGACGGCATACATCGCCGCCAGGAGCAATTCGGAGACCACGCGCGGCAGGGCGCCATCCAGTTGCGTTCGCGTGACGGCGATCAGGAAGAGGCTGAAGCCAATGTCGAGGCCGGCCGAAAGGCCAGACAAGAACAGTTCCCCGGCGCCGCGGCGAATGGCCGCCCGCCCTTCCTTGATTTCCTCCTTGAGAATCTGTTCCGGCGCTTTCTTCGGCCCCTCGGCCACCGCCTTCTCGCGCTCTCGAAGGTCGGTGCTCATGAGGGACGATCGCTTCAGCAGATGCGCGGCAACTGCTCGCCGGACAGGAGCGCCACCACGCGCTCGCCGCCGATCCGCGACCGCAGCGTCACTAGCCCCGGATGAGCGGCAACAACCGTGCCGATCATTGCGGCATTGCGGCCCAGCGGATGCGATCGCATCGCCTCGAGAACGCGCCCGGCATCCGCCGATGGAACCACCGCCATCAGCTTCCCCTCGTTGGCCACGTACAGCGGATCGAGGCCAAGCATCTCGCACGCCCCGCGCACGTCCGCCCGCACTGGTATCTCAACCTCGTCCAGTTCGACGCCGACCTGCGAGGCTTGCGCGAGTTCGTTCAAGGCACTGGAAAGACCGCCGCGGGTCGGATCGCGCATGCACCGCGTCGCCGGGCAGGCTTCCAATATCGTCTCGGTCAACGTGTGCAACGGCGCGGTATCGCTTTCGAGCACCGTTTCGAATTCGAGCCCTTCGCGGACCGAGAGAATGGCGATGCCGTGGTCGCCGATGGTTCCGGAGACGAGGATGCGGTCGCCGGGGCGGGCATTGCGAATGGAAAGCGAGCGGCCCGGCGGAACGAAGCCGATGCCGGTCGTGGTAATGAACACGCCGTCGCCCTTGCCGCGGTCGACGACCTTGGTGTCGCCGGTGACGAGCATCACGCCGGCTTCTTGACACGCCTCGCGCATCGAAGCGGCGATGCGGCGGAGATCGTCGAGCGGCAGCCCTTCTTCGAGGATGAACGCGGCGGCAAGATACTTTGGCCGGGCGCCGCCGACAGCCAGGTCGTTCACCGTACCGTGGACCGCGAGCTTGCCGATGTCGCCGCCGGGAAAGAACAATGGCCGGACGACGAATGAATCCGTGGTGAAGGCGATGCGCGGACCGACTTCGAGCGTCGCTTGGTCTTCGAGGGCCGAAAGCACGGGGTTGCCGAACGCGGGCAGGAAGACGGTTTGGATCAACTCGGCGCTGAGCCGGCCGCCGCTGCCGTGGCCGAGCAGCACCTGTTCGTAGCGCGATTTCGGCATCGGGCAGGCGCCGAAGCCGCCGGCTTTCGCGATCGCATCGGGCATGGGACGATCCTTCAGATGGCGGAGTCGGCTCGCGGCGCGACCTGCCGGGAAGCCAGGTAAAAGCCCGCGACGGCCTCGGCGGCGCCCACGACTCGCGTCAATTGCGGGTGGTTGGCGAACGGCCCCATCATCCGCTGCCACCAGCGAGCCCCGCCCTCCCACAGGCGAACGTGGCCGCGCGGGTGAACCATCGCGATCACCCCTTCACCCACCATCATCAAGCCGAGGATTTCTTTCATTCGCTGGGACATCATGTCGATACCTCCCAAAAGTGTAGGTGTGGAAATGGTCTCTGAGAGATGCACCAATCTTGGGTGGCACCGGCTTCCAGCCGGTGCAAGTTAAGGAGACACCGGCTGGAAGCCGGTGCCACCCAGTGGCGTCGAAAACACCCAAAGGAACCTCGCAGCGTCCACAGTGATGAGCGACATGGCTAGACCTTGCAAGCGATGCGCCCAAGCTCCACGTATTCGGGCGAAGCCGTCCGCTTCGTTTCCAAGTGCCGACCATAGGCGAAGTAGGCGGCACACGCCCCTTCGGTGGAAACCATCGTGGCGCCGAGCGGCGAATCCGGCGTGCACTCCTTGCCGAACGCCGGGCAGTGGTGCGGCTTCTTCAATCCCTTGAGAATTTGCCCGCTGATGCACGCCGCCGATTCGGACATCGCGATGCCTTCCACTTCGAAGATCCGCTCGGCGTCGAAGTCGCGGTAGTCGTCGCGCAGTCGCAAGCCGCTGCCGGGGATCTCGCCGATGCCGCGCCACTTGCGATCGCAGACCTCGAACACTTCGTCGATCAGTTTCCGCGACGCCGGGTTGCCGTCGGGCCGCACCGCGCGGGCGTACGGGTTTTCCACACCGGATCGCTCCTCTTCCAGGCAGTTCACGGTCCGCAAAATCCCTTCGAGCAAATCGAGCGGTTCGAAGCCGCTGACCACGATGGGAACGCTGAAGCGCTCGGCAATTGGTTCGTATTCGCGGATGCCCATTACCGTGCAGACGTGGCCGGGGCCGAGGAACCCTTGCACGCGATTGTCCGGCGCCTCGAGCATCGCCGTCATCATCGGCGGCACCAGCACGTGGGAAACGAGCATGCTGAAGTTGTTGAGGTCGCGCTTGCGCGCCAGCCACGCCGCCATGGCGTTCGGCGGCGAGGTGGTCTCGAAGCCGATCGCGAAGAACACGACTTTGCGGTGCGGAAGGGAAGCCGCCAGATTGACGGCGTCGAGGGGAGAATAGACGACGCGAATGTCGGCGCCTTGCGATTTCAGTTCGAGCAAGTCGCCGCGCGAACCTGGCACCCGCAGCATGTCGCCGAAGGAGCAGAACGTCACGTCGGCCCGCGACGCGATGGCGTGGGCCTTGTCGATGGTTTCCAGCGGCGTGACGCAGACGGGGCAGCCGGGGCCGTGGACCAGTTCGACGTTCTCGGGAAGCAGTCGGTCGATGCCGTACTTGACGATGGTGTGCGTCTGGCCGCCGCAAACCTCCATGATGGTCCACGGCCGGGTAGCGGCGCGAGCAATGGCCGCGACGAGCGTCTCGGCTGACGATTGATCGCGATATTCGTCGACGTATTTCATGGCGGCGGATCCTCGAGTTCGCCGAGTTGGTTCAATTCGCGCAGGAAGGCGAAGACGCGGGCGGCTTCCGCCTCGTCGATCCGCGACAGGGCGAAACCGACGTGAACGAGCACGAATTCGCCGGGCTGCACCTCGGGAACGTGTTCGAGGCAGACGCGCTTGGCGACGCCGCCGAACTGGACTCGCGCCATGAGCACGTCGTGCTCACGGTAGGTTTCGAGAACCCGGCCGGGAATTCCAAGACACATGGTATTGTCCGAAGGCACAGGCATTCTTGCCTGTGCAACAACGCGCACAGGCAGGAATGCCGGTGCCACCAAATTCAAAAACCTACCTGAAAGTCGCCGCCGCGATTGCGGCCTGACCCAGGCTTAGCCCACCGTCGTTCGGAGGTACGATACGTTGTCGATATACGCGGAAACCGTCGCGAATCAGCCGCGATTCCGCCTCCGAACTGAGCAATGCGTTCATAAAGACGCCGCCGCTGAGAAGGACCGCATCCAGTTTACTCGTGGCCCGCAGCCGCTGGCAAACCTCCACGATGATCGCAACGAGAGTGGTATGGAATCGCCGAGCGATCACCGCGGCTGCGGTTGCAGCGTCGGCGTCCGCCGCGACGGCGGCAATGAGCGGACGCGTATCAACCTGGCAGACCTCGCCGTCCGAGAGAGAGGACGGGTAAACCCCGTCGTCGGTTGAACTCGCGGCCAGCGCCTCGAGTTCCATGCCCGCCTGGCCTTCAAACGAAACGCGATCGCGAACTCCGGCTAATGAAGCGACCGCGTCGAACAGGCGGCCGACGCTCGATGTCCATGGGGAGTTTATATTCCGTTCGAGCATGGCCATGACGAGACGGGTGTCGCGGTGCAAACGACGTGCCCCGTCGCGCTCCGCGATTGGCGCCTGCGCATCGAATAAATACGCAAGCGCCATTCGCCACGGCTCGCGGATCGCTTGCTCGCCGCCCGGCATGCGGATGGGGCGAAAATGCCCCACGCGCCGGAATGTCTGATAGCCGCCCGTCAGGAATTCGCCGCCCCAGATCGTGCCATCGGTTCCCAATCCGGAACCATCGAAAATCACGCCGATCGCCGGTTCATCGAGGCCGTGCTCGGCAAGACCGCTGGCCAGGTGGGCATGGTGATGCTGAACCGTGAGCAGCGGCACGCCCAGCGCCGCGGCCCGCGCTGCCGCATACCGGCTCGACGCGTAATCCGGATGCATGTCGCAAGCGATCGCCTCGGGAACGATGCCGAATAGTTGCTCGTAAAGCGCGATGTCGCGTTCGAAAGCCCGGTACGCTTCGTAATGATCGAGGTCGCCGAGATGGTGGCTGACGACGGCTTCGCGGCCCCGCGCCAGGGCGAACGTCCCTTTCAACTGGCCGCCGACCGCCAGGATTGGTCGCGCCGCTTCGACCGGCAGCGGAAGCGGCCGCGGCGCGTAGCCGCGCGAACGGCGAACGAACGAAACGGAGTCGCCGACCACGCGGACGACGGAATCGTCGCAGCGAACGTGAATCGGCCGATCGTGCGTCAACGCGAGATCGGCAACGTCCGCCAGGCGATCGAGGTCGGCATCCGCGTGTACGATCGGTTCATCGGAGCGGTTGCCGCTCGTCATGACCAGCGGCGCCCCGCGAACCGCCTCCATCAACAGATGATGGAGCGGAGTATAAGGCAGCATGACGCCGAGGCAGGGATTGTTTGGCGCGACTTGGGCCGCGCACTCGCTCTCGCGCTTTTGCAGAAGCACAATGGGCGCGGCAGCGGTTTCGAGCAGCGCCGCTTCCATCTCGTTGACGCGGCAAATGCGGGCGGCATCCTCGCGGTTTCGTACCATGACGGCGAACGGCTTTTCGTCTCGCTCCTTGCGCCGGCGCAGTTCCAGTACGGCGGCCTCGTTCCGCGCATCGCAAACCAGATGGTAACCGCCGAGCCCCTTGAGTGCGCCGATCGCGCCCTCGAGAATCGCCGCAGCGAACGCCACAACGGGATCGGCCTCCCGCGCTCCCCGTTGGGTTGCGGCGACACGGAGCTCGAGGCGCGGTCCGCAGCGCGGGCAGGCCACCGGTTGCGCGTGGAAGCGGCGATTCGCCGGATCGTCGTATTCCGCCCGGCAATCGTTGCACATCGCGAACCCGGCCATCGTCGTTCGTTCGCGGTCGTACGGGGCGCCGGTGACGATTGTGAGCCGCGGACCGCAGTTCGTGCAGTTGAGAAATGGATAGCGATAGCGGCGATCCGCCGGGTCGAAGAGTTCGCGCAAGCAATCCGCGCAACAGGCCGCATCGGCCGCGATGTGCGGCGTCCGTTCCGCATCCGCCTCGCTGGCGACAATGCGGAATTCTCGTTCGTTGAGCGGCGATTCGTCGACCCAGGAGATTGCGTCGATGTGGGCGAGCGGCGGTGCGCGGCGCGGCAACTCCTCCAAGAAGCGGTCGAGCGCGGCGCGGTCCCCCTCGGCGCGAATCAGCACGCAGCCGGAGCGATTCTGCACCGAACCGCCAATGCGATGTTCAGTCGCGAGGTTGTAGATGTAGGGCCGAAAGCCGACGCCCTGGACCGTCCCGCGAATCTCAATCCGGCGGCGTTCCATGATGGCGGAATCGCATTGGTGTCACAGGCATTCCCGGCCAAAGGCAGTTCCTTCTGCCGAACGAGCAGTTCGTGGGCCAATCCATCCTATGGGTCGGGCTGTGCTCGACTCGCGTTAAATCGAATCAACAACTGCGATGGGCCGTGGACGCTCGGCGCCGTCCTCGGCTGCCAGATGCCGTCGCCCGCCAGGTGAAACTCCGTCACGCGCCCCAGGAAGTCGCCCAGCGCGATCCTTGGCACGGCATGCACCGTTCGTGAGAAAGAAGTAAAGTAACTGCCATTGGGCAAGAATGCCGGGGCCACCAAACTGATTCAATATCCAATCTTTTGTGGAATCGCACCATGCCCACCGTCGCCGAATTCGTCGCGTATCTAGAACGGTTCGCTCCGCCGAGACTGGCCGCGGAATGGGACAACGTCGGCCTGTTGCTCGGCGACCCGGTCGCGGCCGTCGAACGCGTCCTCACTTGCCTCACGCTTACCCCGGACGTGGCAGCGGAGGCCGTCGTCGAGCGCGCCAATCTCGTCATCTCTCACCATCCGATTCTCTTTCGCGGGGCGAAGCAACTGGTTGTCGACCGCGGCGACGGCGCCGTCGTCTGGCCGCTGGCCCGCGCCGGCATCGCCGTCTATTCCCCGCACACTGCCTTCGACAACTGCGCGGGCGGCATCAACGACATGCTTTGCCGCAAGCTTGGCATCGCCAATGCCCGGCCGCTGCGGCCGCGCGACGGTTCGCCGCAGTTCAAGCTCGCCGTCTTCGTTCCCGAGGCGGACTTGGCGAAAGTATCCGACGCTCTCTTCGCGGCCGGGGCCGGCATCATCGGCAACTACGGGCAGTGCAGTTTCCGGCTCGCGGGGCAAGGGACTTTCTTCGGCAGCGACGCGGCCAACCCCGCCGTCGGGCAAAAGGGCCGCCGCGAGGATGTGAACGAATGGCGGTTGGAAGTCGTCGTTGCGCAGGCGAAACTCGCGGCCGCGGTGCACGCTATGCGAAATGCCCACAGCTACGAGGAGCCGGCCTTCGACGTGTATTCACTGAAGGCCATGCCGGCCGGAGGCGAGGGCCGCATCGGCGAATTGACGCCCGCGGTCACACTGGGCGAACTGGCGAAGCGAGTGAAGTACGAGTTGAAGGCGGGGTTCGTGCAAGTTGTGGGCGATGCGGCAAGGACGGTTCGAACAATGGCGGTCGCGTGCGGCGCCGCCGGCGAATTTCTTGCGGATTCCATGCGCGCGAACGCCGATGTCTTTCTGACCGGCGAACTGCGCTTCCACGACGCATTGACGGCTCGCACTGCCGGAACGGCAGTGCTGGCGGCCGGGCACTACGCCACGGAGCGGCCCGCGGTCGAGGAGTTGGCCGCGAAGTTGGCCGCCGACTGGCCGGGACTCGCTGCCTGGCCGAGCCGCGTCGAACGCGACCCGCTCGCCGACGCGGATTTCCGTTGATTTCGCCCCACATTGCGGGTATGGACGCCGTGGGCAAGGACGCCGCGAGGGGAATCATGACGATGCGCCGACTGTTCATCGGGGCGATGCTATTGACCGGACTCTCCCTGATTTCCTGGGTGCGGGCCGACAATTCTCCCGAGCCATCCCGCCGCGACCCCGTCATTGTCGAGGGGGCGGACGAGTGCGGCGGCAATCACGACGAAGCCTTTCATCGCTACCGCACCAATCAATCGCATCACTGGCGGCAAATTGTCATCGGCACGCATTGATTGCACTTGCCACCCTCTGCAGAACGGCTATCCTTCGGCATCGCAGGGGAGCCGTCATGAAGACATGGTTCGGTGGCACGATCGTCGGTATGCTCGGTGCTAGCCTGCTCGTTGCCGCCTTTTGGCGATCCGATTCGTCCCCGATTCCTTCACAAACCATCATCGCGGTGGAAGCGAAGCCCACTTCGGAACCGGCCGCGCCGGCACTCTTGCCGGAAGTCGTCGAAGTCGCCGACACCAATAGCTTGCTTGATCCGCCGATCATTTCCAGCATTGAGCCGGTTCCGAGCGGCGCAACATTGATCCGCGTCGGCTACGATGAGCCCATCCCTCCGGCCGCGAACAAACAGCACGTCGAATTGAGGCCAATTCCTAAAGCCGTGGACTAAGCGCGAAGACCCATGCCCAAGTCAGTCAAACGCTCCAATCTTCGACGCGATGCCGCCCACATTCCAAACATGCCCCGCGCTCCCGACTTCGACATTCCACCGGAAATTGCGGAGCATCTCGCGGAGCCGGGCGGTCAACCCGTTCTCCCGCCTTTTCGCTTGCACATGGCGCCAGTATTCGACTTGCTGGGACCATGCCATCGATGAACGACCAAGAACTGCTTGCAGCAGTCATGGGTTGGGAAATGCTCGGCCGAGGCGTCGATGCAGCCGTCGGTAGCGGTCCGCCTGGAGTCTCTCCGCCTCCGCGAAAGCCGGGTGCTCTCGAAGACGATCCAAGAATCGCGCAAGCTCCCAAGAGAATTCATGAAGTTGCGCGACGAGCGCTTCCCGAAATTCGCCCCCCGCACTGGAAATCTACGGTGCTCCTGTTCCCGGCGGCTGATCGATTCGAGAAGCTGATTCGATTGCCGAACCGTCTCCATTAAAGTTTGCAGGATGCGACTTCCCCCCACTCAATTCGCTTCCAGGAAATCCGTGAACGGTTTGACGAGCCGGCGGAAGGCCGCCGTCGGCAGGTCGACGGTGCACCACTTTGGGCTGCGCGGCTTCATGTTCTCCCGATAATCGGCGACCGAGACGCCGCGGGCCAGGTAGAGTCGGCCGCGATAGGCGAATAGATCCGGGGTACCGTCGGGCAACACCACCGAGGGGAGCACGTGGTAGATGAAGGCCAGGACGCCGTGGAAGCCGTCGCCGAAGCGGCCGGACCAGCGCGCCAGGCCATCGATGTCGCCGGTGGTCGACCAGTTTTGCCAGGTGTCGCGCGGTCTGCCGGCGGAAAGACTCGGGAATTGCCGCCCTTTAACGTCGACCACCAGCCGCGATTGCCCCACGACGATGAAGTCCGGCGACTTCACCGAGTCGCTGTCGAGGTAGCTTCGTCGCGCCTCGACGATCGGCACCACGGCGATCCCGCGGCCGCGGAGATACCATTCGAACGCCGCTTCGTAATGGTTATCGCTCTTCATGACGGAGATTTAAAACTAACCACAGAGGCACAGAGAAGATAGCAGAAAAGAGGTAACCGTTCAGCGTAATGTCGGCTACTTACTCATTAATGGACATCGGACATCGGACCGAGAATTAGCTCGCGAATTGACGAAAAAAACGGTGCTTTCCAGGCAAAACTCGCCGTCCGATGTCCATTGATGGGTAGGCAGCCGGCATAGCTGAACGGTTACAACGAGTGAAGGCTGAGTTTAAGAAACCCATAAACATAAATAGAAACGTTGGTTTTTCTTCTTCTTCGTTCTCTGTGTCTCTGTGCCTCTGTGGTTAGAACTCTCACTTCGCTTCCACCTTGCGGATGGACTTGATCACGACATCTTCCACCGGCACGTTCTTGTGGCCGTTGCGCGTCCCCGTTTTCACCTTGCGAATCTTGTCGACCACGTCCATTCCCTCGATGACGCGGCCGAAGACGCAGTAGCCGACGCCGTCGCGAGCCAGTTTGCGATCGAGCGCGGCGTTGTCCTCCGTATTAATGAAGAACTGACTGGTGGCGCTGTCGGCGGCCTTCACCCCGTCGACGTCCTCGCCGAGCCGGGCCATGGCGATCGTGCCGCGAAGATTGGAAAGCCCGTTCGTCGATTCATTTGCGATGGGCGGCTTGGTCTGTTTCTCCTTCTTCATCCCCGGGGCGAAGCCGCCGCCCTGGATCATGAAGTCCTCGATCACGCGGTGGAAGATCAGGCCGTCGTAGTGTTTTGCGTCCACGTAGGCGAGGAAGTTCTTGACCGTGATCGGGGCCTTCTCGGCGTCAAGCTCGACTTTCATGGTCCCGAGGTTGGTCTCGATGGCGACGACGGGATTGGCGGCGCGGGCGGCGCCGGCGGCCGCACATGCCAGCACCAGAGCGCAGATCGCCGAGCGGAACGAGAGCATGGCAATTCTCCGAAATGAAGCGATGGGCATGGAAGGTAGTGTATAAAAGGAACGCATCCCGGTATATTCCAAGTTAAACCAAACCGATGAATGGCGGCCGCAAGAATCGCGGCCGCAAAAAGACACAAAAGAATCGCGGCCGCAAAAAGACACAAAAGACACAAAGCAGAAAAAAGAAATGTCATCTCTTTTTGCGTCATTTGTGCTTTTTTTCGGCTAGATTTGCGCTTTTTTTGCGGCCGCAAAAAGACACAAGACAGCAAAAAGAAAAGTGGCTCTTCTCGGATTCCTGTGGGTGATTTTACCTCTCCGAAGCGCATCTTAGCCTTCTTTTCATGGGTGATTTCGACTTCCCACTGCCCCGGAAATCGGTTCTGATTTTCGGATGCCAAAAACCCACTCCCTTCGCGACGCCTACCGACACCCCGGATTCGTCCCTGCCATGACGATCCGCACTGACTCCAATGCATCCGGCGTTTACATTCTGCCGCTGCGACGACGCCAAAAAAAACAGTCTGCGGCAGCTGCGGATTTTCCTCGCCGAGTTCCTACGACCACGTCGTTCGCCAGTCACGCGATCTGGATTGCGGCGGCCATTCCGTCCTCCTGGAGTTCGAGTTCCGCCGCATCCACTGTCCGCGGTGCGGCGTGAAACGCGAACGCCTCGCCTGGCTCGCCACCAACCACGCTACACCCGACGCTTCGTGATCGCCGTCGGTCGCCGCTGCCGCACCGCCACCATCAAAGACGTCGCCCAGGAGATGGACCTGCATTGGGAAACCGTCAAGGAGATCGACAAACTCTACATGCAGGAACAACTCGATCGCGCCGGCCCCGCCGATCGGCGTGTCGCCTGGCTTGCACCGAGTGCGAGAAGTCGCTGGTCGTGATAAGAAAGCGCGGTTCACTGCCCTGCTGCATCACATCGACGTTCCCTTGCTGATCCAGAGCTTTTACTCGCTCAAGCGGGATGCGGCTCCGGGCAGCGATGGCGTCACGTGTCAGCAGTACGAGGAAGACCTCGACCGTCGGATTGAAGACCTGCATCGGCGCATCCATACCGGAAGCTATCGGGCGACGCCTGTGAAACGGGCGTTCATCCCGAAAACGTCGAAGAAGCGGATGCGGGCTCGCTTGCAGACGCTACGTGATACGCTCGTACGCGGGCGCCATCGTCCGTTTCGTTTGCAGGCGGAGTGGCTGGGACGGGTGGTGATGGGGTACTTCCGGTACTTTGCCATCCCCGGCAACATCCCGGCTCTGGAGTCATTCCGGACGCAGGTGGTGCGCTACTGGCTGCGGGCGCTTCGTCGTCGCAGTCAGAAGCATCGTCTGAGTTGGGAAGGCTTCGGTCCGCTCGTCAATCGCCTGATTCCGCACCCGCGGGTCTTGCATGCTTATCCGAACGCTCGATTCTACGCCAAACACCCGAGGTAGAAGCCGGATGCGGTAGTTCCGCCAGTCCGGATTTGCGCGCCACAATGCCCCCGATGTCACAAGTGTTTAGGGGTCGATTTCCATCATGGAAATCGACCGTACTCTTCATTTCTACCTTACTTCGAACGCGACCTTTTGCACGTCAGACCACAACGCGACAGCAACTTTCGGATCGACGTCGATGTATGCCCTTTGCCGGACCTCGGTGTCCGAAAGCCTTCCTGGTTCAGTTGCTTGGCCACTTCTACTATTGTCTTCCCATCCTTCCGCAATTGGACGATACGAGCCATCAAATCCTTGTAGCCGATCATCGATTCGTATCGCGAGACCGAACGCACGATCTCGTGCTGCGTCGTCGATCCTCCCTTCCAGGAAATCGTCACCTCGGTCTTTTCGCTGTCCGGGCGAACCTGCACCACGACCCGCTCCACCAACAACCGGATGATCTCCTTGCGGTCTACGGCAGTTGTTTCCGGAGCGCTCCACAACATCGCAATATCACGGGACAACGCCAAGATACGCGATCGTTCACTCGCGCTCACCTGTCGAGGCTGTTCCCGCAGAAATCGATCCCATTCTTCCTGCTCTTCGCGTTGATGCCGCAGGGCATCTTCCCAGCGATGTTCCAGCGTACGAGCCACCAGGCGATTCTCCGGTTCGACCGCCTGATACTGACGCTCCGCACGCTGAACCTCATAACCCGCCCGTTCCAGCCGTTGCTCCCAGTGACAACGGAGTCGGTCGCGTTCCCGCTGAACATCATCGATCGCCTTCAGGCTCAATTCCAATGCCGCCGGCTC
>DATNBQ010000117.1:0-2267 GCA_035571955.1 Urbifossiella sp. | reverse complement strand
CAGCGACGACCGCGATTCCCATGAAAAGTACGAGAAGATAGGCGCGGCGACGCAAAGAATGGCTCATGGCATCCGGCTCTGGCGGGCGGGCTTGGGGCGGCTTATCGGCAATACTGCCGTACGCCACAGGTCTTACAGCGGTAATCTCATGCTATCCCGCGATGGCCGTGGAGTGCAGGTGAACTTCGCGAGAATCTCTCTCATTTCCGGCCGCAAAAAGACGCGAAAACAAACAAGACACGCGATCAGTTCAAGCTCTTTGAGCGTTTTGTGGCTTATTGCGGCTTGGTCTGCACTATCGATCCCGGTCACCGATCGTATAATAGCCTCGACCCATCGCGGATGGGTTCCTTTGATCCAGGGGGCGATCTGGTATCGACCGGGTATTGGAAGTGTTCGGTGGCGTGTCGTGGTTGATCAGCTGGCCACGTAAAAAGCCGATCGCAATTTAACTGCTGAACCGCAGTTCACCCTCGCGGCTTAATAACCCGTGAGCCGTTCCGTAAGCTTCACCCGAAAGCTTGCGGTCCGGACGCAAGTCGGGTTCGCGAGCGCTTGAGGAACGGGGACACGACCCGTTTCGCCTCGGCGGCGGCGCTCGCTAAAAAAACTGGCCGATAGCGAACCGGAAATCTTGCTCGTTGGAGTTCCGGCAAGCGAACGCGAAGCCATCTTCGGATGGGCTTCACTCGAAGGCGAGCTACACACGTAGATGCCGGCACGGAAGTGCCTCGGGACCCGGGTTCAATTCCCGGCGCCTCCATTTAACGACTTGCGGCGCATGCCGCAAGTCGTTTGTTTTAATTACTTCTGGTCAGCGACCGGAGTTCTTAGCGCCGTTTCGGGCTGACTACTTGCGAGACATCGAGGCCGTTCGGGCCGAGGTGATCGTCGAGAGGTTCGACGCGGCCGCCGCGCGATTTCATCCCCACCAGAGTCTTCTGCATTTCGTTCCACCACAGCACACTCAGGGCCGCCGGGTTGCTTTTCTTCAATTCGCGGTAAGCGGCCAGTTGAGCGAGAAAATCGACGGCGTCGGCACTGGCTTGACGCTGTTGCCCCAGCTTGAACACCTCGGCCTCCTGCTCGTACTTGTAGCGCAGCGATTCGGCTTGCCGCAATCGTTGCTCGGCTTCCTGACGGGCCTGGTATTCCTTGGTGCGGATGCCTGTTTGTGCCTGACTCACCTGTTCGAAGGCCGCACGTACCTCTTCCGGCGGCGCGAGCGATGCATTGACGCGCTGCACCCGGATGCCCAATCTCAGGACCGCGATCCGCGCTGGCAAGCGCTCCATGATCCACGGCGGCAGTGCCGCGGCGCCGGTCAAGAGCGCCTCGTCCACGCCGCGGCCGCCGAGCCATTCGCCGGCAATCGCTTCCGCTTCCCGAGACAATGCCACGTCCACCTGATCCTGGTGCATGACGAAATCGTCCAGGTCGGCATCGGTTTCTCCGATGGCGTAATCGAGGATCAGTTGCACGTTGACGAGGTTCTGGTCGCCGGTGAGAAACTGGCCGACGGGAATGCCGGGGGCGTCGAAAGCAGTTTCGGGGTCGATGCCGGCCTTGACCTGGCGAACGGAGCGAACGGGCACGCGATCGACGCGATCGATGCCCCACGGTAAGCCGACCCACAGCCCGGGTTCGGGCCGAGCCACGACTTGCCCGAAGCGACGGACGACGGCGCGTTCCCCCGGCCGCACCTGCGTCAAACCCGTGAGCAGGTAGGCGACCAAGGCAAGCAGCAAGAAGTAGCGGAGTCGAGGCATCTTGTCGTTTATAGCCGCGACCCAATGGGGCGCGCGGATGTTCACTTCATCGGCGGCGGGCCCTTCAACAAATCGAAGAGCGGATGCTTCGTCGAGAGTAAAAGCACGTCGCGGGTTTCGGCGACCATCGCCTGGAAGGCCTGGAGTTTCTCGAGAAAGAGGCCGAATTCGCGGTCCTGGGCGTAGGCCGCGCCGCGGATGCGGGCCGCCTCGGCCTTGGCTTCGCCCTCGACGACGGTCTTGCGAGCGGCTGCGTCGTCCTCGATTTTCCGCGCCGCGGCCGAGGCATCGGTGGTGATCGCCGCGGCGCGTCTCTTCCCATCGCTGTCGTAATCGGCGACTTTTCGCGCCCGCTCGCTGCGGATGCGCTCGGCGATACTGGCGCGCACCGCCTCTGGATAGCTGAAGCGGCGAACGCGGACGTCGAGAATCTGGATTCCGTAATCGGCGAGGGCCCGTTGCTTGAGGTCGTCGCCGCCCGGCCCTTCGCCGAGCAAG
>DATNBQ010000116.1:0-3044 GCA_035571955.1 Urbifossiella sp. | reverse complement strand
CGGTATGTGGCATCACGATGCGGCTGGCCTTCGACAATTTAAGCCGGGCGCCGGGCCGCACCGGCGTCGTCATCGGCGCGCTCGGCGCCGGCGTCGCCATGATGTTCCAGACCGCCGGCGTCGGCCGCAGCAACGAAGAACCGATCATTGCCTGGATCGAACAAGTCGTACAGGCCGATCACTTTGTCTTCTCGGGGAACATGACGACCGCGACGAGTTCGAACTCGCCGATGAGCGCCGGCGTCGCACACGATTTGAAGTCGCTACCCCAGGTCGAACAGACGATCGGCATTCGCTATAGCCGGCCCGAGTACAACGGCACGGTCGTTTGCCTGGTGGCCGTGGATGCCGAAGCCTATGCGACGGCGACTCGGGCCCGCGTGCCAACCGGCCTGCCCGATCTGGAACTCTTCCTCGACTTGCCCGGCACGAACAACGTGCTGATCTCGCAGAACTTCGCCCGGCGGCACGGCGTCCGCGTCGGCCAAACCATCGACTTGCCGGGACCGAACGGCCCGCTAACGGTCGAAGTCGTCGGCACCGTTCGCGATTATTCGTGGAGCCGCGGCACCGTGTTCATGGACCGCGCCCGTTACGCGAAGCTGTTCGGCGACGAACTCATCGACACGTGCCACGTCTTCTTGCGGCCCAACTCCGGCGGTTCGAACGCCGTCCACCACTATGCGTCGGAACATGGCCTCTTCGTCGCCGACAAGCAGACGCTTCGGCAGTTCCTGAGCGAACTGATCAACCGCGTCTATCTGCTGGCGTATTTGCAGCAGATCATCGTCGGCGTGGTCGCGGCGCTCGGCGTGGTCACGGCGTTATTGATCTCGGTGCTGCAGCGGAAGCGCGAACTCGGCCTGTTGCTGGCCCTCGGGGCGACGCCCCGCCAGGTGCTCCGCAGCGTGTTGGCAGAAGCCGTTTTAATGGGGATCTTCGGCACGGCGATCGGCATTCTCATCGGCTTGCCGATGGAGTGGTACGTGGTCCGTGTGATACTGATGGAGGAATCGGGCTTCGTCTTCGACGTGCTGGTGCCGTGGCGGGAGGCATTGGGAATCGCTGCGGCCGCAATCGCCACCGCGGCACTGGCCGGCCTCATCCCCGCGATTCACGCCGTCCGCACGCGCATCCCGGACGCCATCCAGTGGGAATGAAGAACGACGAAATCGATCGTCGAGTATTTTTACGTCGGTCGTCTCACGAAATATCGGAGGGCCGCTTGTGTTGGGCCGCGCGGCTTAAACGAGCGCGACGATGGTGATGCCGTAGCGGTTGGCCAGGGCCACGGTTTCCGCCTCGTCGATGAGAATGGTTCGGCCGGCCTCGATGGCCAAAACGCGGCCGCCCGCCTGCCTCATCGATTCGATCGTTTGCGTTCCAACCGTCGGCACATCGAAACGCATGTCCTGGGCCGGCTTCGCCACCTTCACGACCACGAAGCTTCCCTGGCCGCACAGTTCGCCGGCGCGAAGAATCGCCCGATCGGTCCCTTCGATTGCTTCCACGGCCAGCACGGCGCGGTCGCGGATCATCACGCTTTGGCCGATGTCCAACCGGCCCATCTCGCGGGCCAGCGACCAGCCCATTTCGATGTCTTTTCGTTCGGCCGCCGTCGGCTGGCGGCGCGTCAATAACCCTTCGCGCACGAGCAACTCCGGACAGAGTTCGAGGGCGGACACGCATTCCAGATCGAAGGCCCGCAGTTCGTCGATGATCCCGTTCAGGATCGAGTCGTCGTTGTTGGCGCGGCGGCGGCGGAAGAACCAGAACCGCAGCATCCGCCAGTCGGGGAGAAAGTGCAGCAATCGGAGCGGGTGGAACGCCTGGTGTTTGTGGAACTTCCCGGCCATCGTCCAACGGCGAACGCCGCCGCGGCGGAAGGTGCGGATGGCGGCGCCGAGCGACAGGCTGTGCAACCAGCGGAAGCGCGGGCAAAGTTCCTTCAACACCGGGTCGGCCATTCCCGGCACGGCGATGCAAACGACCGGAATGCCGCACTCGCGGGCTTTCTCCGCGAACAGGATCGGGAAGCGGCCGGCGCAGGCCAACAGGCCCACCGGCTCCCGGGTCGCGAACGCCGCCGCGCTCGCCATCTCACTCCTCCAGACCGAGGTGCTTCTTGATGCGGTTCAAATCGGCTCGCAGTTCCGGCAAGTGCTCGAACACGGCATAACTGCGCTTGGCGAGCCCTTCGGGCCGCGCCGGGAACCCCATCATGCGGCTATCCGGCGGCACCGACTTGGTGACCCCGCTCTGAGCGCCGATCACGGCGCGGTCGCCGATGGTCAGGTGGTCGCCGATCCCCACCTGGCCCGCGATCACCACGTAGTCGCCTGTGGTCGTGGAGCCGGCGATGCCAACCTGCGCCGCGATGATGTTGTGCCGGCCGATGCGGCAATTGTGGGCGATCATTACCAGATTGTCGATCTTGGTGCCCTTGCCGATGCGGGTCGGGCCAA
The DNA here is from genome assembly GCA_035571955.1 of Urbifossiella sp. Taxonomy (GTDB): domain Bacteria; phylum Planctomycetota; class Planctomycetia; order Gemmatales; family Gemmataceae; genus Urbifossiella. The sequence goes on along the minus strand of DATNBQ010000116.1, from coordinate 579 downwards.
AGGTGCCGCGATCGATGGTGGTTCCGGCGCCGATCTCGACGTCGTCCTCGATTTCGACCCAGCCGAGCTGGGGCACTTTGACGTGGGCTCCGCCGTGGAATCGGTAGCCGAACCCATCGCCGCCGATCACGACATTGCCTTGAACGATGACGCGGTCGCCGAGGGTGCAGTCGTCGTAAAGAACGACGCTCGGGTAAAGAATGGTTCCGGCGCCGATGCGGCAGCCGCGGCCGAGAGCGACGCCGGCGCCGACCCGCGTGCCGGCCCCGATCGTCGCTCCTTCTCCGATGACGGCAAAGGGGCCGATAGCCGCGCCATCGCCGATCTGTGCCGTCGGGTGAACGCTGGCCGAGGGATCGATGATGGTGGGTTCGGTGCGGGGACCGCGCAATTGCTGGAAGATTTGCACGAAGGCCATGAGCGGATCGGCGACGCGGATGACTGGCCTTCCATTCACGGAAGTCGTCATCGGCACTACGGCGGCGGCCGCCGGGGACTTGTACCACGCTTCCATGTGGCGGTCGTTGTCGACGAGGGTGATGTCGCCGGGCTCCGCGTCCGCCAGCGCGCGGGCGTTGC
>DATNBQ010000115.1:0-3988 GCA_035571955.1 Urbifossiella sp. | reverse complement strand
CGGCGGCGACGGGCAACACCGAGACCTTCGGCATGATCGCCGACCAGATCGACGCCCACAACGAGTTCCACGGCGGCCAGGTGGGATTGATGGCGGACATGCACCGCGGCAGCTTCTTCGCCGAGATCACGGGAAAAGCGGCCCTCGGCACCAACTTCGAGATGGTCCGCCGCGACGGCCAAACCAACCTGATTACCGGCGCTTACCCGGTGCCGCTCTTGCAATCGTACCACGGCGGCATGTTCGTCCAGGGATCGAACCTGGGGCAATACACGAAAGCCGTGTTCGCGGTGGTGCCGGAAGCTATCTGCAAGGTGGGGTTGAAGTTCTCGGATCGGTCGCGGTTCTACATCGGTTACAACTTCTTGTACCTGAGCAACGCCGTGCGGCCCGGCGACCAGATCGACCGCAGCGTTAACCCGACGCAGATTCCGCTGGTCGCCGGAGCGGGCCCGTACGTCGGCCCGGTCCGTCCGCAAGCGACCTTCGTCCACTCGGACTTCTGGGTGCAAGGCCTGGTCATCGGCTTCGAATCGCGATTCTGACGCGATAAGATTGGGAATCAAGCCATTCGTTCCTGCTTCATCTCGCGGGTCAGAAGTTCCTGCACGGCGGTTTGCGGCGGTTTGCCCGCATGCAGGACTTCATAAACCGCCGTCATGATGGGGGCCTCCAGCTCAAGTCGCTGGATGCGTTCGTAAACCGCGCGGCTGGTGGCGACGCCCTCGGCCACTTGCGGGCCGGCGAGAACGTCCGCCCGCGGTTCGCCCCGGCCGATGCGGTCGCCGACGCGGCGATTGCGGCCATGCGGACTGAAGCAAGTCGCGATCAAGTCGCCGATGCCGGCGAGGCCGGTGAAAGTGGCCGGTTCGGCGCCGTGGGCGACCCCGAAGCGCGTCATTTCCACGATGCCGCGCGTCAACAGGGCTGCCTTGGCGTTATCGCCGAACTTGAGCCCATCGCAGATGCCGGCAGCGATGCCGAGCACGTTCTTGAGCGCCCCGGCCAGTTCCACCCCCACACAATCGACATTGGTGTAAGCGCGGAAGCGCTCCGTGCCGAATCGCTGTTGGGTCCACGCCGCCAGGCGCGTATCGGCACTCGCGAGCACAACGGATGTGGGCATGCCGCGAGCCACTTCCTCCGCATGGCTCGGGCCGCTCAAGACTGCGTGGTTTCGCGTGCCGAGCACTTCCTCGATGATCTCGGTTGGCCGGCGAAACGTCGCGATCTCGATTCCCTTGGTCAAGCTCACGATCGGAATGGCGGGATTGGAAAGGCGCTGGAAGCGAGCCAGCGTGGAGCGCAGGAATGCCGTGGGTATCGCCGAGACCCAACAATCGGCGCCGGCGACCGCTTCGGTTTCGTCCGCCGTGATGACGATCGTTGCCGGGATTGGAACGCCGGGTAAAAGGCGGCTGTTCTCGCGCTTTTCATTCAAGACGCGAGCGGAACCGGCATGGGCGCTCCAGAGCCGGACCCGGTGGTCCGGGTTTTGCGCCAGCAACAGGGCGATCGCCGTCCCCCAGCCGCCGCTCCCCAGCACCGCGAATGTCGTCATGGGAGGGTTCCTGGTGGCACAGCAAGAATGCCTGTGCCACCGAGACAGTTTCGCTCTCCGGATCATTTTACCCAGTCCATCGCGGAAATCCGTACCGGATGGGCAATCGAGTGAAGCCGCGTAATCGAAGCGGTCGATTCGAGGGAAAAGACGCCTTAGCGGATGGCGGCACTATCGCGAGATTCAGGGAGGTTCGCCATGGTTTCTCGGCTGCGACTGTACACCCCGCCGGAACAGGATGAAGTGGAAGAACGCCCCGAAGCCGAAGTCGGGATTCGCCTGGGCGACCTGTTGCCGCTGGCCGCCATGGCCCAGCGGATGAACTTCCTCTGGCTGCGCGATTTCATGGACGATGAAGTGAAGATCAGCCAGGATTTTTACGACGTGATGCAGGCGTTCCAGAGCAGCCGGCCGACGTCCGCCTAATCGATGCCGGATTTCGCCAGCCGATTGCTCGTCGTGGCCATGAGATTCCGTGGCAGCGTCCCGTCGCTCGGCGGGAGAGGGCTCGGGGATGGTACATCCATCTCGTCGGCTGTATCGAGCCGCGTTGTTGATCTCGTCTGCCCTTTACCTGGCGGCGTGTGCCCTCCCGGCGACGGACATCTGGGTGATTCACGACTCCGACAGGTCTCTGCCAAGTACGGGAACGCGAACCGAGAACCCGGCAACGCCGCAACAGGGCTCGGGGTACTACGAGACCGTTCGAGGGATCACTTGCCTGGGAATGGGGTGGATCAATTTGTTCGGCTTCGAAATCGCCTGGCTGGCAAACCCCCTTGCACTGATCGGCGCCTTCCTCTTGATCTTTCGACGGCCCAGAGGGGCAGCGGCGTTCGGCGCTGCGAGCCTCGGCATCGCACTCCTCTACCTGCTGGTTCCACCTTCGTGGGACAACCGCCCCCCTGAAGCACCCCGCCTGGGTGCCTGGCTCTGGTTGGGCAGCTTCATCGCGTTGACCGTCGCCGCCCTGATTCGTCGAAACCTTGCGCTTCAAGGGAGCCAGTCGCCGGCATGATGGCGAACGATCGCCGCCATCGCCTCGATCCACTTCGGGTGGTCGTTCAAACAGCGGGCGTTGTGTAGCTTCTCGCCGCCAGCGTGAAGGAATGCCTCGCGGCTTTCCCGGCCGATCTCGTCGATGGTTTCAAGGCAGTCGGCGGTGAAGCCGGGAAGTACGACGCAAACGCGGCGGACGCCCCGCCCGGCCAACTCCGCCAGCACATCGTCGGTATACGGCTTGAGCCATTCCGAGCGGCCGAATCGCGACTGGTACGTTTGCGTCCACTGGCCTTGCGGCCAGCCGAGCCGCGGTACCAAGGCATTGGTCGTGCGGACCACTTCTTCGGGGTACGGATCGCCGCGGCGGGCATATTCCTGCGGCAGGCCGTGGAAACTGATGATGAAATGCTCCGGCGACCAGCCCAACGCCGCCACATCGTCGCACACCGACGCAGCAACGGCGTCGAGATAGGCCGGGTGGTCGGCATAGGAATTGATGAACCGCAACGCCGGCACGCGGCGTTCCATGATCATCGCCTTGAAGAGCGAATCGGCAGCGCTGGCCGTGGTCGTCGCGGAGTATTGAGGGAACATCGGCAGCACCACGAGGCGATCCACGCCCGATTCGATCATCTCGGCCACGACGCTTCTTACCGACGGGTTGCCGACGATCATGCCGAACCGCACCGGAATGCCGGGGAAGTGCGCTTGCAAGAGTTCCGTTTGCCGTCGGGTGTAATGCAGGAGCGGCGAGCCGGTGACGGGATCCCAGATGCGGCCGTATTTCGCCGCGGATTCCTTCGGCCGCTTCCGCAATATGAAGGCGTTCAGGATGAACTTCCACTTCCACCCCTGGTCCTCGATGACGCGGGGATCGGAGAGGAATTGCTTGAGATAGGGCTTGAGAGCGGCAGCCGTGGGTGCGTCCGGCGTGCCCAGTTGGATCAGAAGGATGCCTGTCATGGAGGAGCATCGACCCCGCTCGAAGGACTGAGAATAACGTAGCCCAGCGCAGCGCCCAGGCAACTATCCAATGCGGCAACATCGATTCGATTGTCCGAAATTACGAATGTCTGGTTCCTCGCGCCCGGCGAGCGATCGTGAGCCATACTACCACCATCGTCCCGTGCTTCCGAGGCATCGCGTGTTCGAAGCTTCGACCCTTGCTCCGGTTCTCGCCGCCGCTGTCGGGCTGACCGGCAGCTTGGTGGCCGGCCTGTCCGTCTATCTCACCTATCGGGGGCGGCACAACCTGATCCGCCAAGTCGTGTACGGCCGGCAACTCGACGCCTACTTCAACATCGCCGCCGCGATGACCGCTCTGTACAGCGTCGCCCAGGATGCGGTCGCTACGGCCGGCTTGGGACATTCGGGGGAAGACGCCCGGACGAGGGTGCGAGCCGCGCTGCGGGCGGAGCACGAGCA
>DATNBQ010000114.1:0-11162 GCA_035571955.1 Urbifossiella sp. | reverse complement strand
CGGTTCGCGCGTCATCCATTCGGAGATGGGAAGTGCTTGCCAGCCGGGGGCGGCGACGCCGACGCGGCGCAGCAAGTCGCGATCGGTGAAGATGCCGAGCAGCCCGCGATCCGGATGCACGACGATGATGGCCCCGATGCGCTGCAGGTTCATGAGCCCGAGGGCCACATCGAGAGGGCAATCCGGATCGACCGTCACCGGATCCGGCTGCATCACTTCGCGAACGGTCAAGACGGGAGCCGCCATCGTGTCGGTTGCCCAGGAGCTTGCCGCGATGTCCGTGCCGCGGCGATTGAAGGCATCATATCGACGAACCGCCGCGCCGTGCGGTATAACTGTTAGCTGTTCGCCGCCGCATTCAGGGAGGATCGCCATGCTCGACCCGGTTCGCCAGTCCGCCGCCATCCCTTGCCGCGGCGGCCGGGTTTGCCTCGTGACTTCGCGCAACGGCAAGCGCTGGGTCTTTCCCAAGGGAATGATCGATCCGGGCCACTCGGCGAGCGAGGCCGCGCTCATCGAGGCATGGGAAGAAGCGGGCCTCGCCGGCACCCTGGATGCCGAGGCGCTTGGCACCTACGTCTATGAAAAGTACGGCGCCGACCACCTCGTGCTCGTTTACCGGATGCGGGTGAATGAAAGCCGCGACGACTGGCCGGAGCGCGAACTCCGGCAGCGCGAGTGGGTCACCATCGACGACGCGCTGGAACGCATCGAGGAACCGGGGCTGAAGGAAATTCTGATCCACAACCGCAGCCGCATGGGAGCATTGGATTAGCCGGGACCCGAAGGGAAGCGCTGCGATAGACTCTGTTCCCCGGGGTTGGAATCGCACCGGCGGGGCGATAGTCTGAGCCTGATTCCGCCCCGAATCGCGAGTGCTCCATGTCCACCGCCCCAGTTGCCGGAACTGCCGGAGTGCCGCCGCGGCGACGGCCGCGCTGGCTCCTCGTTCTCGTCCTGTTGCTCGCGATCGCCGGGATCGGCGTCGGGTCGTACTTCTTGTGGAATCGCTTCCGCCTGCCCAATCCCGGCGAGCCGCGCTACGAGGAATACGTCGAGGCGTTCGAGATCGGCGTGGCCGGCCTCGACATCGGCGTCGGCGAGATTGCCGAGAAGAATCTGAGCCGGGCCATCGAACTCGTCCCCGCGGAGCCGGCCGGCTGGGCCGATCGCGGCCTCTTCTACCTCCGCTCGCGGCAATTCCCCAAGGCGGCCAGCGACCTCCGCCAGGCCGACAGTCTCGCCCCCGACAACACCACTATTCAGACCTTCCTCGGCATGCTCGATGAACAGGAAGGGCGACTCGCCGAGGCCGCCGACCGCTATCGCCGCGTCCTCGACAAGGACAAGAACAATATCGAAGTGATCTATCGGCTTGCCACGGTCGTGCAGAAGCAGGATCCGCTCAATAGCGACCGGGCCTTCCAGGAACTGATGGAACGGATACTCGTTGTGCGGCCGAACAACCTGTACGTTCTCACGGCCCGCTTGCGAACGGCGATCAAAGAGAACGACCGCGCGACGATCCGCGAGACGCTCGGCCGCTTCGAAAAGCTCAGCCCGCACTGGAAGGAGGAGACGCTTACGGAGTTCAAGGAAGCGAAAGCGGCATTCGAAAAGGACGGCGACACAGGGCCGATGCAGCGGTTCGCGAACGTGTTGCAGGCGGAGCCGGACTTCGCTCCGGACGCCACCGCGGTGTTCCCGCGCGACTCTGAAATGGGGCATCCAATCCGCACGTTCTTGAAGCTCGCCCCGGTGAAGCGAACGCCCTCCCCAGCGGACTTCCAGTTAACGCTGCCGTCGGAGCCAATTGAGGCGCCGGCCGGCAAGTGGGATATCGTGCTGCCGGTGTGGTTGAAGGCCGAGGGGCCGCCGGCGATTTTCGTCGCCAGTGCCAAGGAGATTCGCAAGGTCAGTGCGGATGTCGCGCTGCCGTCGGTGCCGCTCGCGCCGGGCGGCGTCATCGCCCTCGACTGGCAAAATACCTTCCGCACTGGGCTCTTCGCATTCGGAAAGGGCATTCGCTTTCTACAACAATTGCCGAACGGCAGCTTCGAGGATGCGACCGAAACCGCGCGCCTGCCGCAAGAAGTGCTCAAGGGCGATTTCACTGCCGCGATCGCCGCCGATTACGATCTCGACGGCGACCTCGATATTCTTCTCGGCCGCCGCACCGGGTCGCCGCTGCTCTTGCGAAACAATCTCGACGGCACCTTCACACCAATGCCTGTTTTCCCTGAAATCGACGGGGCTCGGTCGTTCGCCTGGGCCGATTTCGACAACGATGGCGACCCGGACCTGGCTGTGCTCGATTCCCGCGGCCGCCTCAGTTTTTACATGAATGAACGCTCGGGTCGGTTCAAGCCGTGGCCGTTCGGCATGCCCAGCGACGCCGAGAGAATTCTCGCCATCGCAGTAATCGACGCCGAGGACGACGGCCTGTTCGACCTGGCCGTGCTCCGCGAAGGGGGCACGATTTATCGCCTCTCGGATCGCAGCAAGTTCACGGCGTGGGATTATCAGGAAATCGCAAAGTGGGAAGCGCCCCCGGCCGGCAAGGAGCCTGAGGCCGCTCGCCTGTTGATCGCGGACCTGGACAACAACGGCATGCCGGACATCGTGGCGTCGGGGAGCTGGGGAAGTGGGGCGTGGCTGGCGGCTGGGGATGGCAAATTCGCGCGCCTGGCCGCGCCGCTGCCCGGCAATTGTTTCGCAGCCGCCGATCTGGGCGATGGCCGCGTCAGTTTGCTCGCCATCGGCGCCGAGGGCCGGCCCGTTCGTGCAACCTGCCAGGGAACCCAGAACTACCACTGGCAAACCATCCGCTTTCGCGCCGAACGCCAGGAAAACATGACCGGCGACAACCGCATCAACTCCTATGGCATCGGCGGCGAAATCGAAATCCGTTCCGGCTCGCTCATCGTCAAGCGGCCGATCGCATCGCCCTCCGTGCATTTCGGCCTCGGCCAGCGCGGCAAGGCCGATGTGATTCGCATTATCTGGCCGAACGGCACCACGCAGATCGAATTCCAACCGGAGGCGGATCAGGTCTTCTCGCCGATGCAGCGGCTCAAGGGATCGTGCCCGTTCCTGTTCACCTGGAACGGCGAGCGATTCGTCTTCGTCACGGATATTCTGTGGAGTTCGCCGCTGGGGCTTTACATCAACGCCCAGCATCGCGGCGGCATCGGCCAAACCGAGGAATGGGTGAAAATCCGCGGCGACCAACTCGTTCCCCGCGACGGCAAATACGAAGTCCGCGTCCAGGCAAACCTCTGGGAAACGCACTTCTTCGACCACCTCGCGTTGCAAGTCATCGACCACCCCGCGGATACGGAACTCTTCTCCGACGAGCGTTTCGTTTTGGAGCCGACGAAGCCATCGTTCCACCTGACGGGGCCGCCTCGCCCCGTCGCCAGGGCCACCGATCACCTCGGCAAGGATGCGACCGCCGACGTAAGGGCCATCGATGGCGTCTACCTGGATCGCGCCGGCCGGGGCAAGTACCAGGGCATCACCAACGAGCACTGGGTCGAAGTCGATCTCGGCGACGATGCCCCGACTCGCGGCCCACTCTGGCTCGTCGCTCGCGGTTGGGTGCATCCCACGGATAGCTCCGTGAACTTCGCCATCGAACAAGGCAAGCACGATCGGCCGCACGGCTTGATCCTGGAAGTGCCCGATGGCAAGGGCGGCTGGAAGGTCGCTCGCGATAACATCGGTTTCCCGGCGGGGAAGAACAAGACCGTGCCGATCCGCCTCGACGGCCTGGATGGGCCTGGCGTGTCGCGACGCTTCCGCCTGCGAACCAACATGGAGATTTACTGGGATGCCTTGCAGTATGCCGAGGGCCGCGACGACGCCGAGATGTCGCGGACGGTGCTCTTGCCGGAATCGGCGGAACTGCGCTGGCGCGGCATCCTGAGCATGTCGCAGGCGAATCGGAGTTCGCCGGAGTTGCCGGATTACGACCGCATCGAGTCGTTCGGCCAACCGTGGCGCGACCTCATCGGCTTCCACACCCGCTTCGGCGACATTCGCGAATTGCTGGAAAAGACCGACGACCGCTACGCGATCCTGACGGCCGGCGACGACATCGCCTTGAAGTTCGCCGTCCCGCCCGGCCCGCGCCCCGGTTGGAAGCGCGACTTCGTCTGGATCAGCGACGGCTGGGAAAAGGATGGCGACTTCAATACGCGGCACGGCAAGACGGTGCTGCCCTTGCCGTATCACGGCATGACGAGTTACGAATCGCCGCCGGGCCGCCTGGCGGACGACCCGGTTTACCGACGTTACCCCAAGGACTGGGACGTTTACCACACGCGCTATGTGACGCCGGCGGCATTCACCCGCGGCCTGCGGCCAAAATAAAAAGGTTAGCCGCGAGGCGGAGCCGAGCGCGATGCGTTTTACGCGCCCGGTAATGGCGGCGGCACGTTCGCGAACAGCGCTTGCAACTCCGGGACGGTTTCCGCTGCGACCCAGCCGGCCATCCCTTGCCGCCAGACCAATGTGCCGCGATTGATTTTCCCGGACAGGGCGGCGACGTCGAAGGGCCCGGCCTGGGCGCCGTTGATCGCGGCGAAGAACTGCACGGCGCCGGGCAGCGGCGGCGGACCCGCGTTCACCTGCCCCGGGGCGGCCGTTGCGCCGGCGAACGCATTGGCCATTTGCCCGGCCACCGCGAAGCCTGCCCCCATCCCGGCGCCGACTCCCGCGATTCCGCCGGGATTCTGCGCCGCATCCCGAATCGCCTCCGCCGACTGGAACTTCGCGTACTGGTCCAGGTTGCCGAGCAAGCCCATCTGACTTCGCTTGTCCAGGGCCGCTTCAACATCGGGCGGCAGCGAGATGTTCTCCACGAAGAATTGCGTCAGGCTTACGCCGATCTTGGCCAGTTCCGGCGCGATTCGCTCCAGGGCCAACTTGCTCACCCGCTCGTAATTCCCGGCGAGATCGAGAATCGGAATCTTGGCGCCGCCGATCACGTCCACGAACCGCGACACGATCGTATTGCGGAACTGCGTGGCAATCTCGTAGGCCTCGAACGACGGATCGGTCGCGACCAGTTCTTTCAGGAACGTGGCCGGGTCGGTGACCTTGAACACGTAGGTGCCGAAGGCTCGCACCCGCACCGGCCCGAACTCCGGGTCGCGGAGCATCACCGGGTTCTGCGTGCCCCACTTTTGATCCGTCCATTGCCGCGTCGAGATGAAGTAGACCTCGGCTTTAAATGGCGATTCGAAGCCGTACTTCCAGCCGAGCAGGGTGGAGAGCACCGGCATGTTCTTGGTGTCGAGGGTGTAGGTGCCGGGCGTTTTGACGTCGGCGAGTTGGCCCTCGCGGACGAACACGGCGGCTTGCCCCTCGCGGACGACCAGCTTGGCGCCGTTCTTGATTTCGTTCTTGTGCCGCGTGAACCGGTACGACAGGATTTCGTTCGAGCTCGGCTCGGTCCATTCGATGATGTCGATGAACTGGCCGCTGACCCAGTCGCGCAGACTCATGGCAAGGCTCCGATGGGTTGGGGTAGGGACATTGTGGCCGCGCGGTAGCATTCGCGGCAACAGAAAAGATTAGCCGCGAGGCGGCGCCGAGCGCTCCAACAACAGCTCCAGATACGAGCGGCGTTCCTGCTCCACGAGCCCCAGTTCCTGGGCCAGTTGCAGCACCACGCCCTTCGCATCCTCGAACTGCGCTTCCTCCGCCGCGATTTCCAGTTCCACGAACGAGCCGACGCCTTCCACTTCGTCCACGCACGCCTCGACGGCAAAGCCCGAGCGTTCCAGGTGGAACACAATTCGCGATTTGCGAACTTCAGCAACCGAGCGATAGCCCAAGGCCCGAACCATCCTCTCGGTATCGGCGGCTGCCGCATCGCCCTCGGCCAGCTTTACCTCAATCTCGGTGCGAGTCTTGGTGGCCGCGTCGCGCTTCGGGCCCTTGTATGTCAGGCGATTCTCCGAACCGATTCGCCGCAATCGGAACGCCTCGTCCGTCTTGGCGAAGTCGCGATCCGGGGCGTTGAAGTAATGGTCGCGGTCGGTGCGCTGCTCGGCTTTGACCGCGCCGAGGGGGAACAACCGGGCCAAAACCGCGGCCGGTTCGACATTCCGGTACTTCACTTCCACTTCCAGCATGTCATTCGCCTCCGGGGTCGCGTTATTACAATACCAGGAAATGCGGTTACATCCGTGGAGGGCGGCACGTGGGACAGCGGATTGCCATCGGTAAGGCGGAGGCCGTTCCCGAAGGCGGGAGCATTTTGGTTGCGGTGAATCAAAAGGATATCGCCGTGTTCCGGTCGAACGGCCAGTTCTTCGCCATCGACGACCTCTGTCCGCACATGGGCGCGTCGCTCTCCGGCGGCTTCGTCGAGGACGGCGTGGTAACATGCCCCTGGCACTACTGGCGATTCCGGCTCTCCGACGGCGCCTGGGCCGACAGCCCCCGGATCAAAACGGGCTGCTATGCGGTCCATGTCGTCGGCGATGAACTGGAACTCGAACTCCCATGAAGAGTGGGACAGAGGGCTAACCACAGAGGCACAGAGAACGCAGAGAAGAAAGAACAGAGAATAGAAAACAGGGTTTTCTCCGTGTTCTCTGTGCCTCTGTGGTTAGTCCGAAATCGACTTTCTCGATGTCGGTTGGTTGCAGGCCATGACGAATCGTGCCATTGTTCTGTACGACGGTCAGTGTGCGTTTTGCCGCAAGAGCATGGCCATTCTGAATCGCCTCGACTGGCTCGGCCGCGTCGAATGCCGCGATGCCCGCGTTCCGAAACTCTGGCCCGAGTGTGCCGAGTCGCTTGAACTTCAAAAACTACTCGACGAGATGCACGTCGTAACGCCGGATCGGCAGCGGTCCTTCGCCGGCTACCGGGCCATCCGCTGGCTGGCGTTGAGGCTGCCGCTCTTGTGGCCGCTCGCGCCCCTCTTCTACCTTCCCGGTGCACTCTGGCTTGGGCGCCGAACTTACCGATGGATCGCCCGCCATCGCTACCAACTGGTGCCGTGCGACCACGGGGTTTGTACCGTAGGAAGGAGCGAACACCGGGAGAATCCATGAGCCGCCGCTTCGTCGAACACCTCCGCGATGGCGAGAACCTCGAAGAAGTCTACCTCGTCACCGATAAGCAACTCCGCGTCAACCGCAATGGCAACTCGTACCTGCAGCTGGAACTGCGCGACCGCACCGGGGGCATCTCGGCCCGCCTGTGGAACGCCGGCGACCAGACCGCCCGCGAATTCGCCGTCGGCGACTTCCTCTACGCTGCCGGCAAAGTTCAGCTTTTCCAGGGTTCGCTGCAGGTCATTCTCAACACCGTCGAACGCGTCGAAGCGCAAAAAGTCGAACTGAACGACTTCCTCCCGCACACCGATCAGAGCATTCCGAAACTGCTCGAACGCCTCAAAGGCTACTTGCTGCGGCTCGGCAACCTGCACCTGAAGGCCATCGCCGAATGCTTCCTGATGGACGACGACTTCCTGCGCGCCTTCACGACCTGCCCGGCCGGCGTCAAACTACACCACGCCTACATCGGCGGCTTGCTCGAACACGTCGTCACCATGATGGACGTGGCGGACCGTCTGTTGCCGCTCTATCCCGGCGTCGACCGCGACCTGTTGCTCATGGGCGTCTTCCTGCACGATGCCGGCAAGACCCGCGAACTCACTTACAACCGCGCCTTCGGCTACTCGGATGAAGGGCAACTGATCGGCCATCTCGCCATCGGCACGGAAATGCTCGACGCCATGATTGCCAAGGCCCCGGACCTGACCGGCGAACCGGTGCCGCGCGAATTGATCCTGCGCCTCAAGCACATGCTGCTAAGCCATCACGGCACGCTCGAATGGGGCAGTTCCAAGGTGCCGATGACGCCGGAAGCGATGCTCCTGCACATGATCGACATGCTCGACACGCGGATGCACCAGGTGGCCCGGGAGATGCGCGAGGATCGCAACAACCCGACGGCGTGGACGCCGTACAACCACAACCTGGGACGGCGTTTCTATAAGGGCGGGGCCAACGGCGACTTGTACGGCGAAGGCGGCGGCGGCTACGACTGAGCGATTTCTCAAACCTGGCGAGCGGGGGGCGTAAGCCCCCTGATTCTGTGCCGATTCAGAGAATCAGGGGGCTCACGCCCCCCGCTCGCCGTCTGGCGGCGCATGGACTCAAACCCCGAGCTCTCATATTGATAGATGAATGGCCCATCGCGCCGATGGGCTCTCTTTCTTCGCGCTGAGGAGTTGCGATGGCTGCCGTGAAGGTTGGGATCAACGGGTTCGGGCGAATCGGCCGGCTGGTGTTCCGGGCTCTCGTCGAACAGGGGCTTCTGGGCAAACACCTGGACGTCGTCGCCGTCAACGACCTGGTCCCCGCGGACAACCTCGCCTACCTCGTGAAGTACGATTCCACGCAGGGCCGCTTCAAGGGCGACGTGCTTTCGCAGCGCTCATCCACCAGCGTCGCGGAAGACGATCTGCTGATCGTCAACGGGCACGCGATCAAATGCCTGGCCGTGAAGGAAGGGCCGCAAGCGTTGCCGTGGAAGGAACTCGGCGTCGAGTACGTGATCGAGAGCACCGGCCTGTTCACCGAGGCGCCAAAGGCCAAGGGGCACATCACCGCGGGAGCTAAGAAGGTCATCATCTCAGCGCCGGCCAAGGAAGAAGACATCACGGTTGTGATGGGCGTGAACCACGAGAAGTACGACGCCGGCAAGCACCACATCATTTCGAACGCCAGTTGCACGACGAACTGCCTGGCGCCGCTGGTGCACGTTCTCTTGAAGGAAGGGTTCGGCATCGAGGAAGGGCTAATGACAACGGTGCACAGCTACACGGCGACGCAGAAGACCGTGGACGGGCCGAGTAAGAAGGACTGGAAGGGCGGCCGGGCCGCGGCGATGAACATCATTCCGAGCACCACCGGCGCCGCCCGCGCCGTTGCCCTCGTGTGCCCGGAAGTGAAGGGCAGGATGACCGGCATGGCCTTCCGCGTGCCCACGGCCACCGTCTCCGCCGTCGACCTCACCGTGAAGACCGTGAAGGAGACGAGCTACAAGGACATTTCGGCGGCCATGAAGAAGGCCAGCGAATCGTATCTGAAGGGCTACCTGGCCTATACCGGCGACGAGGTGGTGTCGAGCGATTTCATCCACGATTCGCACTCGAGCATCTACGACGCCGGCAGCGGCATCGAGTTGAACAGCCGCTTCTTCAAGCTGGTGAGTTGGTACGACAACGAATGGGGCTATTCGAACCGCTGCGTCGACCTGCTCAAGTACATGATCAGCAAAAGTTAGCCGCGACGCGGAGTCCGCGGAGCGGAAGCGCGGCCGCCGCGCTCCCGCTGGGTCGCGGCTAATCGAGGGGCATTATGGCCAAGAAAACTGTCGCTGATCTCGGGGACATCCGCGGCAAGCGCGTGCTGATTCGCGTCGATTTCAACGTGCCGTTCGACAAGAAGACGGGCGCGGTGAAGAACGACCGGCGGATTCGCGGCGCGTTGCCCACGATTCGTAAGTTGCTCGACGGCGGCGCCTCCATCATTGCCATGAGCCATCTCGGCCGTCCCGAAAAGGCGACGCCCGAGGAACGCCAGCTGCTCGCGATGGACCGCGTCGCCGCCCGGTTCGGCGAACTGCTCGGTCGGCCCGTGAAGAAAGCCGCGAACGAAGTCGTCGGCCCGGCGGTCTCCGCCGCTGCCGCCGCACTCAAGCCCGGCGACGTGATTCTCCTCGAGAATCTCCGCTTCGACCCGCGCGAACAGAAGAACGATCCCGAGTTCGCCGCCGCCCTCGCCGCCCTCGGCGACGCCTACGTCAACGATGCCTTCGGCACCTGCCAGAACGACAAGGATACGTCGATGGTCGGCCTGCCGGCGAAACTCAAGGCCGAAGGAAAGCCCCGCGCCATCGGCTTGCTCGTCGAGAGGGAACTGCACATCATCGACGCGCTCATGGGGCAGCCGAAGCGGCCATTGCTCGGCATCATGGGCGGCGCGAAAGTTTCCGACAAAATCAACTTCATCAACGCCTTGCTCGCCAAGGTCGACCACCTGCTCATCGGCGGCAAGATGACCTACACGTTCATGAAGGCCCGCGGCATCCCCGTCGGCAACATGAAGATCGACCCCGAGGAACTCGACAACGCCAAGAAACTGCTCCCGCACGTCGGCACGAAAATCACGCTTCCGCTTGATTCCCTCTGTGCCCGTTCGAACGAATTGACGCAAACGCAGGTGTTCGAAGGGGCGATTCCCGAAGGCTTCGAGGGCGTGGACATCGGCCCACGCACGCTGGCCCATTATGCGAACAAGATTCGGGAATGCGCGACGGTGATCTGGAATGGACCAGTGGGGTGGTTCGAGAAGCCGGCGTTCAGCGCGGGAACCAAGGGAATCGCCGAGGCGATGGCGGCGAGCGGCGCCGTCACCGTGGTGGGCGGCGGCGAAACCGCCGAGGCCGTCGAACAGTTCGGCTTCGATTCCAAGATGACCCACGTTTCCACCGGGGGCGGGGCATTCCTCGCTTACGTCGAAGGGAAGAAATTCCAAAGCCTCGCGCAGATCGACGAGCGGAACTAACCACAGAGGCACTGAGACACAGAGTAAAACAGTAATGCGGAGTACGTGAAAATGGAAGAAAAAGACTCTCTCACGGAATTGGTTATTGGCGCAGCGATTGAAGTTCATCGTACTATGGGCCCAGGCTTGCTGGAGTCAATTTACCAAAAATGTATGGAAGTAGAATTGCGGCTTCGGGGATGTCCGATTCAACCACAAGCGCGTGTTCCATTGATCTATAAAGGCATACCGCTCGACGACCACCTCGTCATGGATTTCTTCTTCCCGGATCGCCTCGTCGTCGAACTCAAATGCGTCGATCGAATCCATCCAGTCCACGAAGCGCAACTGCTGAGTTATTTACGCTTGAGTAAGACTCGCGTCGGACTACTTTTGAACTTCAATGTTCCAGTGCTAGCTCAAGGAATCAAGCGGATGGCGCTCTAATACTCGGTTTTTGTTTTCTCCGTGTCTCTGTGCCTCTGTGGTTAGTTCTCCATGGCGGAACGGCCGAAAAAAGGCGTGCCCGAGGGGTTGTGGCTCCGCTGCCCCACCTGTCGGGCCACCGTCTACCGCAAGGAAGTG
>DATNBQ010000113.1:0-3380 GCA_035571955.1 Urbifossiella sp. | reverse complement strand
TCGCCGCTGTTGGCTTTCCTCGATACCCGCGGCGTCGATGAACCCGGCTACGACCCCGCCGAAGACATCGCTGCCTTCAATTCGCAAGCGCATGTGATCGTGGTGACGGCGAAGGCGACCGACTTCGCGCAAGGGAACATCCGCCATGCCCTGGAACCGATCCGCAAAGTGAACCTCGGGCGGCCCGTGATCCTGTGCGTGACCTGTCTGAACGAAGCGATTCCGCGGCAACCGCATCCGCAACCTTATCCCTTCGAATCCCGGACGCCGCGTTCGGAACAAGTCGCCTTGGCGACATTGGAGCGGCACATCGACGAACATCGCCGGGCGTTCGCCGGCCTCTTCGATCACTGCGTGCCGATCGATCTCACGAAGCCGGCGGATGGCTTCGCCGATCCTACCTATGGCGGCGAGGCGCTCAAGCGGGCTCTGCTGGACGCCTTGCCGGCCGGCTATCGGCAGACGCTTTTAAGCCTGAAGGAAGCGACCGACGCCTTGAAGGAAGTGCATCTGCGGCATGCGGCGCCGATTATCGTCGCGTACAGTTCGATGGCCGCCAGCGCCGGGGCGGTGCCGATTCCATTCGTCGATCTGGCGCTGTTGCCGGGAATTCAAACGCGAATGGTGCATCATTTGGCGAAGGTGTATGGCCAGCCGATGACGGCCGAGCGGTTCCGGGAAGTGGCGACATCGCTGGGGCTCGGCATCCTGGCCCGGCAAGCGGTCCGTGAAGTGACGAAACTTATTCCCTACGTCGGCTCGGTGGCCGGGGCCGCGGTCGCCTGGGCGTCCACGTATGCGCTGGGCCGGGCGTTCTGCTACTACTACCAGGCGGTGTGCGAGGGGCACGTCCCGGACGCTCACCGTTTGAAGAGGTTCTACCACGAACAGTATGCCGCGGCGGAAAAGGGCTTCGAAGCGCGGGGAAGCATACCCGGCGAACCGGAAACGCGAACGACCGGAGCACCACAGCACTCCGGTCGATGATGCATTACTCGCCGAGAATCACTTCTGAAGTTTCTTGGCCGCCTCGAGGTGGCTCTTCAACGTCGGCAGCGTTTGGGTAGCGAACTTCTTAATCGCTGGGTCCTTGGCTTCCTTGCTGGCCCGCGTGAACAGTGCGATGTCCTGGGTGTGGTCCTCGACCTGCGCGTTCACGTAATCCTGGTCGAAGTTCTGCCCCTTGTAGTTCTTGAACTGCTCGAGATTCTTCTGGTCGTGGTCGTTCATGGCCGTAGGCAGGGCAATGTTGGCGGCTTTGGCCACTTGCTTCAACTGCTCGTTGGCCTTGGTGTGGTCCTTCACGATCCGTTGAGCGAACTTCTTGACGGCATCGGTCTTGGCCTGGGTTTCGGCGATTTTGCCAATCGCCACTTCGCACATGCCGCCGCTGGCGGCCTTGGCGACGAAGTCGGCGTCGTCGAACGGCTTTTGGGCGTCGTCGGCCCCGGCAGGCAACGCCGCGGATACCCAGATCATCGCCGCGAACAGGGAAAAGCCTCGCAACATGATGCTCTCCTGGAGGTTGGGCAGGCGTTCGCTGCCGCAATTGTCGTGCCTTCGTGAGAGAGAATCGCAACATCCCGACAGCTGAAATGAGGGAGATCTATCCCCCGGCCGGAGCCAGTTCCGTTTTGCGCTTTCGCCTTGCCCTACATCCCCTCCGTAGCCGGTACTCCCGCCAACCACTAGCCTTTCTCCACCGAACTCCCAACTCACGAGGCCGCCATGTCCGCTTTCCCCGAGATCGCCAAGATCGCTTACGAAGGCCCCAATTCCAGGAACCCGCTCGCCTTCCACCAGTACAACCCGGACGAGAAGATCGAAGGCAAGGCGATGCGCGATCACCTCCGCTTCGGCGTCTGCTACTGGCATACCTTCCGCGGCACTGGCAGCGACCCGTTCGGGCCCGGCTGCGCCCTCCGTCCCTGGGAAGACGGCACCGATTCCCTCGACATGGCCCTCAAGCGCGTCGATGTCGCCTTCGAGTTCATGGAGAAGCTCGGCGTCCCGTACTACTGCTTCCACGATCGCGACGTGGCCCCGGAAGGAAAGAACCTCGCCGAGACCAACAAGAACCTCGACGCCGTCGTGAAGAAGCTGAAGGAGGCACAGACCCGCACCGGTATTAAGCTGCTGTGGGGGACGGCGAACCTGTTCAGCAACCCGCGCTTCGTGCACGGCGCCAGCACCAGTTGCAATGCCGACGTGTTTGCCTACTCCGCGGCGCAGGTGAAGAAGGCCCTCGAAGCGACCAAGGAACTGGGCGGCGAGAACTACGTCTTCTGGGGCGGCCGCGAAGGCTACATGACACTGTGGAACACCGACCTCAAGCGCGAAGTGGAGCACCTCGCCAAGTTCCTGCACATGGCCGTGGATTACAAAAAGAAGATCGGCTTCACCGGGCCGTTTCTCATCGAGCCGAAGCCGCACGAACCGACCAGCCACCAGTACGATTTCGACGCCGCCAACACGCTGGCCTTCCTCCGCGGCCACGGCCTCGACAAGGAATTCAAGCTGAACGTCGAGACCAACCATGCCACGCTGGCTCGCCACACGATGGGTCACGAGCTGGCATACGCCGCCGCCAATGGCGCCCTCGGCTCGGTCGATGCCAATCGCGGCGACCTCCTCCTCGGCTGGGATACCGATCAATTCCCCACGGACCTTTACCTCACCACGCAGGTCATGCTCATCGTTTTGGGGCAGGGCGGGCTTGCCCCGGGCGGTTTGAACTTCGACGCCAAGGTTCGACGGGAAAGCTTCGAGCCGATCGATTTGTTCCACGCCCACGTCGGCGCGATGGATGCCTTCGCACAGGGTCTCCGCATTGCCGCGGCGATCCGCAAGGACGGCCTGTTGACGGACATCGTGAAGAAGCGCTACGGCTCGTGGGACAGCGGCGTCGGGGCGGAAATCGAGGCCGGCAAGCACGACTTCGCCACTCTGGAAGCGTACATGTTGAAGAAGGGCGACGCCGACAAGAACGTCTCGGGCCGGCAGGAGATGATCGAGAACATCATCAACGGCTACATCAAGTAACGAATCCGATTACTGATGGTCATCAATGTAACGAGATCTAGCCAACCACCTACAACCTCCCCCCTTGTGGGGGAGGTCGCCGACGAGCCAAGCGAGTCGGCGGATGGGGGGGTCTGACCGCATACAACGATACCCCCACCCGCCGAACGTCGTCTCTGCGAGACGACGTTCGTCGACCTCCCCCACAAGGGGGAGGTGGGTAAGCGTCTCAATTATGGGTAACGCTAACGAGGCTCAGCCTCGGACCGTCGAGCGATGCTCGGCGTGCATTCGGTTGACCATTCTTGCGGGAATGTTACGCTTTTTACGGCTCAATTCCCGGAAGGAGCATCGTCATG
>DATNBQ010000112.1:0-3891 GCA_035571955.1 Urbifossiella sp. | reverse complement strand
CCACACGAGTCAAGTGTTCCGGCGGCACCAGACATGCGACCACCACCGACGACGCGATCAGGAACACGGACATGATGAGAGCGGCCGAGATGAGCAGCTTGCGCGCGTTGCGGATACGGCCGCGCGGCTCCTTGGGGTCGTCGTCGCGCTTGCCGAGCACCAGCGGCATCACGGCCACGCCCGTTTCGAACCCGGATAACCCGAGGGCTAGCTTCGGAAAGATAATCAGGCTAATGGCGATCACGGTAAAGAGCCCGGAACCGCTGAGCGGTGCATCCTTGAGGTGCCACTGCCCCGCTTCGATGCGATCGAGGAACTGGCGGAAGAACTCCGGATGTTCGACGAGGTAAACGACGCCGGCGCCGACGACGATGGTGTTGAGCACGAGATAGACGCCGACGATGATCACTGCCAGGCCGATGACTTCGCGGAAGCCGCGCATGAACGACGCCCCGAGTAGCACCAACAGGAACGACGTGACGTAAATTGCCTGGCGCGTCTTCTCTCCGTCGTCCGGCGTATCCAGCGGCCACAGTGGATTCGTGATCAAGTGGACGGCGGCGTCCGCGCCGGACAGCGTCTTGGTGATGACGAAATCGGTGGCCGCGAAACCGAGGAGCATAAGGATGAGAGCCTTGCCCCACCAGCCGGAGACGAGCTTGGCGAGCATGCCGATGGAGCCCTGGCCGGTGTGCGAGCGGCCGGCCACGTACATGTAAATGGGCAAGGCGCCGAACAGCGTGACGGCCACAAGGACGAGCGTGGCCAGGGGCGCGAGCAGCCCGGCATTCTCGTACGCGATCGACGGTTGGTAACCGAGCGTGGAGAAGTAATCGACGCCGGTGAGGCACATGACCCACAGCCAGAACGACTGATGGGGGGGGGGCGCCGTGTACGGCCCCTCGGCGGAGCCCGGCTGCATGTTCATGGAGGTGACGGCACGGCGGGGCGGTTACAGGTGGGAATCACCGCCCCAAAACCATCCCATTAGCATAGCGGCCGACGCCGAAATGGGAATGGGAACAGCCGCCGTTGACCCGAGCGGCCATTCTTCGGATGATAGATTTAATCCCGAAGCGGGTATTACCTGTAACGAAGCGAATTCCCCACGCCCGGAGGCGCGATGCGCTTACTCTGTCTATTTGCAGCCGCTACAGCCCTCGCTCTCGGCGGCACGCCAACAACCATCGGCGCCGAGCCTGTCGCGGCCAAGATTACCGTCGAGGAAGTGCGCGGCGACGTCCTGGCTGCCGCCATCGCCAAGCACAAGGACAAGGTCGTCGTCGTCGACCTGTGGGCGACTTGGTGCACCTCCTGCGTCAAGAAGTTCCCGCACTTCGTCGACCTGCACAAGAAGTACGCCGACAAGGGACTGGTCTGCGTCTCCGTGAGCATGGACCGGCTGACCCCGACCACGTACAAGAAGGATGCGATCGTCGCATTCCTCAACAAGAAGCAGGCGGCCTTTCCGAATTACATCGTGCTGGAACCGGAGGACGACGAGAAATCGCTCGGCAAACTGCTGACCGAGGATTACCGCTTGATCCCGCTGATGGTGATCTTCGACAAGGCGGGCCGCCGAACTTGGACGAGCGGCGACGGCCCGCAACTGAGCGACGCCGAACTCGACAAGAAGATCGAGGAACTGCTGGCCAAGTGAGTTGCATCGAAACCGTCAAACGGGTTCATGCCGACAGCGTTCCCCGCATCCAAAGCCGCCTCAGGGATTTGAACCCTGGACCCCAGCTTTACGAAAGCTGTGCTCTACCGCTGAGCTAAGGCGGCGTCACTTCCTACTCTTTCTACAGGCGACGGCCACACGGGCCAAGAAGGTTCGCGCCAACTCCACGGATTTCGCCTCCTTCCCGGAGTGCAAAAGCTCATGGCATTCGATCCCGCGAAACTGGCGGCCGACACCGAGGCATTCTGCCGGGAACTGCGGCCCCACGAGGAACTCTGCTACGTCGAGCACCGCTTCAACGAGCAACTGGTGCCGCTCGCCAGGAAGCACGACCTGCTCGGCATCAACGTGAAGCCGGAATACGGCGGCCGCGGCGCCGACAACCTCGCTTACTTCAAGGCCCTCGCCCGCGTCGGCCGCGAAGGCACCGGCGTCCGCACCTTCTTCTCCGGGCATCTCTCCATCGGCGCCTATCCCATCCAAACCTGGGGCAGCGACCAACTCAAGCAGAAGTACCTCCCCGCGGTTGCCCGCGGCGACGCTATCCTCGCCTTCGGCCTCACCGAGCCAGAGGCCGGCAGCAACCCCCGCGAGATGACCACCACCTTCGAGAAACAAGCCGACCGCTACCTTCTCAACGGCGTCAAATACCTGATCTCCAACGGCGGCATCGCCGACGCCGCGATCGCCTTCGCCTATCCAGCCGGTTTATCCGAAGGCGATCCCACCCGCCGCATCTCGGCGTTCGTCGTCGATTGCCAGAGCGAGGGGTTCTCGGCCGAGTCGTTTTCGCCGAACGCCAAGATGGGAATGCCGACGGCCAACACGGCCATGTTCTCGATGGAAAACGTCGCGGTGCCGCTGGAGAACTTGCTCGGCGCGGAGGGGGACGGCTTCCGCATCGCCATGGGCACGCTCGTCAGCGGGCGGCTGAGCGTGGCCGCAGGCTGCCTGGGCGTGATCGAGGATTGCCTGGCCGAGGCGCTCGAATATGCAAGGAGCCGCAAGCAGCACGGCAAGGAGATCGGACGGCATCAGTTGATTCAGGACCACATCGCTCATATCGAACTGGACCGCGTGGCGAGCGAATCGCTGGTATTCCGGGCGGCGGAAGCGAAGGGCCGCTCCGAGGCCAACCGGGCCGACGCGAAACTAGCCCGGCAAGTGGACATGCTCGCGGCGGAGGCCAAGTTCTTCTGCGCGAACGCCGCGTGGGATGCCGCCGACCGGGCCGTGCAAGTGTTCGGCGGCCGCGGTTGGAGCACGCTTTACCGTCCCGGCCGCCACCTCATCGATAGCCGCGTCTGCCGCATCTACGAAGGGACGGATGAGATTCTCAAGCTCAAGATTGCCGCGGCCGTCCTCGGCAAAGGGTGGGACGCATTCCGTTGAGCGGCAGGCTCCCTGCGTTGATTCGTCGGATGCCTATCCGTAAGACAATATCTCCCGTCTTTGCGCCATTCGAGGATGGAATCATGATCGCTCATCGGTTGATGATCGGCATCGCAGCCTGCTTGCTACTGATCGCGCCGCGCGCGGCCGTTGCCGCCGATCCGCCGGCCACCGGCACGGCCCTCGACAAGGTGCCCGCCGACGCCGAATACTTCTCTTCCATGCTGCGGATGGGCGAGACCGTCGCCGCCATCGGCAGGACCCGCGCCTGGCAACAACTCTGGAACGAACCGGAAGTCCAGGCGCTCTGGAAGAAGGCGCTCGAGAAATACAACGCAGACGATAACCCGCTCAAGGCGTTCCTGGCCGACCCGGCGAACAAAGAACTTCCGGCCCTCGCGGCCGATGCCTTCTCGAATGAAGTCTTCATCGCCGCCGGCGCCGGCACCAGCGACATGGCCGAACTGTTCATGGAATTGCTCGGCGGCGCTCGCCTCGGTCCCATCTTTCAGAAGCTGCGCGGCCAGGGCGACGCCGACCCCGAGCGCGCCCGCATCCGGCTCCTACTCCAGTCGCTCGCGACCAATCCGGAACGGCTCCGCATCCCCGAGCTCCTGATCGGCTTCAAATTGACCGATGGCGCGAAGGCCTCCGCCCAGCTCAAGCGCCTCGATCCGCTGCTCGCCACCGCACTGGCGATTACACCGCTGAAAGGGCGTTCGAAGCGCGTCAAGGTCGGCGACGACGAGTTCCTCGCCCTCGAACTCGATGGCTCCCATTTGCCGTGGGAGCAATTGCCGATCGCCATGTACGAGGAC
>DATNBQ010000111.1:0-9127 GCA_035571955.1 Urbifossiella sp. | reverse complement strand
CAAGAACACCGGTTTCTTCACCGAGCAAGTAGGCCCGTTGATGCGATCGCCGTTCAAGTTCGAGCGGCGCGGCCAATGCGGGGCCTGGGTCTCGGAGCTTTTCCCGCGGATGGGTGAGCACGTCGACCGGATGGCGTTCCTCCACTCCTGCTGGACCGACTCCAATAACCACTCGCCCGCGCTTTTCAAAATCAACACCGGCATGACGCGGATGGGCTTTCCTTGCCTGGGAGCGTGGAGCACGTACGGTCTGGGCACCGAGAGCCAGGATCTGCCGGCCTTTGTCGTGATGTATGACACGCTCGGCCGCGGCATTCCCAAGGGGCACAGCTTGAACTGGGGCGCCGGCTTCCTGCCGACCGTGTTCCAAGGAACGGCGTTCAAACCGCAGGGGCAACCAATCGACAACCTCGCCCGCCCCGCGGACCTTCCCGCCGACCGCCAGCGCGCCCAACTCGACTTGCTCAAGAAACTGAACGCCAGGGAAATGCGCCAGCACCCGGACGAACCGGACCTGGCGGCCCGCGTCGAGAGTTTCGAACTGGCCTACCGCATGCAGATGGCCGCCCCGGATGTCCTCGATTTGAACAAGGAAACCGAGGAAACCAAGAAGCTATACGGCCTGGATAACCCGAAGGCGACGCACTTCGCCAAGCAATGCCTGACGGCGCGGCGACTGGTCGAGCGCGGCGTCCGCTTCGTGCAGATTTACTCCGGCGGCATGGACAACGACCTGAGTTGGGACGGCCACAACAACATCGTCAAGAATCACGGCGGCTTCGCGCTGGAAACCGATCAGCCGATCGCCGGCCTCTTGACCGATTTGGATCGCCGCGGCTTGTTGAAGGATACGCTGGTGATCTGGGGCGGCGAGTTCGGCCGCTTGCCGATCGTGCAGAAGGGCTCGGGCGGCCGCGATCACAATCCGCACGCCAACACGTTCTGGCTGGCTGGCGGCGGCGTCAAGGGTGGCACTAGTTACGGCGCCACCGACGACATTGGCTTCAAGGCCTTCGAGAACCGCGTCAGCGTCAACGACTTCCACGCCACCGTGCTGCACCTGCTCGGTCTCGACCACAAGAAGCTGACTTATCGATACAACGGCCGCGATTTCCGCCTCACCGACGTCGGCGGCAACGTGGTCAAGCCGATTTTGGCCTGAGCAAGCCTGCACAGGCAAGAATGCCTGTGCCACCAAGATCCAAGCTAATGCAAACTCGAAAACGGCAGCCCACCATCCTCCGGAGGTCCCATGAAAGAACGAGTCATTGGCGTTGTGATTTTGGTCGTCGGCGGTTTGCTTTCATACATCTGCGTCTACCAGCCGCTTCACGACGCCCAAAGCGGCGCCGAATCGGTGTCGGTTTCCGCGAAAGGATCGATCCTCGCTCCGCTCTGCCTCGTCGGCTTGCTGTACATCGCGATGGGCGAACGCGTCGTCAATGTGATGGGAACTCGCGAGAAGCCGAAGCCCGCGGCTTATGCCATCTGTGCCGTACTTGGGGTGCTGGGCGTGGGGCTGTACATCCTGGTTCGAGCGAAGCTCGAAGCGCTCGGCTACGATTTCCACGGCAAGTTCTAAGCGCTTTTCGCCGTGTTCGAATAAGATGCCTCCGCTCGCCACACCCGGAGGCATTCTTCATGAGTCGCATTGTTTGCATTCGCGCGGCCGCGGTCCTCGTTGTCGCGGCGGGGGTCGCTGTCGCGGCCGACCCGATCCCCGGCGTCGGTCCGACCGGCGCCATCGCCAAGGTCGAAGGAAAATACACCTTCACCGAAGGCCCCGCCGTCGATGCCGTCGGCAACATCTACTTCTCCGATATTCCCGCGCAGAAGATTCACAAGATCGACGTCGCCAGCGGAGCCGTCAGCGTCTTCCGCGACAAGTCTAACCACGCCAATGGCCTCATGGTGAATGCCCAGGGCGAGATCGTGGCCTGCGAGATGGATGGCGCGATCGCGGCTTACTCGGCGGACGGCAAGAAACGCCGCGTGGTGGCCGGCGAATACGAAGGGAAGCGCTTCAACGCCCCCAATGATTTGGTCATCGACAAAAGCGGCGGCATCTACTTCACCGACCCCAGCTTCAGTTCTCCGAAGCCTTTGCCCCAAGGCAAGACTTGCGTCTATTATGTCGACGCGACCGGCAAGGTGACGCGCCTGATCGACGATTTGCCGGACCCGAACGGCGTGCGGCTGTCGCCGGATGAAAAGACGCTATACGTCTTCCCAAGCGGCCAGAAGAAGATGATGGCCTATCCGGTCGTGGCGGCGGGCAAGCTCGGCGGCGGGAAAGTGTTCTGCGAACTGGCGCAAGCGAAGGAGGGCGGAAACGGCGGCGGCGATGGTGGGGCCGTCGATTCCAAGGGGAACGTTTACATCACGTCGGGCATCGGCCTGCAGGTATTCGATCCGGCCGGGAAGACGCTCGGCACCATCAAGTTCCCGGAGCAACCGTCGAACGCGGCCTTCGGCGGCAAGGATCTGAAGACGCTTTACGTGACGGCCCGGACGTCGGTCTATTCCTGCGCGATGGAAGTAACGGGCCACCGCTACCCGGGCAAGTAAACGACAAGCCCACCCGCGGCCGCGGGTGGGCTTGTCGTCGCGGCTACGCGGAGGGGTCATCAGTCGCTCTTGCCGAGCGCCTGGCCGATGGCGGCGCCGGGCAGCTTCCCGGTGATCGTCACGGCCTTATCCTTCACGGCGGACTTGATCGACTTGGCCGCGTCCGCGATGCCCTTCAGTTCCGGCTTCGAGGCCGTCAAGAAGGGAACGATGCCGCGGAGTTGCGTGAGTTGCTCGTCGATCATTTTGCCGAGTTCTTCCGCGGAGTTGGCGTCCTTCATGCCGAGCGCCACGTCGAAAACCACGTCCTTGGTGATGCGGACCACCAGGGTCATGGAATCCATCTTTTCGAGCGTTTCCTTGAGTTCGGCGGGAATCGGGCCGCGCTTGCCGCCGCCCTTGAGGTTGGCCAGTTTGTCCTTCACCACGGCCACGATCCACAGCGAGGACTTTTCGTCCATCTTGGCGATCAAACTGCCGAGTTCCTTACCGACCGGGGCCTTTTTGCCATCCGAGGCGAGGGCCGCGGTGACCAATTTCCGATCGGTGCCGGCGAGAATGGTCTGCTCGTCCTTCACGGTGGCGTAGACCGGGTTGCCGGTGTCCGGTTGGAACTTGAACAGCGTATCCTTGCCGTCCTTCAGCATCGTGAAGTTATCGGCTTTCTTCTTGGTCATGGCCTCGGCGGCCTTGAACAACTTGTCCGGATCGAATTTGCCGTGAATGATCATCAGCATCTTCATGTCGGACTGGTCGGTTCCGGAGCCGCCGATGACGACTTTCGACACGTCCTTGAGCGGGTCGAGGCCGAGCTGGGTGAGCATCTTCTGGGCGTCCGCCCCTTGCAGCGCCTGCTTGAGCTGCTCCAGGGCGTATTGCTTGATGATGTCCGAATCGATGATCTGCTTGACGTTGAGGGTGAGAACGAACTCGGCGTTGGCGGGGAGGAGTTTGTCGGGCTCGGCGGCGCGAGCGGCGGGGCCGGCGGCAAGCACCACCACGGCGATGGCAGCGCCGAGGGCGTAGCGGGACAGACGCATCATGACTGAATGATCCTTTCGAGTATGGTGATCTTCGCCGGCGCGGAGGGATAAGCGCGGCATGGCCACTGCGTATTGTACCGACCCAGGGCGAATTTGTTTCAGAATCCCGCAATCCGGGTGCCGCGATCGCCAAAGTCGCACTTGCGAGGGGATTCCGTTCTGGATTAGCGTAGCCGCGACCCAACGGGAAGCGCGGAGCTGTCGCGCTCCCCATTAGGGCGACATTAAACCAACCACCTACAACCTCCCCCCTTGTGGGGGAGGTCGTCGAACGTTGTCTCGCAGAGACGACGTTCGGCAGGTGGGGGGATATCGTTTATTTGCGAGTAGCCCCCCACCCGCCGACTCGCTTCGCTCGTCGGCGACCTCCCCCACAAGGGGGGAGGTGTAAGAAGGTGGTGCCATTATCTTCCTGACCGTCTGTAAGCGGTCGTGGCTACGCTGGAATCGAATATGCGATCCTTGTTTTACCTGGTTCCCGCGGTTGTCCTGTTGGCCGTGGCGGCCTGCGATTACGAACCCGATTCCTCACTGCTAATTCACGACGAACCCGCGGCAGCGGGACCGGAAGCGAGCCGGTTCGACCCGGACAAGTGCGGCACGGTCGTCGGCCGCGTGGTTTGGTCCGGGCCGCTGCCGGTGACGCCGCCCTTCATTTACGGCGTTCCCAATGCCGACCACAGCTTCACCATGCAGACGATTCCCAACCCGAACCGCCCGGCCATCGATGAGACGAGTCGCGCGATGGCCGGTGTCGTTGTCTTTCTCCGCGGCGTGAATCCAGCGGCCGCCAAGCCGTGGGATCTGCCGCCCATCCGCATTGAAATGAAAGATCGGGGCATCGCCGTGATCCAGGGCGAACGCGAGGGCCGCGTGGGATTCGTTCGCCGCGGCGACAGCGCAACGATGGTTTCCGTGGAACCGGCTTATCATGTGCTCCGCGTCCGCGGCGCCGCCAACTTCAGCCTGGCATTCCCGGATGAGAATCAACCGTTGACGCGGGCTTTCAACAAGCCGGGCCGCGTGGAACTCTCGAGCGGCGCCGGTTACTACTGGGCCAGCGCCGATCTCTTCGTCGTCGAGCATCCTTATTACGCCGTCACGGATCGCGAGGGGCGGTTCCGGTTCGACCAAGTTCCGGCGGGGCCAGTCGAAGTGTCGGCGTGGTTGCCCGGCTGGGAAGCGATCCAGCGCGATCGCGAGCCCGAAACCGGCCTGATTTCCCGGCAATGGTATTCCGCGCCGCTGGAGAGAAGCAGTTCGGTGGAAGTGAAAACGGAAAGCGTTGCCGAGGCGAGCTTCACGTTCAGGAAGTAATCAGACTGGGGAATCGCGTTCGGCGAGGACGGCCAGTTCGGTGAGTTTCGCCGCCGTCACGCCGATCCGCTCGAAGCATTCCGCCACGATGCTGTTCGGCGTCGTGAACAGCGTGATGAGCAAATCCATCGGGCTGACCTGATCGCGATCGCACTCGGCGGCCCGGTCGTGCGCATCGCGCAGCAAGCGAATCACGTTATCGGACAGAAACTCACGATTGAGCAACAGCGGCGGCAGCTGTTCGGCATTGTCTTGCAGGAAGAGATCGCGGAATTGATCGAGCAGGCCGGGAATGTCGGCGCCGAGCCGGGACGCCCACTTGAAGACGCCGGAATCCGGAGCGGCCAGCAAACCCATAAACAGGTGCGGCGTCCGTACGCTGTCCCAGTTCGTCGAGCGCGTTTGCGCCAGAGCTTCCCGGAGTACGCGAATGGTCGCTTCGTCCAGGATCTCCGGGCTGAGGCGCCCGCTGGGCAGGAAAATGTCGTCCACGTTATTCATTTGCCGCGCGATGGAGGGCGGGGTCGTGCGATTTGGTTGGATTATGTCGCGCCGCGCGGCGTACCGCAAGTCGGGCTGGGGACGAAAATCGCGAGTTTTCCGAAAAAGCGGGACGCAGGCGGAGTGCGCGTAATCCTTTACACCGTTGTGGCCGCCCCTGAAATCGAACCGGACAAACCAGGCGCCAGCGACCGGAGCGCTACAAAACTCCGGTCGCTGACGCTCCCGGCTCGCCAGCTGAGTCTCCGAGCCTCAGTAATAGCCCGGGTAGCCCCACCACGGGATCACCGCGATCAACAGCAAGATGAGCCAGACCACCACGATAAACCCGAGCACGCCGCTCGGTCGGTAACCCCAGCGCCGCGAATACGGCCACGCGGGCGCCGCTCCAAGCAACAGCAAAATCAGGATGATAAAGATAATCAGCCCCATCGGTGTTCTCCAGCGGGCGATGGAAGAGGCGAAGTGTCACAAGCGGATCAGGGCGAGGCCGCTATTCGGGTCGTGGCGGCGCGTGAGGTAGAGCGGCGACTCCACGAGAATCAATTCGAGCGTCGGCCGCACGTGGGCTTCCATCAGGTGGCCGCCGCGCGTCGAGCCGTCCGGGCGGCCAACAACCACGTGAGCGTGAATCACCGGCGTGCCGTCTTCCTTCCACGCGATGTCGCCGGCCAGCGTTAACACTTCCACTTGTTCCTTCACGGGAATCTTCTTGTATTCTTTGCTTTCCCAGTCGAAATACGCGATCACCGCGTCCTGAAACGCGCCGATGGCGGTGAAGTGCGCCGTTTGCGGCTTGATGTCGACCGCCCACTTCTTGAGAAGGGAGACCACTTCGTCGCCGGTCTCGAAGATCAAGGCGTAGGTCCGTTCGCTGGCTTTATCGAGCAGTTTGAACTTCATGACGCACTCCGGAGGGCCGCGGGCGGAGCGCTCGCAACAAGAAACGCGATGCAACCAGCGCGCCGATACCGGCGGCCCCGGCGGCGCCGACTGTAAGGAGATGGTGCGTTTTCCGCGGTGCGAGCCGGGCGGTGTCGTTCGGCAAAGCGGCCGCGATCACCTCGGCGATGTGCAGCGGCTTGCGGCCGCTTCCCTGCTCGATCTGCGTTTCGCAACTGAAGCCGTCGGCAATCAGAAGTTTATCGTCGGCCTTGCGCACCGCGGGAAGCAACCGCTGCTCGCCGATGGCCTGCGACACGTCGTATTTGCCCGCCTCGAAGCCGAACGATCCCGCCAGCCCACAGCAACCTGGCTCCGGTTGCTCCGCTGCGATTCCCATCTTCTCCAGCAGTTCCAGTTCGGCCTCTTTGCCGAGCACGGACTTGTGATGGCAATGGATATGCACGAGCGCCTTGCCGCCCACGTGCGGCGGCGACCAGCCGTCGGCGTGCTTCATCAGGAATTCGCTGAGCAGGAATGTCTTCCCTTGCAGGCGGATGGCGTCCTGGTTTTCGGGGAAGAGGCCGAGCATCTCGTCGCGGAAGACAGCGACGCAACTCGGTTCCAGGCCGACGACGGGCACGCCGGCCTCGATCACCGGCTGCATGTTGTGGAGGATGTTCTTGAGGTAGCGCTGGGCAGTATCGAGCATGCCGTAGTCGTAAAGCGGCCGGCCGCAACAGAGCGGCGCTCGCGGCACGTAAACCCGGAAGCCGGCGTCTTCCAGCACGCGAACCGCCGCCTGACCGTGCTCCGGCTTGAAGTGGTTGGTAAATGTATCTGCCCAGAGCACGACCGGATTGCCGTTGCGGTTGCGCGGCCGCCGGCGGAAGAACCACGACTTGAAGGTTTCCGAGGCAAATTTGGGCATCGCGCGTTCCTGGGCGATGCCGCCGAGTTTCTTGACGATCGGCCCGAACAGCGGCGACTGGCCAAGAGCATTGACCAGGGCCGGCGCCTGCGAAGCCAGTCGCGCCCACACGTCGATCAAGCCCATGGCATATGCATGCCGAGGCCGCACTCGCCCTTCGTAATAATGCGACAAGAACTCGGCCTTGTACGTGGCCATGTCCACGTTGACCGGGCAATCGTGCTTGCACCCCTTGCAAGACAGACAGAGGTCGAGCGAATCCTTGACGGCCTCCTCGCGCCAGCCGCCGGTGAGCACTTCGCCGTTCATCATTTCGAAGAGAAGGTGGGCGCGGCCGCGGGTGCAATCCTTTTCCTCGCGGGTGACCATGTAGCTGGGGCACATGGTTTGGCCGCCCTCGCGGCGGCATTCGCCGACGCCGACGCAGCGCAGCGCCGCCCGCGCGAACGAATGCCGATCGTCCACGTAGGCGAAGTGCGTCGCTGGCTGCGGCGGATTGTAGTCGGCGCCAACCCGAAGGTTCGAATCCAGCGGGTAAGCGTCGATCTTTTTGCCGGGGTTCATGCGGCCGAGCGGGTCCCAGATCGCCTTGAATTCGCGAAAGGCCTGGTAGAGCTTGTCGCCGAACATTTTGGGAAGGAGTTCGCCGCGCGATTGGCCATCGCCGTGCTCGCCCGAAAGCGATCCGCCCATGCGAATCACGAGGTCCGAGGCTTCCTCGATAAAGGACCGGTAAGCCTTGATGCCGTCCGCGGTGTAGAGATCGAACTGCACGCGGGTATGCACGCATCCCTGGCCGAAGTGGCCGTAAAGCGTCGGCTTGTAACCGTACTTGTCGAAGAGCTTCCGCAGGTCGCGGAGATAATTCGCGACGTTCTCGACCGGCACCGCCGAGTCTTCCCACCCTTCCCAGGCATCCGGCAGACCCGGCACCCAAGCCGTCGAACCGAGCCCTCCCTCGCGCACCTTCCACAGCATCTCTTCTTCGTGGGGATCGTCGTACAGCTTCATGGAGGGGGCATTCTTGCTGCGGCTCAGCATCGCCATGCAGCGGCGGGCCTGCTCGTCCGAATCGTTCTTGTCCTCGCCGCCGAACTCCACCATCAAGAAGCCCTTGCCATCCGGGAGCAGTTTCAAGTTCGCGGTTTCGTCCCCCTTCTTTTGCACGTATTCGATCAACAGGTGATCGAGCCCTTCGAGGGCGGTCGGCTTGAGCGGCAGGATTTCCGTCAAGTGTTCGCAGGCGGTGTAAATATCCGGGTAGCCGAGGGTGAGCAGCGTTCGCGCCTTCGGAGCCGGCACGAGGTTCAGGGTCGCTTCGAGGAACGTGACGCAGGTGCTCTCGGTGCCGACCAGGGACCGCGCGACGTGGAAGCCGTTCTCGGGAAGGAGCGCATCGAGGTTGTAGCCCGAGACGCGGCGCATGAGATTCGGGAACCTGGTGCGAATTTCGTCCGCGTAGCGATCGACGAGGCCCTTGAGCTTGGCGTAAATTTCGCCCTTGCGGCCGCCCGCGCGAACGATCGCCTCCAGTTGCTCCGGCGCGGTCTCGCCGACGCGCATCCGCACGCCGTCGTAAGTGAGAATCTCCAGTTCGTGGGTGTTGTCCGCGATGCGCATGCCGCGGCCGTACTTGGCCCCAATGAGCGAGTGGGCCCCGCAGGAATCGTTGCCGAGCATGCCGCCAAGCGTGCAGTGGTTGTGCGTTGACGGATCGGGGGCGAAGGTGAGGCCATATTCGCGGGTGGCGGTGTGCCGCAACGTGTCGAGCACGCAGCCGGGCAGCACGGTGGCGCGTTGAGTCGCCGCGTCGATATGCAGGATGCGATGCAGATACTTGGAAAAGTCCATAACGACGGCGACGTTGCAGCACTGGCCGGCGAGG
>DATNBQ010000110.1:0-2884 GCA_035571955.1 Urbifossiella sp. | reverse complement strand
CGGTGAAGGCAATCGCCGAGCGGCTGAAGCGTTCGCCGTCGATCGCTTTCGGGTCGGAAGCGGGAACGTCGGCGGCGTTCGCCAGCACCTGGTAATGTTTGCCGAGCCGTTCGCCGGCCGCTGCCGCGTCTTCCCAGCGGTTCGATTCGCGAATCTTGTTCAACTCGTCGCGAACGGAATCGAAACTCGGAATGGCGACATTCACCTCGGCCTGGCTGTCGATGGCTTCCTTGCCGATTTCGTTCAACCCCAGGTAGCCGAGGGCAATGGCCCGTTCCTTCTTGTTGAGGCGGTCGCGGCTTTCCGTCTTGGCCGTGCCGAGGGCATTGCGGGGGTTGAGGAAGTAGGCGGTGGCGGCGCGGTTGGCCGCGAGCAGTTGCAAGCGCAGGCCGAGGGAATCGAGCGTGCCGCGAAGCGGCGGAACGGCCAGGAGCCGCTCGCGCTTCAGCCACGTCGTTTGCAGTTTCACCTCGGGTTCCTTGGCCTCGGCTTCCAGGCGGCCAGCATATGCCTTGTCGATGGCGGCCGATCCCTCGGCGACCGCTTCGACCATCGAACGCAGTTCGCGGTACTTCGCCTCGATCGAAGGCGAACCGGATTCGACGCTGTCCGGCGGCAGGTCGTCGAGCAACTTCGCGAGCCGATGCGCGTCGCGGAGCACTTCCCACGGCTTGACCGTCAATTGCTCGTTCGGTTCGAAAATGGTCCAGCGGCCGAGGAAGGGCAAGTCGGCAAGGGTGCGATCGCGCAGGGCCAGGGCGGCGCGCAGTTCGCGCGCCCGACTGATGGCCCGTTGATACTGGGCGGAAGCCCGGTCGAACTGCTCGAAGGCGTCGGTGCGGTCCGCGCCGGCCGGGGCGAAGAGCGCATCCTCGCCGGTGCGGCGGTGCGAATCGCCATCGAGAACCACGGCCTGCACGGCTCGCCAGATCACTTCGCTGTATGGGTGTTCTTCCGTGGGTGGGCCGAGCGCGGCTTCCTCGGCTTGTCGCCGCACGAACAGCGCCCGCTGCCACAGGTGCAACGCCCCCTTCGGGTCCGCTTCGTTCGGGAGCGGGTCCGGCGTGAGTTGCCCGTAAAACTGGTCGAGCATCAGGAGCAGTTGCACGTCCGGCGGGCGGATGCGCTGGTCGCGCCACAGTTCGCGCAAAAGTTGAGCCCGGCGGACGAACGCCTCCGGCGAACCGAGCGGATCCTTCAGCAGTTCGTCGATCAGTTCGCGGGAATAAGCGATGCGGTCGTTGGGAAGTTGCACGACCTTGGCGGCGAACTCGGGCGGGATGCCGCGGGCCGGGTTCAACAGATATTGCTTGCCGAGGCTGCTCAGTTCGGAACGCGAGCCGGCGGGCGGCTCCTTGGCCCCGGCTTGCCACATTGGCGTCGAAGCTCGCGCCGATTCATTGACGATGGATGACCGCTGGGCCCGGCGGAGTTCCACCGCTTCCTTGTTCAACGCATCCTCGACGGCGGCCCGCGCGGAGTCGTCCCCGGCCCGCGCCACCAGCTCGAAGCGCAACAAGAGTTCCCGGTAGCGCCGCCAGTGTCGCGGCGCGAATACCTCCGGCGTCGGCGCCTTGCCGAACGCGAATTCCCCGTACTTCTGCCACTGTTCGCGGATCGCCGGGGCCGGGTCGCGGCCCGTCGGCGGCTGCTGCTCGGCCAGGTCGTGATGCAGGGCCAACTTCACGGCGGCGGCCCGTTCCTCGCCCGCGGAACTGCTCGGCAGCAAGATGGGATGCTGGGTGGTCGGCCGATTTCGCTGCGTCCAGGTTGCCGTCGCCTCGCTCACATAGTTGAACAGATCGCGGGCCGTGATGTCGCGCTCGTTGGTCGGCTGGGCCTTGCCGCTGAGCCCCTCGATGATCGCGTGGGCGAAGGCGGTCCGCTGCCATTCCTCGGATTGCCAGGCCCGTTCGCCGGCATCGCAGCCGAGCATCACCGAGAGGTTCCCATAACCGGCGATCTTGGCATCCATCGCCTTGACGCCCTCGGCAAAGCCGTCGTCCAGTTGGCCGATGGCGGGGTTCGGCGGCAAGCGGCCCGGATCGAAGAGCACCAGCACCTTGGTCGCGCCCATCGCTTCGGAGAGGCTCTGCAGCAGTTCCTCGACGTGGAACTTGCGCCCCTTGTTGGCATAAAGGAACGGCCCCTTGGCGTCGGCCCCGGTATGCAGGCCGAAGTAAATGATGGCGGTTTCGCTCGGCTTCTTGAACTTACCGGAATGGCGGGCTTCGCTGACCGCCCAGTTCGCCAGGTCCTGGGCCGTCTTGATGGTCTCATTGTTCTTGAGAATATCGCTGCCGTCGCTGGCGCGGGGGACGTGGCGCTTCTTGTCCGCTGGGGCCTCGCTCTGGTAGCGCTGGCTCCACTTGACGATCTCTTTACTGGAGAACCAGCCATAGGGATCGATGGGCGTAGCCAGGTCGGAGGCGTCCGCCGCCGGATCCGCGGCGACGACGAGGAGCACCGGCGGGCTCGGCGGCAACAGCAAGTAGTAGAGCCAGACGCCGCAACCGATGATGGCGCCGAGCAGCCCGATGAGGGCGAGCTGCTTGACGCGGCGGGTGCGGCGTACCGGCGCTTCGGCAGCGGGCGCCCAATCGGGCCGCGGTCCGCGCCGCACCGCGTCGCCCCCGCCGCCCGGCCGCCAACCGCCTTCGCTCTTGCCTGCCATGACGAGTGTCCTTCTCGCGAATCGGGGCCGCGCTCGGCTCCGCGGACTCCGCCTCGCGGCTAATCCTACTTGGCCCCGATCATGCGATCGAGCGAATCGGCCGTCTGGTAAACCAGGGCTTCCGGATAGTGCATGTACGGATGAAAGTACTCGAAGGTAAGATAGCCGCGATAGCCGGTTTGGTCGAACGCTTCCAGTACGGCCGGCCAG
>DATNBQ010000109.1:0-2961 GCA_035571955.1 Urbifossiella sp. | reverse complement strand
CCCGGAAGGCCAGCGGATCACGGCCTGGTCGATCTCGGCATCGCTTCCCAATCCGAAGTGCAGCCGCAGCGTGCTTTGCGAAGCATAGCCGTCGCCGGCGGTGATGGCTTGCACTTGCTCCATGGCCCGGCCACCCTGGCGCCACGTCAATTTCACTTCGGCGCCGATGGCGTCGCGGTTGCTCCAGCCGGCTTCGCGGCCGGGGCGGGCGCCGCCTTTCAACTGGAACTGCACCCAGTCGCGGCCCGGAGTCACCGTGTTCTTGTACACAAGAAGCGGACCATTCTGGTTGGCGACCACGACATCGGCGACGCCGCGATTGAAGAGGTCCGCCAGGGCGACGGCACGGCCATCGAACTCGTCCGAGGCGCCGATGGCCCGGGCAACATCCACGAAGTCGCCGCCGGTGTTGAGCCAGACGCACTTGGGTTGATAGCCGGCGAGGCTTTGAGTGCCGATGGGCGGCCAGTATTGGGCGTCCTGGATGAGGCCTTTGAGGCCGCCGGCAATCTTGCCGTAGTCGTACCAGTAGCTGCGGCCTTTATCGGCGGAGATGTAGCCGTTGGTGAGGTAGAGATCGAGGCGGCCGTCGTTGTTCAGATCGGCGAACCTGGCGCCCCAGCTCCAGCCGCCGCGCGAGATGTTCAGGCTATCCGCCTGGTTCAAATAGCGCGGGTTGCCGGAGGCTGTTTTACCGGTCGGCACCCAGAGATTGTTCCCCTGCACCAGGTTCCCGGCCTCACTGATATTCGAGATGTAAATGGCGAGTTGGCCCTGGTTGAGCAGGTCGCCGAGGCAGGCGTTCATGCCGCTTTTCGGGGCGATGCCGATGCCGCTATCGCGGCCGATCTCCTTGAAGTGCCCCTGGCCGTCATTGGCGTAGAACTCCGAGACGCCGTAATCGTTGGCGAGCACGATGTCCGGGTAGCCGGTGCCGCGCAGGTCCGCCGCGGCAACGGCGAGCGTCCACCGCGTGCTGTCGATGCCGGCGGCCTTGGTCACGTCTTCGAAAGTGCCGTCGCCTCGGTTGCGGAGCAGGAACTTGTGCCCGCCGTTGGTGGCGTATTCGAACGATTCGGGCATCACTTTCGAATCCGGGAGGTTCCACAAATCGAGGTCGTCGCGCCAGTATCCGGCGAGGAAGAGGTCGATGCGGCCGTCGCGATCGAAATCGAGCCAGCAGGCGGCGTTGGCATTCATCCAGGCGGGGAGCCCGGCATTCTTCACAGGGCGGAAGCCGTCGCCCTTTTCGTTATGGAAGAGTTCCGGCCTGCCCCATTTGTACACGAGCAGATCGGGGAAGCCGTCGTTGTCGTAGTCGGCCCAGATGGCGCCCATGCAGACGCCGGTGCCAGGCTTATTCACGTCGGCGACGCCGAGATTCGCGGCAACATCTTCGAAGGTGCCGTCGCCGCGATTCTTGTAAAGCCGGTTCTGGCCGCCTTCCTTGCCGGTGACGGCATACAGGTCGAGGAGGCCGTCGCGATTGAAATCGACGACGGAGACGCCCGCTCCCATGCCGGCGACCACGGGCATGATGTGGGCCAGCTTGGCGTCGAGCGTTGGGCTCTCGTGCTGGAAGTCGATGCCGCATTCGCGGTTGGATTGCGTGAGATAGAAGCCGTAGCGACGGAGCGATTCTTCGGGCGAAATGCCGCCGGCGACCACCGTGCCGCGGTTCAGGTAGACCGCCAGCGCGAACAGCCCGCCCAGCACCACCGCCAGGATGCCCTGTTTGATGAACCGGTTCATGAGGACTCCACCACCAGCCGCTAATGCGACTCGGCCACTGGCATTCATCAAAGCAATGGCATTGAGCTAACCGGCCCCACGCCTCTCCCCGCTGGGGAGAGGCCGCCATCTCGCGCCAGCGAGATGGCGGGTGAGGGGTCTTGTTGCACGAATACAGCCCCTCACCCGGTTTGCTCGCTTCGCTCGCAAACCACCCTCTCCCCAACGGGGAGAGGGTCAGAATCGCTGGCTGTCTCTATGTGATGCTTCCCTGATCGCGAGTAACCAATCTCACCCATTATCAGGCTAGCAAACCGCCACGCGGACGTATACTATTGCCACAAGCACCATATCCCAAATTGCTCCGAGGTTCGCCATGTCTCGGCTCCTTCGCGCTGCACCGATGGTCGCACTGTTGCTCTCGACGCTGCCCGCGGCGTCGGCCGCCGGCCCGTACGACGACCTGCTCAAGTACATTCCGCCGCAAGCGAACACGCTGGTACTCGTCAACGTGAAGGCGGCGTATGACAGCCCGCTCGCCAAGGCCGAGAAGTGGTCCGCGAACACTTACCAGCGCTACAAATCGGGCATCGGCTTCCTGCCGCCGGACGCGAAGCAAATCGTCATCGCCTCGCAGGTGAACCTTTCAAACATGACTCGCGATCACCAGATCAATCTGGTCCGCGTCAGCACCTTCCCAACGATCAAGAGCCTGGCGGATCGCGAGGGCGGCTCGGCGGATAGCATCGCCGGGCAAGGGGTGGTGCTGTCGCCGCGGAACGTCTACTTCACGTCGCTGAGCGGCCCGGCGGTCGCCTCGATTTACCCGGCGGATCGGCAAATCACGGCCCGGTGGATTCGCCACACTCTGAAAGCCAAGAGCGCGAGCATCGATTCCTATTTGCAAAAAGCCGCCGATGGCGCCGGCGACAGCGTCCTCACCATCGCCGTCGATCTCAAGGAATCGATCGACCCGAACCTGATGACCAAGGCTCTGGCCATCAGCCCGGTGGTTGTGAAGCAGAAAGGCGTCGATATTCCGCGCTTGGGGAAGTTCGTCGCCTCCGTGACCGGCCTGACCATGACGGCGAAGGTTTCGCAAGGAATTACCGCGACCATCCGCCTCGATTTCGCCTATGAAATCACAGCCCACAAGAAGATCGCTCGCGACTTGTTCCTCGAACTGCTCGACGACCAGGGGGTGGCGCTGCCGGGAATGGATAAGTGGGA
>DATNBQ010000108.1:0-6832 GCA_035571955.1 Urbifossiella sp. | reverse complement strand
GCCGATACAGCCCGGCCGCCTTTTTCACCAGCAAATCGAACGACGCTTCCGCCGCCTCGAACTCGTACCCGGCATGTTCCAGGTTCTGCACGTCGCTGAGAATCTTCGCCATCAGCACCTTGTCGTGCGTCATCTGATACTTGGTGGTCTTGGCGAGGATTGTCGATTGCCCGGAGAGTTCGGAAACGAGGATGCGGCGTTCGTTGCCGACCGCTTCGGGGGCGACGTGTTCGTAAGTCGCGGGGTTCTTGGCGACGGCGTGGGTGTGCATGCCGCCCTTGTGGGCGAAGGCGCTGGCGCCAACGAACGGCTGCCCGGCGCGGAAGTTCATGTTGGCGATCTCGTAGACGTAGCGCGAGGTTTCCGTGAGCCGCGGCAAGCTGTCCGCCAACAGCACGTCGCGGCCGTATTTCAAAGCCAGATTGGCGATGACGCTGACCAGGTCGACGTTGCCGCAGCGTTCGCCGATGCCGTTCATGGTGCCTTGCACCTGCGTGGCGCCGGCTCGGACCGCCGCCAGCGAATTGGCGACGGCGAGTTCGCAATCGTTGTGGCAATGGATGCCGAGTTCGCAGGCGATGCTCTTCTTCACCGCGGCCACCACCTCGGCGACGCGCTCGGGCATCGTGCCGCCGTTGGTATCGCACAGAATCACGACGCTGGCACCGGCGTCCGCCGCGGCTTGCAGCGATCGCATCGCGTAGCCCGGATTGGCCCGGTACCCGTCGAAAAAGTGTTCGGCGTCGTAGAACACCTCGCGGCCGTGCGCGCGCAAGAACGCCACCGAATCCGCGATCATGCGGAGATTCTCTTCGAGCGTCGTGCCGAGCACGTCCGTCACCTGGAAGTCCCAGGTTTTGCCGACGATGGTGACGACCGGCGTGGCGGCGTCGAGAAGCGCTTTCAAGCAGGTGTCGGTCTCCGCCGGGGCGTTTTTGCGGCGGGTCATGCCGAAGGCCGCGACCTTGGCGTGCTTCAACGGCAACTCGCGAACCGCCTGAAAGTATTCGAAATCCTTCGGGTTCGAAAGCGGGTAGCCGCCTTCGATGAAGTCGATGCCGAGTTCGTCCAGCTTGCGGGTGAGCAGCAGCTTGTCTTGCAGGGAAAAGTTGACGCCTTCGCCCTGGCTGCCGTCGCGGAGCGTGGTGTCGTATAAGAAAACGCGGCTCATGGCGTACTCGGTGAACGAAAAAACCCCGAAGCGGTGCTCCGGGGCCGGCGTGGAAACTCGCGACTGACCCCGATTACCCCGTGCGAACGACGACGCGCACTCGCTGCGCGGCGCCAATCGCAATCACCCGGATGGAAATCGAAGTTGCCATGGAGTGAACTTACAAGAGGAATGGAAGGGCGTCAACTTACGGCGAACACATCGTCGACGTTCAGCCGCCAACCGGGAAGCGCCGGTTCGGCATCGGCGACCTCGCCACGATGGAAAATCGTCGGCGCCGCGAGATTCGTGGCATCGTACTTGGCGATGGACTCCGCCAGAGGATCGACGTCCCAGACGACCTGCGTTCCGGCGAGGGCATAGTCTTCGCGTTTCTCGGCCATCTCACGCTCGGCTTTCGGGCCGTAGTCGTTCTCGCTGCGGACCTCGACCGCGAGAAGCGGCACGCCATCGATGAACCTCATCGGATTCAGTGGCAGTTGGCCATCGTAAAATGACGCGTCCGGGGAGAAAGATTCTCGACCGCTGCCGGCTAATGGCGTCGGAAGAGCGTAGCCGATGCCGTCGGCAAATGCTTTCCCGCGTTTTTCGCGCCGCGCATACTCGCGAAGCCCGACGGCAATCTCAAACGCGACCGAGCCGGGAAGGGCGCCGCTAGCCATGAAATGAACGATCCTTCCCGCGATGAGTTCCGCTTTCCCTTCGACCTTGAGGAGGTCATCGAGTGTGGCCGCGCGCCGCGTAAGAGTCGACATCAATTGCCTCCATCATTTAGATCTACTCGCCGGATGTCATGCAAAAAGATCGGCGACGTTCAGCCGCCAACCGGGAAGCGCCGGTTCGGCATCGGCCGTGTCGCCGCGCCGGAAGAACGTCGGCGCCGCCGGATTCGCCGCTTCGTACTTGGCAATCGTTTCCGTGCGATAATTGACATCCCAGACAACCCGCGTCCCCGCCTCGAAATAATCGCTGCGTTTGTCCGCATAGTCGCGATCCTTCGCCGGGCCGAAATCGTACTCGCTCCGCACCTCGACCGCGAAGGTCGGCGCTCCTTCAATGAACCCTGCATCGTTATACGGCGACGTTCCCACGTAAAAAGAAACATCCGGTGAGAACGATTCCCGTCCGCTCATCAGGGGAGGGCGAATGGCATATCCCACATTGTCCGGAATTGCCTCGCCGAGCCGCGATTGTTGCTCGTACACGTGAAGGCTCAAGAGAATCCGCTTCGAAATCCGTCCCGGCAGGCGCCCCGTGGACATGATGGTAACGATCCTCCCATCAATGAGTTCGGCCTTCTCCTCGACCCGAGCGAGATCGCTCAGTGTGGCCGGGGCAACAGGGATCGCGGCAGCAGTCGACATTTCTCGAAACTCCATGCACCTGGATGAATTATCTTCGGAAAGGCGTCATTCTGTCAACGAGAGAGAGCTTTCGACGTGGCGCAGGCCCCAGCGGGCATCGTTCTTCATTGGGAAGTCGCTGCGGAAGTGGGTGCCGCGGGATTCGTCCCGGATGCGGGCGGCGTCGATCATGAGCCGGGCAACGGTGAGCAGGTTCTGCAGTTCCCAGCCGGGTTTGCCGGGGAATTCGCGACCCAGGGCATATCGACACCAGAAGCCGACGTCGCGCTGCGCCTCCAGCAAGCGGCTCTCCTTGCGGACGATTCCCATGTTCCGCACCATCAGCGAGCGCAAGGCGTTGGTCAAGTCGGCGACATCGACCTGTTCCCCGGAATCGTCGGGCGGAATGCTATTCCGAAGCGGCGGCACGGCGAGTATCGCCGGGGTCGCCCGAACGGCTTCCGCGGCGCCTTCGCCGCAGTGCGTTCCATACACCAGCCCCTCGATTAAGCTGTTGGACGCCAGGCGGTTCGCCCCATGCAGGCCGCTCGACGACACTTCGCCCGCCGCCCACAATCCCGGCAAGCTCGTTCGCCCAACGGCATCGACCTTCACGCCGCCGATCATGTAATGGGCGCCGGGCCGTACCGGAATGCGATCCGTGGCAATGTCGAGGCCAAAGCCGCGGCACGCCCTGGCGATGCCGGGAAAGCGCGTGCGAACCATTGCCGGATCGAGGTGCGACAGGTCGAGATAAACGTTCGGGTGCTGGGTGGCTTCCATGACGCGGAAGATGGCGCGGGCGACGATGTCGCGGGGGGCGAGTTCGCCGCGCGGGTCTTCTTTCGGCATGAAGCGGTCGCCGTTGACATCGCGGAGAAACGCCCCTTCGCCGCGGACCGCCTCGCTGATGAGCGATCGCGCCGCCCCGGCCACGTAGAGCACCGTCGGGTGAAACTGCATGAACTCCATGTCGCGGAGTATGGCGCCGGCGCGGTATGCCGCCGCCATGCCGTCCCCCGTGGCCACCAGCGGATTGGTCGTTTCCCGATAAACCATGCCGCAACCGCCGGACGCCAGGATGGTTTGCTTCGCCCATAAAAGCAGCTTGCCGTAAGTCGGATGCCAGACGATCGCGCCGGTGCATCGGGGATCGGCTTTCGGTTTTCGGATTTCGGATCGAGTTCCGGATTCGAATTCTTCGATTCCCGATCCCCGATCCCCGATCCCCGCCGTTAGCAAATCGATGGTGAACGTGTCGTCGTGAATGGTGATGTTCGGCGCGGCGCGGGCTTTCTCGATGATCGCCCGCATCACTTCGAACCCGGTGGCATCGCCGAGCGCGTGGACGATCCGCCGATGGCTGTGTCCGCCCTCGCGCGTCAGGGCCAAATGCCCGTTCTCCTCGTCGAAGCGCGTACCCCACTTCACGAGTTGCTCGATCTGCTCTGGCGCCTCGTGCACCACGCGCTCCACCACTTCGCGATCGCACAGGCCATCCCCGGCAATCAGCGTATCCTCGACGTGGTCCTCGAAGCGGTCTTCCGGGGAAAGAACGCCGGCGATGCCGCCCTGGGCGTAGGAACTGTTGCTCTCGGTGATGCGGTCTTTGGTGACGACGACGACGTTCAGGTCCGCGGGCACGGCGAGGGCGGCGCGAAGGCCGGCGATGCCAGCGCCGATCACCAGGACATCCGTGAAGCGATGAAATGTGGTGCGGGCGTCGAAGGAAACGAGGAAGCGATTGGGAGAAGACATGGGGTTCAATGTAGTTCGCGAAGCCGCTTGTGACTGGGACCGAAATGGTGGCACAGGCATTCCTGTGCTCCATAACTGGCACAGGCAAGAATGCCTGTGCCACCGATCCCAACCGCTAGCGGCTTTAGCGAAGAATTACACGGCGAGTTCGACGCCGGCCTCGGCGAATCGCTCCGCGAGGCTCGGGTCGAGGTCTTCCAACTGCTCGCGGAGGCGCTGCCGGGCCACGTGCAGACGCCGCTTGATGGTGCCGGTCGGCACCTCGAAGTCGCGAGCCATCTGCTTCAAGCTCTTGCCGCGAAGGTAGAACGCCTCGAGCGTGAGGCGATCGAGCGCCTTGAGCCGGGCGAGCCCGACCTTCAACTGCCCGACCGCTTCGCCGACCGTGGCGTGCTCCTCGGCCGTGCGGCACTTGGCCGCGATGGCGTCGAGGAACTCCGACTCCGCGCCGAACAGCGGCCCGCGCCGCGTCAAGCGGTTGATGGCCATCCGCGCGGTGATCCGCCGCAACCAGCCGGCGAAGCAGCGCGGATCGCGGAGCTGCGGCAACTTCCGCATCGCGTGCACGAACACGTCCTGCGCGAGCTCCTGAGCCTCCAGCGGATTCCGCACCCGGGCGAGCGCCATGGCGTAGACGCTACCCTGGAACCGCTCGACCAGTTCCCCGTATGCCGCCCGGTCGCCGACCTTGGCCCGCTCGACGAGTTCGATGATTTCGTCCCAGCCCATGGCGATCGCTCCCGTCCGATCCTTCCCGTTGAGACTTGGAACTTGGAACTTCGGAAAACGTCTTCCACCCCGGATCAGTGAGGGGGAAACGCTTCCGCGAAGCGAGAGCGTTGAATTGCGATCGGCGTCACATGCGGCGGCGGCTATCCCGAACGACTGGGCGGCGAACCGCCCGTCTGTTCGTGGGCGCCGGCGCACCGTGCGGCCTAAGCGCAACGGTCAACGCAGCAAGGG
Source organism: Urbifossiella sp. (assembly GCA_035571955.1). GTDB lineage: Bacteria > Planctomycetota > Planctomycetia > Gemmatales > Gemmataceae > Urbifossiella. The sequence goes on along the minus strand of DATNBQ010000108.1, from coordinate 1,597 downwards.
ACCAAGCGTGATAATGAAAACCAGGGTTCCCGGTGGAACGTCGCGGCGTCAAAAAACGCGGACTGCGATGGAAGTCGCGGTGGTCGTTGCGTTTTTAAGCCGTGCGTTGCCTCAGAATGCGGCGGCCGCGATCGGGGTCGCTTCCCATGACATCGCGGCCCATCGGTCGCCGCGGCGGTCGGGCGATTGGCAGTCGCCGACGCGCTCGCGGATTCTGGGAGCCGCTGGGAAACTCGCCCGACTCACTAAGGACCGTTTGGTCGGTTGAATCGACCAGGGTCCGCGGTAAGCCGAGGAAGCAGGATGTCCGGCCGGACCGGCCGGGGGCACGGCTGTCGCCATCGCCCACGGATGCATGCGCATCCGCGGCGCGGATAGCTCCTGCCGATGCCCGCGGTTCGCTTCCGAACCCGGACACTGGGGCAACGGGAATTGCCCCGGGGACAGGACTTCCGCTGGATACGAGGCGACATTCACGAGCCCCGAACCGATGCGATCGGCCGGAGCGGCCAGCTTCACGCCGGTCGCCGTCGCGGTCTTCGTCACCAGGTTCTTGAGGATCGTGGCCATCGCACACCTCCAGCGAACGTTGAAAGGAACAAGGCAGTTCGAGTTAACGGGGTCGCAGCCGGATCGATGATGATATCGACCATCGGACGGCGATACAACCGTTTCTCACTCTATTTTACCCGAATTTCGTACCGGCATTACAGGCGAACCCGTCGCCGGTATTTCTCTCGGACGCAAGGGGTTCGCAGCGGGTTCGCGCGAATTCGGAAGATTTATTGGAAATGGCGGAACGCGAGGCGAATCCCCGCTTATTTGGGCTTACCGTTCGCATCGAGGCCGTAACTTGCGAAGATTTCCTCGGGGGTAAGCCATACTATCTGGCCGTCGTGCGATTCGCAAACCGAACGCCCCATCCGCGCATGTTCGAGGCGCGCCGAACGCGCGGCCTTCTCATGGGCCGCATCCAGTTCTGCATTCAAAGCCAGGATGTCTGCCAGTTGTTCTTCTTTCACGTCAATCATCATCGGCGCTCCGTGTGAAGTCCTGCCAGCGATCGCCATCCAGTACGTGTTCGCGGTCCTCGATGCCGAACGCCAACAACCTCGGCTCCCCATGAGTATTATCGTAGACTCTCCACTGATCCGCGATAGGTCGATAGAGCTGAAAAAAGTTGCGAGCGCTCAGACGGTACCGCCGCCGGATCGTTTCCTCGGGGATGTGGTGTCCGCCGGCGCGCACGCGCCCGGCGACGCGGCCGATGGCGGTCTCGGCACTCTCGAGCCAGTAGTAGAACAGGTACACCTCGTACCCGGTAACGCGGAGACTTTTCAACCAACTGGCGTATGCCCGCCCGGCCAGCGTCGTCTCGAAAGAGAACGATTGCCGTCTGCCAGCCAGTTTGTGCAACTGGTCCAACATGATGCGCCCGGCGTTCGCCGCCTCGGATTCGACGTCGAATGCGTTCAGTCCGCGTGCAATGGTATCTGCATTCACGAACGCAGGAATGCGGAGCACATCCTGAAGGATTTCGCGCGAGGCCGTGGTTTTTCCCGCACCGTTGATGCCGGCCAGGATGGCGACCACGGGT
>DATNBQ010000107.1:0-2188 GCA_035571955.1 Urbifossiella sp. | reverse complement strand
CGGGTCCTCGGTTCGAGCCCGAGAGGGGGCACTGAAAGAAAAGGCCTTAGCCGAAGCGGTTTACGCTTACTCCGCGGTGTAGCGGATGCGGCTTCCAGACGACGCCAACTGTGGAAACAATCCCCAGTTGGCAGAATCGGGAGCGCATCCCCATGTCAAGTCGAAAACCCACGCCCAGCTACCTCAAACACAGGCAATCCGGTCGCGCCCGCGCCGTCTGGACTGATCCGCTCGGCAAGCGTCGCGACAAACTTTTGCCGGGCCGGTACAACTCTGCCGAATCCAAAGGGGGCGTTCGGCCGGCTGGTACTTGAACTGCAAGCGTCGCCCTTCACTGCGGAGGCCACCGATGAACCGGCGTGCGTTGCCGAGGTGATGTTCGCCTTCCGGGAGTGGGCAAAGCAGCATTACCGCATGCCGGACGGCCGCGAAACGTCCGAGGTTCGAGAGTACGAACTGGTAATCCGGCACACTCGAGAACTGTACGGGGAGACGCTCGCCGCGGAGTTCGGGCCGCTGAACTTCAAGGCCGTCCGTCAAAAGATGATCCTGGCCGGCTGGTCGCGCGGCGTCATTAACCAGCGGATGGGCCGGTTGGAACGAATCTTCAAGTGGGCCGTCGCCGAGCAGATGATTCCCGCCGAGGTTCACTACGCCCTCGCCGCAGTGCCCGGCCTGAAGAAGGGCCGAACCGAAGCGCGGGAAACCGACCCCGTCAAGCCCGTCGATCCTTCCACAGTTGATTCCACAATTCCGTCCCTCAACCGGCACGTTCGCGCGATGGTCGAACTGCAGCGCGTCACCGGCATGAGGCCCGGAGAAGTCTGCCGGCTTCGACTGGCCGACGTCGACCGATCCGCCGAGCCGTGGGTCTACCGGCTAGTTCAGCACAAGACGCTTCACCACGGCAAAGACCGCGCGGTGATGATCGGGCCGAAAGGCCGGAAGGTCATTGAGCAGTTCATCGCCGATTGTAGTCGTCGCGCTCGGCTCCGCCTCGCGGCTAATCTCTCTCACTCGCATTCGCGCATGTAACGGATGCTTCCGCGGGCGATGGTATCCGGGTCGGGCGTGTAATCGAAGACTTCCACCGACACCCAGCCGCCGTAGCGAATGTCCTTCAGGGCCTGGAAGATCGGCTTGAAATCGACCTTGCCGAAGCCGGGGCCGCGGAGGTTCGGATCGTTGGCGTGGAAGTGGCGCATGTGCCCGGCGTTCGCGCGGATGATGTCCGGCACCGGGATCGCTTCCGATGACATCGCCTTGACATCGAGATGCAACTGGACGAAGGGATGGCCGATTCGCTGGGCCAGCGCGACCCCCTCCGCCGCCGTGGTCATGAAGTTGGTGTCGGACGGCCCCAGCGGTTCCAGGAGCAGGTAGACTTGTGCATCTTCGAGGGCCTTGAGGCAGTGCGAAATGGTGTCGGCGGCGAGTTCGTTGCCGCGTTCGCGGTCGATTCCCTCGGCGAGATTGCGCTGCAGCGGCGAACCGAGGACGAGCAGGTTTCCGCCCAGGTCGGCCGCGGCGCGGGCCAGTTCCGCCAGGTATTGGCCAGTCGTCCTGCGAATGGCAGCGTCCGGCGAAGTGAGATGGAAGCCCTGCGTCTTGGCCAGCAGCCAGTGGAGACCGATGATCTGGATTCCAGCGGCCTCCGCCTGGCGGCGGAGTTCGGAACGCTGCGAGTTACTCACATCCGTGATTCGCGGCGCCAGTGTGAACGGCGCCACTTCGAGCCCGCCGTAGCCCAGTTCCGCCACTCGCTGGCAGACCCGGGCATGCTCCCAACCCTCGAATGTCTCGTTGCAGATGGCGTATTTCATGGGGATGCCTCGGAGGTTGATGAAGGAATATCCACGGGTTCGGCAAGCACAACGAGCCAGATTGTCTCTTCACCCTCGGCTTGTTCGAGACCGATGGCCCGGTGGCGAATCAGTTCCAGGATGGCCAGGAAGATGCCGATGAGCCGGGCCTTGGAATAAGGCGGCTCGAACACCGCGGTGAACTCGATGCACCCTTCGCGCCGCACCCGTTCCTTGATCTGGCCTTCATAGATGTACTGCGGCGTGTCGTCGACTGCGATGGTGGCCGGCTGCAGCGATTGCGTTTCGCGCATGAGCCGGGCGAAGGCACTGACCAGGTCCCAGAGTTCGACGGGCTTGACGGCGGGGTCGCGCTGGGCAGCGGG
>DATNBQ010000106.1:0-2788 GCA_035571955.1 Urbifossiella sp. | reverse complement strand
GCGCCGAACGCGCCGCGCTTGAGCCGGCCGCCGGGGTTCGATACCCGCGCCCGCACCCGCACCGTCCGCGTCTTTTCGTCCACGGTTGGGCTGATCCAGTCGAGTTTGCCGGACACCGCGGGCAACTGGGCGCCGCCCTCGACGCGGAAAGTCAGGCACTGGCCGAGGGCAATTTGCCCCATGTCTTCCTGGCGAACGTCGAGGAACACCTGGACGCGGGTCGGATCGCCGACCTCGAAGATGAGTTGTAGGGCGGCGACGGTTTCCCCCACGACGCCGACGCGGTTGACGACCGCGCCATCGAGCGGGCTGAAGAGCGGCAACAAGTTCGTCGGCAGCGGCTTCCCCTGGATGCGGAGCGATACTTCGAGTGCGCGGCGCTTGTCGGCGGGGATGCCGAGTTGTTCCAGGGCCTGGGCGAAGGCCTCATCGGGCAGGCGTTCCTCGGCGGTCGTGGGAAGCGGCAGACCGAGATTAGTGATCGCTTGCCGCGCGGCGAAGAGGGCCGCCCGCGCTTCCCGCACCGCGGATTCGGCCTTCACGACGCTTCCCGGCGGGCTTTTTCCCGCTTCCAAGAGTGCCCGCTCGGCCTCGCGCGATTCGAGGGCCGCCTTGGCCGTCACATACGCCGCCTTCGCCTTGCCCACGTCCGCCGATTCGATGAGCGCGAGCAGTTCACCGGTCCGGACGGGGTCGCCAAGTTGCTTCTCGATGGACACGAACACGCCGCCGACCCGCGGCGACACCTTCGCCGTAGCGTAGGGGTCTTGCATCACTTCGCCGTGCGCCTCGATGGTCAGCGCGACCGAGCGCGGCTCGAGCTTTATGGTCGCGATGCCTGCCAACGCTGCCGATTCGGGCGACTTGAACTCGACCGGCTTCTTGCCGACCGGACAGGTCTTCGGGTCGTGCGTCACCCGCACCGGCACGTCGAACGGCCGATCCTGAATGTAGGAAGAGAACGGCTCTTCCTTGGCCGGTTCGGTTTCCTCCTTAGCTTCCTTGGGCTTTTCCTCGGCCTGGAAGAATCGCCAGTTGTGGGTGGCGCCGTAGATGAAGAGGGCGACGAGCCCCGCCCAGACGATCAGCGTCGGAATGCGGCCGAGGCACCAGGTTACGATGCGAAGACCCATGACATGGCCCTGTTTAATGGTGGAACCGGCGCGGTGGGACCGCGGATGGATAACGAATTAGCCGCGACGCGGAGTCTGCGGAGCGGAGCGCGCTTGGGAAATGGATTACACGCGCGGAGGTCGGATCAACGCCAGGGCGGGAATCGAGGCGATTTGCGAATCGGATTGCACGCGAAGGGAATCGCCGGAGGCATAGTCCATTGCCACAGGCGACCCGATTACCGTCGGACAGTACGGAAGAGGTGGGAAGCAGCCATCGGCGGCGCGGCTGTCGTCCTGATCCGGCGAATCGTCCGGAACAGTGTCCGATGGAGCATCGCCCAGGCGAACGACGAGCACCTTCTCGTGGAACTGGCCGCAAACCGGGCACGCACCGAACAGGCCTACCCGCGCCGGGAAGCTGGTTATCAGCAACCCCAGCACGACCAGTGCGGCCATCCGACGGAGTGCGAGCGGAGACATCAACTCTCTTTTAAGACGAAGTTGGCAGTTTGGTCAAGCGGTAACGACGGCGCGGTTGGGAAAAAATGGACGGATTATTCCGGTGGTGGCGGCTCGTTGCTGATCGCGAGCACGTGGCAGTTCCGATAGAAGTCGAAACAGCGGGCAACGACGCGATAGTCCGGAATGGCCTGACCTTCCCGCCAGGCGTTCCAGGCGGTCTCCGAGACGAAGAGGAAGGCCGGAGTCGGCGCGGCCAGGAACTCCACGGCCTTCTCGGGGGTCGGCAGCTTGACGACTTCTCTTCCCGAGTAAAAGACGATGCTCGGTTGGAACCAGTCGAAGGCGGCCAGGCGGATGTCGCGGGTGGAATCCGGAAGGCCGCAGGCGCGAGTCAGTTCGCGCGGCGCCTTGTAGCGGTCCATCGTGAGTGCCGGGAAGGCGGCGATCACGGTCGTGAGCACGAGAGCGGTTGCTGTCGCGGCCGAGATGAAACCGCGGCGATGCCCGGCGCGCAGCCGCCACGCCATGACGATCGCCCCGGCCAGCGGTATCGCGCCCAGCACCGCCCATCGCTCCAGCCCGGGGAACGTCCGCATCGAACCAATCGGCAGCACGCCCCCCGCGGCGAGCAAGCCGCCGGCGATCGCGATTCCAACGAGTGCCATGCCGGCGGTCGTCGCGGGCATCAGCCATCGCGGTAGGGTTAAGCCGCCGTCGCGCCATCGCACCAGAAACCGCGCCGTCAGAATCGCCAGGGCAGGATAGAGCGGCAACACGTAGTTCGGCAACTTGGTGCGGACGAGCGAGAAGAAGACCAGGTACGCGGCGAACCAGCAGAGTAGAAATCTCTCGCCGCGGTTGGCGTCACAAGCACCCCCCACCTCCCCCCTTGCGGGGGAGGTCGCCATCGAGGGCAGCGAGATGGCGGGTGGGGGGTGGTTCCCCAAGGGCTTCTGGCTGTCTCGGAAGCCGTACCACAATGCCGGGATCAGGAACGCGCTCCACGGCGCAAAGAGCGCGAACAGTGCCGCGGCGTGATAGAAGATCGGCCCGCGATGATCTTCCATCGACGTTAGCGCCCGGTTCCAGTTTTCGTTCAAGAAAAACGCCTTCGCCCAGGCGCCGCGGGTCTCGGCGGTGATCAGCCCATACCACGGCCCAGCGATCAGCGCGAAAACCACGAGGCCCCACAAGAGTCGCCGATCCCACAA
>DATNBQ010000105.1:0-2313 GCA_035571955.1 Urbifossiella sp. | reverse complement strand
TCGGCCGCAAGCGGCCTCGATCGGTTCAAGTCGGAAGTCGATGCGAGATCGCCAGTTGCGTCAAAATTGGAAGGTGAATGATGGCCGCGCGGCCGCGCCGCGGCGAAGCGAAGAAAGTCGCGAAAGGCACAGGCATCATGGTACTTACGGCAAATGCGCGACTGCCTCGAAACAAAAAAAGCGGCCTCCAATTTTTAATTGCCGCGAAAAGATCGAGGATTTCCGCAAAGAGGGGGTGTTAGCGGCCATTTACGGCCGAGAATCGGCGTCAACGAGTGGGTCAGATGTTACGGAGACTTGCTGAATCTCTGGAAACGAGTTGAAGCCGATTCCCATACCCGATACACCCGATACCCGAATACCCGATCTCGGAGTTTCCCATGTTCTCCCACCGTTTCTGTGGTTCCCCGGAACACGCTTACACGCGCCGTGCGTTCCTCGGCGCCGCGGGACTCGGCGCCGCGGCGGCCGCCGATATGACCGGCCTCGATGTGCTCGGCAGCCCGGCGCTCGCCGGCCAACTGAAGAAGAGCCAGAAGCGCATCATCCTGCTCTGGCTCGCCGGCGGCATCAGCCAGCTGGAAACCTTCGACCCCAAACCGGGCGCCAGCACCGGCGGTCCATTCCGCTCCATCGCCACCGATGTGCCCGGCCTGCGCATCTCCGAACTGATGCCGGAGATGGCCAAGCGGATGAAGAACGTCTGCACCATCCGCGGGCTGAACACCAAGAACGGCGACCACGGCAGCGCCGCGGTGACGATGATGCGCGGCCGCCGCAATGAAGCGAGCCTCCGCTACCCGGACCTTGGCGCCGTGATGGCCCGCGAAATGGGCCGCGCCGACAGCAAGGTCCCCGATTACGTCACCTTCTACACGCAGACCGAAGGCCGCGGCATGTCTCCCGGCGACCCCGGTTTCCTCGGCGCTCGCTTCGGCCCCATGGAACTCACCACCAACAACACACCAGAGTTCATTCGCAAGCTCGATTCCATTACCGATCTCGACCACAAGGAACGCGCCGATCTCCGCGATTTGCTCGGCAAGCAATTCGCCAAGGGCCGCCAGTCGGACGCCATGAACAGCCAGGGCGAAGCGTACGAACGCGTCCGCGGCATCATGGCCAGCGAGAAGCTCTTCGACATCTCCCAGGAACCGCAGAAGGTCCGCGACCGCTACGGCAAGGGCCAGTTCGCGGAGCAGGTGATGATCGCCCGGCGGCTGGTGGAAGCCGGCGTGCCGTTCGTCCGCGTCGGCCGCGCCTGGTGGGACAGCCACGGCCAGAACTTCGAAACGCACCAGGAAATGGTCCCCGAACTCGATCACGTGATGGCCACGCTGATCGACGATTTGAAGGAACGCGGCCTCTTCGACGACGTGATGATTGTGACGCTCTCGGAGTTCGGCCGGACGCCGGGAATCAACGCGAGCCTGGGCCGCGATCACTTCGCCAGCGCCTGGAGTACGACCCTGACCGGCGGCGGCGCCAAAGGCGGCGCGGTCTACGGCAAGACCGACCCCAAGGGGAATACCGTGACCGCCGAGGAAGTGGACGCCGGCAGTTTGTTCGCCACCATCTATTCGAACCTGGGCATCAACCCGCAGAAGAATTATTACGTCGGCCAGCGGCCGGTGCCGCTCGTCAACCCTGGCGTCGAACCGATCGCAGCGCTGGTGAAGTAACTGAGTAAGGGGGACGTATGCAGTACGAGGAAGAGAACCGTGTAAATCAGGCGGCGTATAAGCGGATGCGGAGTGAGATCGACTCGAATTATCCAAAGGGACGGTTCATCGGTTTCGCCGACGGGAAGATCGTCGCCGATGCGGAGACGTTTGATGCGATCGACGAGAAGTTAAACGAGCTGGGCTTCGAACCCCTCAAGACTATGGTAGTGATCGCTGGCGACGACACGCCCGAATATGTGGACATTCTGAGCCCGATTTTGAAGAACATCTTCCAATGAGCGAACAGCGGAATCCGTACAAAGGCTGCCCACTCAGGTCTTGGTTGAGCTTGAGATTTTTGGACCGAACCGGGCAGCCGCTGGATTTAGATCTGCTTGCGGACACTGGATCGGCGCAAGCGATCGTTGTGAAATTGGAATTGTTTGAGCAATTGGTGACCAGGAGAACCCGAAACATTGAGACCAACTTTGGGGAGATGCAAGGGGGATGGGTTCGCCTGCATTCAACCCAATTAGGCTTGGTGGAAATAGTCGAGGCGTTCGGCTGCGATGAGATGGCGAGATCGGCAATGCGAAGCTCTCTTGATTTTGCCGGAGTTGTCGGCCTGCCCGTGCTTCGACTGATGGAA
>DATNBQ010000104.1:0-7980 GCA_035571955.1 Urbifossiella sp. | reverse complement strand
TTCCACGGCAAGGTCAGCCCGGCCCTGGCCAAGCTGCTGATCAAGGGGCTGGAGCCGCACCAGCCGATGTTCGTCGAGGAGCCGATCAACTGCCAGAACCACGACGTCATGGCCGACATCGCCCGCGGCACCAACCTGCCGATCGCCACCGGCGAGCGCGTCTTCACGAAGTGGGGCTTTCGAGAAGTGTTGGAAAAAAGGGCGGCGACGGTGCTGCAGCCGGACCTGTGCCACGCCGGCGGCATCACCGAGGTGCGGCTGATCGCCGGCATGGCCGAGGCTTATTACGCGGCCATCGCCCCGCACAATCCGCTCGGGCCGATCTCGCTCGCCGCCGGAATTCAACTGGCCGCCTCGATCCCGAACTTTCTCTGCCAGGAGCAAGTCAGCCTCGGCGAGGGATACTTGAAGACGCCGTTCGTGGTGAAGAACGGCTACGTGGATGTGCCGTCTGGCCCGGGGCTCGGCATCGAACTGGACGAGGCCGCGTTGGCCAAGAAGATCGGCCACAAGTGGCGGAGCACCGAGAGCTACGACGACGACGACGGCTCGGTGGTCGATTGGTAGGTCACGTCTTTGGAGCAACCGGTTGCGCCGGCGTCGGTGCGGGTGCGCACGGTGGAGTCGCGGCAGGGGCTTTCTTGGGCGGCGGCTCGTAGGCCGAGCCCGGTTCGAATGATTTTGCGTTCGCTACCGTCGTGATGTAATAGACGTTCCCCGCGTAAACCATCTTCAAGCCCGCCATGTCGGCGACCACCCGCAGGGCGTCGAAGAGCCGCACGTCGGCGAGCGCCACATCCAGCAACGGCTTCTTCTCCTTCAGTTGAGTTTCACAGCGCGGATCGAGCATGATGTTGGCCCCGGTTTGCTTCCGCAACTCCGTGAGCACCTCGGCCAGCGGTTGCTGCTGCATCGTGAGGCGAACCGTGAGGCCGTAGATTTGGGAATCCCTGAAACCTTGAGGAAGGAATGGTTCCGGAGGAGGTTCGTCCGGGTTCAGCGAAGGGTAGATAAGGCTCTGGCCCGGTTGTCCGGGAACAAGATACGCCGGCAGAATGACGAGTTGCGAGCCGCGAATCTGATAGGTCCAAGGGCGTTCAGCAGTGGCGCTCAAGGCGTCGGTCAGCACATCGCGCATGGGAATTCGATCGACTTGCCGCGGGAGCGCTACACTGGTGTCCGAGATCGCTGAGATTCGCTGCCGCACGACCTCATCTGCTTCCGCTTCCCCGGCGGTGAGGGTGAGGAGGTTTCGAAGAGCCGCCTGATCGACGCGAACGATAAGCCCTGTCTGGTCTTCGATGACGGCCAGGATGTCCTTCAGTTTCATCTTCCCTTCCGGCGCCGTTTTGCCGAAGGGTTTCGCGAGTGCCGCAGCGCCGTCGACCGGCGCCTTCGGTACTGCAGCGTTCTGAACAACGCCCTTGACGGCCGGCTTTTTCGGATCGTCGGCCGCGGACAGAAATAGCCCGACGCTTGCGATCCCAACACCCACGACGGCCAGGCGGCGAATCTTCAGCGACATGGTTGGCTCCATGGTGGCACAGCGGCACGACACCATGAAGTGGAACGGACGCCGCGCAAATTCGTTGGCGGGTGACACCTATTGCTCGATCATTTCTCTCCAGGTAATGCTCAAAACGTGGAGAGCCGTTTCATCCTGAGAGTAGCGAAAGATGACGGTAAAAAACCACAGATCGGCAATCGAATCGACGAGTTCGAAATGGTAAAGTTGGCCGCGCGGGGGAAACGGCGGCGACGCGATAGGGATGCCCAGTGCGACAGCGAATCGGCCAGCGCCAATAGTTGTTTCTCGACATTCTCAACGAACTCGACCGGCAACTCCCCGAGCTGGCGAACCGCCTTGTCGGTGTAAAGCAATCGGTAGCTCATGGCCTCTGCCGGAGCTGCGAGAAAACCGCGTCGTGCGCCGTCAGTTTCCCGGCGTCGGCCTCGGCAGCGGCTTCCCACACCTCTTCTGGCATGATGCCAGCGACCGATTCAATTGGTTGCGAGGGATTGGGAAGGTGCGGTCTTCGGTATTCTTCAACGGCCTCGGCGACCAACTCCGTCGTCGAACGACCTGTGCGAACGGACAACTCGCTCAACAGAGTCCGGGTCGTGGCGCTAATCGGAATGGCTTCTGGCGTCATGGTTCGCTCGCTTTTACTTCGATTTGGCCGGCGCGGGGATCGGTTTCTGTTCGTCCTTGAGCAGGCTCTCCAGGAACTCGACTTTCTTGGCATCCTTGGCGCGGGCCTTGGCCACGAATTCCGCGGCCGCCGCATTCTTCGGGTCGGCCTGGGCTGCCGACAGCGCGAATTTCAAAATCGCCCGGTAAACGATCGGAATCGAGGCGTGGCTCTCCGCCGCGCCGTACTTGAGCACCGTCGGCGCCTGGTCCCACTGCTTCCACTTGCGCAAATCCTCGATGGGTAAGTCGGCCAGGTCCGGCTGGGTCATCAGCGCTTGCATGGCGGCAAGCACCTGTTTGCCGGGAATCACGTCCGGCCGATTCTCCCAGAAGAACCGCACCGTCCGCAGACCGGCGTAGCGCACGGAGAAGTCCTTCTTGGCGTCGCCGACGATCGTCAGCAGATACTCCCAGCCGGCCTTGGGATCGAGCAGCACGTAACCGGCCACCACGCCGTCGAGGCCGCTCGAATAGGACCGCGTGGAATCGTCGAGCAGCGCCCGCAGAGCCTTGGCGTCATCGGCCTTGCCGCAGTGGCCGAGAATCAGGCCGTAAAGGCCGAACCGCGTGGCCCGCGCGTTCGGATCCTTGAGCCATGCCAGCACCTGCTTGCTCTTGGAGCTATCCTTGGCCAGCGTCTTGGCGAAGTCGCCGAGCTCCTTGTAATCGGCCATCGCGAACTCGGTGTAGGCGTCGCTGCTGATCACCAAGTCCGACGATTCGAGGTAATCGAAGCAGTAGCGAAGCCGCGTTTGCACATCCTTGGAACGGACGGCGATCGCGCCCTTGAGGTACTCGGGGAGCTTGCTGTCGCCGCCCACTTCGTCGCCGCGATAGGCGTCCAGCTTGCCGTCGTAGACCTTGAAAAAGACGAGTTGCTTGGCGTCTTTCTTCGAGGCTTGGAGGAATTTCGGAATGGTGACGGACTTCCGCCCCTTCAGGTATTCGTTGTCCTTGATGACGAGTTCGATCTTGAGGTCGGTGGTGCCCTTGTTGAATTCGCTGGGGTCGCGTTGGGCGTTGCCGAGGGTGCCGTAGACGATGAAGTCGGCCTGGGCGACCTCGCCGGCGAGCGTTTCGCCGGTGGCCGAGCAGAAGGGGCAGGCGATCGCCGGGCCGGCCAGAACGAACGCGACGGCAATGGCGAACAAGCTGCGGGATCGCATCGGCATACCTCCGGGGGTGACAGAGGCATTATCCCCAGCGGGGGGCGGTCGGGGCAAGGCGCAATTGGAAATCATTGCGCCGAGCGAATGATTTCGCCTAGGAGAGCTTCATCCAAAAGTAACCGGTATGCGGGGTGCCGTAGACGACCGTGGCCGGAACGAACGCGAAATCGGCGACGCCGTACCCCTTGGTCTGGGCATAAGCGCCCGTGCCGCCGGAAATCGAATAGACCAGTTCCGAGGGAATCGCACTCTGAGCCGGCCGAATGCCGCTGTGGAGATCGACTGTCAGCGAGCCATACTGATTGGTCAGTATCAGTTGGCCGGTCGCTCGGCCTCCCGCGGGTCCGGCACCGTGCAGCGAACCGGTCATCTGGAAAGTGCCGAGGCCAGCCAGGGTGATCGGCCCGGAGAGTTCAATCGACGCGCCGGCCGCCGCCGAGTTCGTCAGCGTGTAGTTGCCGTTGGCGAGGCCGACGAGTGGATGGTGTGCGGGCGCCAGAACCTGCACCGGAGCGGATACACTGGGCGGCGGGACGATTCCGCCGGCGCTCGGGACATCGCGGGCGTTCAGTTCTTCCAGCGTCGGACGAAATGTGTTCTTGAACATGAGTGGTCCTCCTGACCAGCTTGTGGGCCTCGTTCCTTTGAGGCCCGGCCGCATTGACACGGGGTGAGCGCGGTTCCGGGGTTCGCTTGCGCGGAATTCCGCGGTAGTGTCTTGGTGGCACAGGCGTTCTTGAGAACACAGTGAGTGAGTGTCGGGCACGCCCGACCTACAAGGCGCCTCGTAGGTCGGGCTGTGCCCGACGATCTTTCACTCATCATTGACGGGCAGGCGGACGAGTCGTTAGCATAAGGCCATGCCAATGGGGCGCCGAAGCCGAGGATTCTTTTCCCCTCTCACGGTGATCGCCACCGTGATAGGCTCGCTCATTCCCGCGACAGCCTGCGAAATGAATCCGAGCCGCGAGCGTAAGCGAGCGATAACTCCACCATCGCTCCCTGCGGCGACATGCGCTTCGCCGCCGATCGAGCCGGCGCCGCGGCATTGCTGCTGTCCGCCCGGCAAGGTGAAGGCCGATTGCTGCTGCCGGAATCATGCGCCCGAAGCATCGTCGGCCATTCCCGCGGCTTCCCCATGTCCCTGCCTGGTTTGCCTCTGCGACGACGAAGGAAACGCTCCCGCCATTCCACCGACAAGCGGTTCGGCGGTATCGTCTCTCGCCAATGACGCCGGCACGGCCATGCCGCTCGCTCTCTTGCCGCCACCGAACGCGATTCAAACCGGCCTTGGCCGCGAGTCCGTGCCGCGCGCATCAACCGCACTCGACATCTCCTTGACGCGCCTCACCTGTTAGCGCCGCGATCCGATACCTTGCGCACTCCTTCCATCACCATCCGCGCCCGCACAGCGCACCGAGGCTTCCATGTCGGCGTCCTCATTGCGGCTATTCATTCTCGTGCCGCTCGCCCGCCTGCGATTCCTGTTCATCCTCGCCGCCATCGGCGTCGTCATCGTGAAGTGGGATTACCTCGTGGCCCGCTACGAACGCTACGTGCATCATCCCGATGCCGAGGCTGAAGCCGATCCCGATCACGAGTTCTATTGCCCGATGCATCCGACCATCGTGCGGAATTCGAACAAGGAGAAATGCCCGGTCTGCTTCATGCCGCTTTCGAAGCGGAAGAAAGGGGCGATGACGGACGACCCGCTTCCGCCGGGGACCGTGAGCCGCGTTCAACTGAGCCCCTACCGGGTCGTATTGGCCGGCGTCCGCACCGCGCCCGTGCAGTACCAGGCACTCACCCGCGACCTCACCACCGTCGGCACCGTCGAGTTCGACGAACGGAAACTGCGGACGGTGCCGGCCCGCGTGAAAGGCCGCATCGACAAGCTGTTCGTGAATCAAACCGGGCAGATGGTGCACAAAAACGATCCGCTCGTCGAGTTGTACAGCCCGGATTTCGTCGTTACCGTGCAGAACCTGCTCGATGCCCGCGCGTCCAGCAATCCCGCTTTGGAAAGGAACGCCCGCGACCGGCTGCGGCTCTGGGGAATCGATGAAGCGCAGATCGAGAGAATCGCCCGCGACGCCAGGCCGATCACGCACCTGACGGTCCGTTCGCCGATCGACGGCCACGTGCTCAAGAAGGCCGTGCGCGAAGGGCAATACGTCGAGGAGGGCGGCACGCTGTTCGATGTCGCCGACCTCAGCACCGTCTGGGTGCAGGCGCAACTTTACGAAGACGATATGTCGTTCTTGCCGCCGGGGGGCCACGATCCGCACTCCGGCAAACCCGGCTTCCGCCTTCCCATCACGGCTACGACGCGGGCCTTCCCCGGCAAAGTCTTCGATGGCGAGCTTTCCTTCCTCTTTCCCCATGTCGATGCCGAGACGCGAACATTAACCGTGCGCTTCGAGTTGCCGAACGACGATCACGAACTGCGGCCGGGAATGAGCGCGACCGTCACGCTGCACCTGGGGCTCGCGATGCTGGCGACGACGCCGGCCGGCGCGCGGCTCCAACTCCAAGGCGACAAGGTGCTCGCGGTCCCCGAAATGGCCGTCATCGACACGGGGAATCAAAAGGTCGTCTACCGGGAATCGCTGCCCAACACCTTCGAAGGGGTCGCGGTGAAGCTCGGCGCCAAGATGAGCGACCCGGACGGCGTCGCCTTTTATCCCGTGGTTTCGGGCCTGAATGAAGATGATCGGATCGTGACGGCGGGTTCATTTCTCATTGACGCCGAGACGCGCTTGAACCCGGCGGCCGCTTCCATCTACATCGGCGGCAGCGGCTCAGGGAAATCGAACGGCGCGGTCGTGCGGCCGACGACGCCCGACGACGAAGCGGAGAAGGTCGCGGCGGCGATCGCCAAGCTCTCCCCGGCCGACCGCAAGCGCGCCCAGGCCCAGCGATTTTGCCCGATCCGCCACGAACCGCTCGGGACAATGGGCGTACCTTTGCTCATCGCGCTCAATGGACAGTCGGCGTTCCTGTGCTGCAAGGCCTGCCGGGCGGAAGCCGAGGCGAACCCCGCCCGGACGCTGGAACAGGTCGAGGCTTACAAGCGGAAGGCGATGCCTTCGTCACCCCCTTCGCTGCCGCCACTCAAGCTCACCGCCGAGGACATTGCCGACATCCGTGCCGGACTTGCTGAACTTCCGGCCAAGGAGCGGAAGATCGCCGAAGCGCAGCGGCTTTGCCCGGTGCTGGGCAAGCCGATCGGCAGCATGGGTAAGCCGATCAAGGTCGAACTCGGCAAGGGGCGTTCGATCTTCGTCTGCTGCAAGGGGTGCCCGAACAAGGCCCAAAAAGACCCGGACGGGATGTTGAGGAAGATCGAGCAGTTCAAGAGGATGCCTCCGCTTTTGCCGGAGGCCAAGCCATGATCGAACGCGTCATCGAGGCGTCCGTTCGCAATCGATTCCTCGTGCTCATCGTCGCGGCGGCGCTGGCGGTGTTCGGCGTCTTCGCCATGCTCGATACGCCGGTCGATGCCGTTCCCGACCTGGGCGAAAACCAGGTCATCGTCTTCGCGGACTGGCCCGGCCGCAGCCCCCGCGAAATCGAGGACCAGATTTCGTACCCGCTATCGCGGAAGCTGCAGGGGCTGGCCCACGTCAAGGCCGTGCGATCGTCGAGCGAGTTCAACTTCTCGATGATCGCGTTGATCTTCGATGAATCGACCGATTTCTACTTCGCCCGGCAGCGGGTCAGCGAGCGGTTGGCCGAGGCCGCGAATTACCTGCCCAAGGGGGTGACGCCGTATCTCGCCCCGGATGCCACGGCCCTCGGCCAGGTGTTCTGGTATACGGTCGAACCCGATCCCAAACACCCGGTCGATCCGCCGCGATTGTGGGCGCTGAACAAGTTCTACATCGCGCCGCAATTGACCGCGGCGGCGGGCGTCGCCGAGGTTGCCCCGGTCGGCGGCATGCCGCAGGAATACCAGGTCGATGTTCGCCCGGAGGACCTTCGCGCCTACGGCGTCACCATCGGCGAACTGTTCGAGGCCGTGAGCCGCACCAACCTGCCCGCCGCCGGCGGCGTCATTCAAAAGAACAACGCCGAGTACATCGTTCGCGGCATCGGCTGGATTCGCGACAAGGCCGACATCGAGAATGCACTCGTCAAGGAAGCGAGCGGCGTCCCGATTTACGTCAAGACGATCGCCTCGGTGCAGCTGGGCACGGCATTTCGCCGCGGGGTCTTCGAAAAGAACGGCAACGAGGTCGTCGGCGGCGTCGTGCTCATGCGCTATGGGGGAAATCCGCTGCGCGTCACCGAGGCCGTGAAGGCCAAGATCGCGGAACTCGAGCCGGGGCTGCCCGAAGGCGTGAGGATCGTGCCCGCCTACGACCGGACGCGGCTCATCCGCGGCGCCATCCACACGCTCGCCGAAGTCACCTGGCACGAAATGGTCATCGCCGCCGTGGCGATCCTGCTCATTCTCGCCCACGTCCGCAGCGCCTTCGTCATTTGCATCACTTTGCCGCTGTCGGTCCTATTTTCGTTCAGCATGATGTGGCTGCTCCGCCGGGCCGGGATCGTCGATATCCAGGCCAACATCATGTCGCTGGCCGGGATCACGATTTCCATCGGCGTCCTGGT